>JBHLPQ010000312.1:0-3006 GCA_048939265.1 Promethearchaeota archaeon
GTTTCAATTTGCTGTATATTCGTATCGGCTTCATTATGGTTTGGAATAATGTCACTGTTGATATAATTCAATTAATTCTTGGATGTGGGCTGGAGGAAACCGATTAAGTTGATGAAGGAACCTGTTGAAATCTTTCTGCCTATTTGAAGAAATGGTAATCTCGTCAATCCTTTTGTTGAATATTAACTCAAGAAATCTAAGATAATGTGTTTCAGTTTTTAAAAATAGGTTTCGTAATGAATACATAATAGAATCAGTAATTTCTCTTGCTTTAGGGAAAAAATCAGGGTCAGATTCAGTCCAATCCCCTTTGCGAGAAAACTGATTAAAATAGACTGGTTCACCAAATGAAATTGAGATATAGGATCCAAATTTTGGGATTATTGTTCCTGGCCGTAATACTTCCGCGGTTCCATGTATATAGACAGGCATTACAGGGATTTTACAATTCGTTGTGAGAACAATTCTACCAATTCCTGTTCGTCCTTCCTCAGCTAGGCTAAAATAATCATGAAATGGAGTCCTATGAATTCGTCTACCTTGAGGAGTTATTAACACAGCGAACCCATTTAATACGGATCTAGAACTATATTTAATGGCTGGTTTTGGATTTTCTCTGAATATCGGAATTGCCCCCAGAAATAAGAGGATTCGACCGAAGAAAGTTCCTAGTAATATTTTCCCAGAAGCAATGAAGTTAAGGAATTTTCTCGGCCCATAAGGTAGGAGAATGGCACTAATAACCATAAAACCATCTAAATGAGACTGATGATTAATACAGAAGATGATACCTCTACCCTCGGGAAAGTTCTCTAAATTGTCTCCTCCAAACACTTCAAAACGAAAAAGAACACGTATGATTCTAGGGAAAAGAGGTGTTAACAACAGGTACAGAGCTCTCCTTAGAAATGACCACCGTTTGTACGAAAGTGAATTAGTAGAAATCGATTATACCAACCAAATCAATTCTGTAAATCTACTATGACACAGATTCATCTCGTAGAGCTCTCTTAAGCACTTTCCCAACTGAAGTGAGAGGTAACTCTTCTCTAAATTCCCATAATGTTGGTTTCTCATATTTGGACAAATTTTCAATGGCGAAGATTTTGATATCTTCTTGTACCTCATAAGTGGGTTTGATTCCCTGCTTCAATATTATGTAGGTTTTAACAATTTGGCTTCCAGGACGATTGGGGTCATCTAAACCAATAATTGTGGCCAGTTCAACATCTGGGTGCTTAGTTAAGACGTCTCCAACATGAACACTAAACACTTTATAGCCACTGACTATCAACATGTCTTTAAGTCTGTCAACAATCTGAATATACCCATCATTATCCATAATACCAACATCCCCCGTGTGAAACCATCCATCTTTAATTGCCTCCTCAGTAGCTTCCTTGTTGTTGAAATATCCACGAGTGACAGTAGGACCTTTAATCAAAATTTCCCCTGGCTCCTCAGTTTCTAAATCTTCTCCTGATTCTATATCTACTATCTTGACTAATGTGTCGGGTAGAGGGAGTCCAATTTTACCTACTTTTTTTAAGCCAAAAAAGGGATTAGAAATGTTCGATGTCGTTTCAGTCAAACCATAGAGTTCCATCACTTTATTCTCTGCCTGCATATGCTTTTCAAAATCACGGATCATTTCTGCAGGAAAAGGTGCGGCAGCAGAAGCATAGACAATAACACTGTCTAATACTTCCTTTGGAATCTCTTGGGATTTCGGGTTATTCATTATCATCCCATAAAGAGTGGGGACATTTCCTAATATTGTAGGGTTCTTTTCGATCATTGAGTTGATAATATGATCAGTATCTCTTGGATTAGGAATCAGAATCTGATTAGCAGCTACCCAAACTGCTTGTGTCGCGACAATTAGTCCACCAATATGAAACATAGGAAAAGCTGATAGAGCCACTTCTTTGTCGTCCATAGAACACCAATGGGTGAATTGAACATGCATAGCAATAATATTACTATGAGTAAGCTCCGCTCCTTTTGGAACCCCTGTAGTCCCTCCTGTATATTGTAGTAAGGCTAAATCATTGTCTACATCAATTTCAACTTCACTTACATCACTAGAAGCAGTTAACATTATGTCAGAGAATTTGACTACTGTTTTTCCAGGCCAATCATCCACATTTCCCTTAGGAATTTTCCCAAATAGTTTTCCAAAAAAAACAGCAATCTTACTCAACCCCATATATTCCGAAATGTTGGTGGCAATAACAATCTCAAGAGCAGGAATTTCATCCAATATCTTCTTCAATCGTTTATCATAAATAACATCCATGGTTACAATAACTTTGCTCTTGCTATTGTTCAATTGATAGGTAACCTCCTTCTCACTTAAAAGGGGATTTAACCCAGAAGAAACAGCGCCAACTAGAAGGGTACCAAAATGAGCAATCAAATACTGAGGACAGTTGGGTAAACAAATCGTAACCACATCTCCCTTTTCTACCCCATTTTGCTGTAAGAAGAAAGCAAACTTTCGTACTTGTTCTAAAACTTCCTTGTACGAAATTTCTCTGTTTATCATCCAGTAAGCAGGTTTATCAGGGAATCTAGCCATAGCCCGAGTATATAGGATACCAAGACTTTCCGTTGGGTATTCGAGATTATTTCTAACATGGGAATCCCACGATTTCATCCATAAATCTGGAGTAATCTTTGCCATATTTTACACACCACCCTACGTCATTAAATCATAGGATGAAACAATGATTGCAATCGTTTGAAATGATTTATTATGAATATTTCGATCGTTTGAATTCCTTCATAGTTGAAAATGTTTCTATTCATATAAAAAAAAGAGGAGTTTTTATCCCCACATCATAAGAGTTCTAGCTATTTGAATTAAAGAATAATCCATTCCTGAAGTACAGACTTTAGACAGAAATTCTAACCAGTTTGAACTTCTCTGGTACAATTACTTCTACTTCAGGTAACACTTTTTCCATAAGTACTCTGAATTGTTTCAAGTCTTGTTTATTACCA
>JBHLPQ010000155.1:0-8893 GCA_048939265.1 Promethearchaeota archaeon
TCGCATGCTTCTAAACTAGAGGATGCTGGTTATATCAAGATTGATAAAATTTTTCGGGGTAAGAAACCTGTGACCATCTTGGAAATTACTGAACAAGGTCGAGAAGCCTTTGAGAAATATAAACATTTCATATTGAATGTCTTTCAGGAGTGATTTTATTATGCAAACAGTTTTAGTAGTACACAATCTGAAGAAATACTTTGGTTCTGTTAAAGCGGTTGATGGGCTGTCTTTCGAAGTCAAACCCGGGGAGATTTACGGATTATTGGGGCCAAATGGCGCTGGAAAATCGACCACCATTAAATCCATACTTGGATTACTAGAAATCAACTCTGGAAATATTTCTGTTTTTGAAGACGATCCCATCAAAACTCCTACAAGGGTGAAGAAAAACATTGGTTATGTTCCAGAGGAGTTTTCGTTATATGAATCCATGACTGTTGATGAACTGTTAAATTTTGTTGCTTCGTTACGAGGTTTAAATCCCCAAACAACCTCTTTTGAAGCTGATAAACTTCTTATGTCGCTAAACGCGAAGAAGCATTACAATTCATTAATAGCAAGTCTTAGCCAGGGCAATAAACAGAAGATCCAAATCATTTGCGCTTTACTACATAAGCCAAAATTGTTAATTCTTGATGAACCGTTTTCTGGACTGGATGCCCGATCTTCAGCTATATTAAAGGAATTGTTTCAAATCCATATCAAGGCTGGGGGTTCTATCTTATTTTCAACGCACATCATGGAACAAGCACAAGTTCTCTGCACAAGAATTGGGATTATCAATCAAGGGAAAATGGTTGCTGAAGGGACGTTTGAAGAACTTCAGGAGCTTGCTCATTCTGCAGGAGCTACACTTGAAACAGTCTTCTTGAAATTAACTGATCAAGAAGAGGTAACCAATGGGATTATTGCAAATTTAAGACGACTTGCTGTTGGGAAAACCTAGGGAGGTCAAGCACTTGGTAAACTTATCTCGAAGTGAGCTCTGGCAATTCTCGAAAAAAATTCACGAAGAAATCTACTTTCAGACCCAATTGACTTCTGGAATATCTACAAAAGTGGAAACTATTGAAAAATATGAAAAGAATATGAAATCTCAAAGAAGATTAGCGCTTCTTGGTGGCTTGTTTATCTGCTATATCGTAGGGGCAATATCAATTTTACCAGTAATTGGTATTTTACAGTTATTTTCTGTAGATATTACTTCTAGCAACTTTACTGCAGTAGTATTTACATTTAGTTTGATACTATCGATTTATAATGCGTATATCTTATTTATTCTATTTATGGCGTGTTTAATGAACTATGTGACTTTTCTGAGAGGAGACTATTTTAAGTTATTACGTCCTCTCCCCCTAAGCTCTCGTGATATGACCCAATTAACCTTTTTTGTTTTCTTTCGCATGAATGCCATTCATTTAACTTTCATTTTGTTTGTTCTTCCAGTTGTTGGGTTATTTCTGACTCTCTCCCCTTTTGTATTTTTTATTTTATTACTAAACAATCTTATTAATTTGGGATTTATTGTTCCTATCCTCGTGATCATAGCATGGTTTTTAGCTCAAAAAGTGTTCAATAAGTCAGAAAAGTCTCCAATGGGACCAATTATAACGGTTATCTCATTAATAATTTATGTATTAACCGTTCTTCCTATATTTTTCCTCATGTCCTCCATCTATAATATAATCAATGCATTATTCAATTCTAGTTTTATTACGGGAGATATTACTCCAGAAGTTAACTTTACTCTCTCGTTAATCCCATTTCCCTTTTCTAGCAGTTACTTTACTACTTTAGCGTTATTATTACCTAATAGATCAGTATCTATGATACTATTATTTTCTTCGTGCATAGGAATTGTCATTCTTTTAGGTATAATTGCAATTGTTTTCAAGAAAGGAAGTTCTCTCATACAGAGATTATCATTTGAGTCAGTAGTAAGCAGTTATAAGGTAATCTCCGAGGAAGATATTGTCGTACAAGTTAAGATTTCAAACCCAATTATTACTTTCATAAAAAAGAGCTTGAAAATGGTCTTCCGTGATTATGGTGCTCTTACTTTATTCGTTCTAGGACTGATAATGCCGTTAATTTTACTTATGTATTCCTTTGTGATGCCAGAAAGGTACGTTGATAGTGGTTGGGAACAAGCGTGGTTTATAACTACATTATTAGTCTTTATGACGGGATTCCTAATATTCATATTCTATAATAGTTTAAGATTATCTGAAAGGAATCTTGGTGGAATACTTTCGACTTTACCTTTTGAAGAAAGAGATCTTTTTCGATCTAAGCAACTTGTCATAACAATTGCCTGTTTACTACCCAATACTTTCATATTCCTTCTCCTTCAGGAGGTTATGACGCAAGGTATGTTCTATGCATACATTAGAATCTTCTTTTCAAATATTATTGCTGTATATGTCTTCCTTATTTTGCACGCTTTCTTTTTTGGTAAAATAAATAATCGTTATAGTTTCACAGTAGAGAACATAGAAAATCAAATTCGTAAATGGATAGGAATCTTCATCAGCTTAAATATAATAATTTTTGCATATTTTCAGCTTTCAGAGATAATTTTGGAAATTTTTAACTGGGAAATTGGTTTCATTATATTGATTGGCGCGGTTTTTATCACTCTATTAGAGTTAATCACAACTAGGATGTTTTCTTAACAATCCTTGTCTGTCGAAGGGATAAAAACCATTTAGACAACTTATAGAATAGGGTCAATGGGAAAATCTACAGCACAGGTTTAGGAAGTGAAAAATAAAATTGGCTTCCTTTTCCTTCGGAGGTAACCCAGATCCTCCCTCCATGGCCTTCAATAATATTCTTACAAATGAATAAACCCAAGCCTAATCCTTTAACATCAATTGTTGACTCATTCTTCCCTTTAAATGGATCAAAAATAGTTTTTATGCTTTCTTCATCAATCCCAATGCCAGGATCAATGACTGAAATGATGTAATCAGAGTCCGATTCGGTAAGATTTACTGTTATTTCTCCTTCTGATGAGTATTTGATAGCATTCTCTAGTAAATTGCGTAGTACTTGTGAGATACGAACAGGATCTATTTCTACAAAAGGTTCTAGGGCGAGATTATTTGTGAATGATATAGATAAACCCTTTTTTTCAATTAAGTTACTCATATCATTAATTGTGCTAGTTAAAACCACAGTTAAATTCGTATCCTCGAAATGAAAATCAAAAAGGTCTCTCCTTATGGATGAAAAATCGTAGATATTTTCTAATGTTCGTTCTATTCGATCGATATTCCTTTTAATTGCGTTAAAACTTTTTTGTCGTATCTCGGGAGCCATTTGATGATTATTTTCATCAGTTAATAACAAATCGAAGTGTCCTTTTATCACTGCAATTGGTGTACGCATTTCATGAGATGAAATATCAATTATTTGAGCTTTTAAGTGATCTATTTCTCTTAGTTCATTTAATTGGTTCTCCATGATACGTAAAGAAATTTCTCTAAGATGCTCTCGTGTTTTAGTTATTCCGATAAAAAACAGTAGAACAGCAATACACATCACAATGACAATTATGATTGTTAATTCAGGCATGGAAATGGTTAAAAGTTGTAAATATGATCCAATACTAACAAAAATGACTCCCACTCCAACAAATCGTATATTTTTTTGCCTCATTAATAAACGATCTTGTACAGGAAAGAACTTTTCACGAGTAGCTTTCGGTAAAGTGATGAAACCAAGAAGTGAACCTGCTACTGTTCCTCCAATAGCAAGTACATTATAAAGGAATATTTCCTCATCTCCTGTCGTTATTACTATCATTCCCACTATTATCAGTCCCAAGAAGATGAATATAATTACTAGAGAACTCATTATAGTCCGATACTTTGTATCCTCTAATTCAATAAACAAAAAGACGGTATAGCAAATCAAACAAAGAAAAACGGAGGCACTGAGAGAAAAATCTAAAACCCCTTCAATATAAGGATAATCAAGTAATTGGTGGCTCTCAAAAGAATAATAGAGATAATTACTAAAGAAGAAAATAGAGAGTGATAAGAAAGTCAGAATAAAAGCGATATTCTTTCTTGTTCGCAGATTCGGATTCTCAATAAGATAAATGATAATTATTGCCATAAAAATTGAACATAAAGTCATATTAATGACATTAATAAATTCAAGAATCAGAAAGAATTCCAAGAACGAACACCAAAAGTCACTGATGAAAGCTCAATGTGTTATTATAAACATTTGTAAATTCTACGACCTGAACACTGACGAGAGTGGGTATTTTTGGTGACTGGGTTTTTTATCGGGAGCTCAGTTGTTAATTGAAGAATAAAACTAGTTAATTCTCAATCAGAACCTTTTCTCATTTTCGAATAACCTACTATGCAGGTACCTCGCCACCAGAAATAGTCTAACCAATCAGTAAATTGATCAATAATCGGGACATCTAATTTCTCAATTAGCAAAGCTAGAATAATCGTTCCAATAAATCCAAAAATTTTCGATGAGACATCATGTCCCCAAAAAAACGCTGTTCCGTGATCTAGATGGAAGTATTGACAGAGTAACGTTATAGTCCAGAAATGGAATGTGATTCTAAGAACATTCATAAAAAATAATACAGTAAAGGTTAATCCAATCGTTTTTAACTTTGCATATCTTGAGGTTTCAGTAGTAATGATCACTCCTATGAGTAAGCTCATAGCCTGCATTGCTGTACAAGCTTTGGTGATGTAATACTTGCCTTGGGTAGATGTGATAAGTACTCCTGGAGTCTGTTCTGTCGCATCTAAGAAA
This sequence comes from Promethearchaeota archaeon, assembly GCA_048939265.1. Classification (GTDB taxonomy): domain Archaea; phylum Asgardarchaeota; class Heimdallarchaeia; order Hodarchaeales; family Hodarchaeaceae; genus Hodarchaeum. Next base: position 4,798 of record JBHLPQ010000155.1, read on the forward strand.
GGGAAAGACCCTCCTCGAAGCTCCATTGGGATAATAAAATCCCCACCCTTGGGAATAGGTTCATTAACAATACCTAATAGTGAAAGAAGAAACTGAACAAGATCTCTAATCGGATATTCCAGAAATACCCAATCAGGGACAGTATAAAGGAAAAAAGTAATTGTAGAAGCAAGAATAATACTACTGATCATTAATTTGTCATTACAATATCTTTTCTGATGATTATTCTCACGTTTATTAGTCAATATTATCACAATACCTTTATTCCTGATATATGAAAATATCTTCAATTTTACAGTCAAATAATCGGGCAAATTTGAATGCTAAATTAAGGGAAGGATTATATTTTCCTTTCTCGATTGCAATAACGGTTTGTCTAGTAATTTTCAGTTTGTTCGCCAATTCTTCTTGAGTTAAGTGATATTCTTTTCGTAACTCTTTCAATCGGTTTTTAATTCTCATCACCGCATATTTTATGACATGATATAATATTGAAAGAGCTCTACAACAACGAATACGATGAAAACAGTATTTGCTACAAAGAAGAATGTGTCAAGAGTACTTATGGTTATTTCAGTTAGAATTTCTACTATAGCAAGTTGAGTAAGCATAATAATTCCTGCAACAGCAGAAATGAGATATGCTTGTTCTGTAAGCATTTCAATTCTTTCGTCATCTACTCGTTTACTCTGGAATTTTGCATCGTATATTTTAACTAAAGTGAAGATTAATCCAATTACCATAAGTGTAACACATGAGAAAAGGATATCATTCTTATCGGTTAGAAAAGCCCAAAGTGTGGTTCCCAAAAATTCAATGAAAATTAGTAAAGAAATGCCTAATTCTGCCTTCCATCGTTTATTAATTGCCATTAATCATTCCTACCAATGATTTTACAGAAGTTTTTGTATGAAATGTTAAGGAAACTTTACGTAAAGGTTCCTTTACATCTTCAATATAAATCTTCCTTTAATTATTTCATTCTTTCACATTATAGAAGATTTCCTCTTAATTCTCTTTTTTGGGAGGTGGATAGAACTCCTGTTTTATTACGAAAATTAGACCAAAAAGGACAACAATAAGAAAGCTTAGCCCGAATAGCAAGATTGTTGCAGTAATCATAAACTGAATGTATATTTCTAGTGAGGTAACATAGTTATTTTTGGGTTTTGGTAAGAAAGGGGATGTGTGATCAATTATTTTGTAAGTACCCGTGGCATTTGTGGCGTTTGTTCCCCAGGTACTGAGTGTGATCCTCCATGTTTGAAATTGATCTTGATATTTTCCTTCTTCGGTGATTTCATCCGTGAAATCATCACTTATCACGGTATGAATCAGTACTAAGGGGCCTCCAGAAGTTAACTCGATCTCTACTGTTACTTTTCGAGTCCACTTTTCGTAAATAATCTGATCTTCCGTAGCTACTAATGAAAAGCTTCCTTCCGCAACTGAATAAGGCAATGGGGCAAAATATATTAAATTTGCAATCGAAAAATATAGTACAACAAGGATAAAAAGAACAAAGGTGATTTTCATTTTCTTTGAAATGGACATCTCCTTTTTTCCATGAATTAAGATTAATTTTAAGCTTTTGATAGATGAAATCATAATAACAATATTTTCATCATAACTCTCCCTTCATCAATTAAAAGCGGAACAGATATTAGAGATTTAGAGATTGTAATATTAGACGTCTTGGAAGAATGGAAAATTTCATAAAAGCTTTATCTACACAATTTTTGGTGAGAGATCTCCCATGAAGGTGACAGTTTGCCAACTTTCTGCTGAACCAGAGAAGCTGGAGAATCAATGGCAACAGCTAGTAACGCATACGGTGCAAAATAGTACTGAATTAATTTTACTCCCTGAAATGCCCTTTTTCCCGTGGATTTGTTCACTTCTTCCTGTCAATCCAAAGCTTTGGGTAGAAGGAATAAACGCTCATAACTTCTGGAATCAAAAACTGGCCGAATTAGGGGCTCAAATTGTGATAGGGACGAGACCTATCGTTGATCCTGAAACAAAGAAACGATTCAATTCGGGTTACCTCTGGACAACTCAATCTGGTGTTCAAGATATCCATAGAAAAGTTTATCTTCCCAATGAAGAGGGATTTTGGGAAGCGACGTGGTATGAACGAGGTGATCAAGTGTTTAAACCTTTTGAGTTTTCAGGAATAATCATTGGTTTTTCAATTTGTACTGAATTATGGTTCATGGAGCATGTGAGGGAATATGGAAAACAAGGAATCCATTTTCTAGTCTGCCCACGAGGGACTCCCATCGAGACTATAGATAAATGGATTGCTGGAGGAAGAGCGGCAGCAGTTATTAGTGGGGCTTTTTGTCTTTCCTCAAATCACCAAGGAATAGCTCCAGACGAGAGAACAATCCTTGGAGGGGTGGGTTGGATAATCGGTCCAGAAGGAAACATTCTTGGAACCACAAACGAACAAACACCTTTCATAACCTTGAATTTAGACATCAAACTTGCAGAAGATGCAAAATCAACCTATCCCCGTTATATTCTTGATTGACGTTAAGCTGGTTTCTAGCTTGTTACCTTCTTAAGAAATCTGATGAAAAGCGCAATAAACAAGAATGCTAGTCCTAAAAGTACCAAGATAATAATGATTGGTAAAGGTTCAGGCAAAATTCCATCAACTTCTTCTGATTTAAACTAACTTGTTATTTTTTTAATAAATCTGGTGAAAATTACTACAAATAATCCTATGATGAATAATCCAAATCCTAATAGCATAATTAGAAGCCAGACGTCCATGAGAAATTCTACCAACTTCTACTTAATAGGATTTTTGCTTTTTTTCTAATTGGTACTTCATCTCATCTAATTTAGCTTCCATTCCTTCTAATCGGGTAACCAATACTGTTTTAATTTCTTTCAATTCTAGTAGCATTTGGTCAGGAATGGATTGTATTGGTCCTTCCTCTTCTTTCGATATGATTGTTCCGTAAGCAGCTTGAAATTGGCGGAGCTGTGTAAGAATGTAATCTCTTACCTCACGGTATACTTTTATTCCTTCTAATTTTTCTTCTGCGGTTTCATCCAGAGAATAGCCTTTCCCACCCGCAGTTTGTATCTCAATTGTACCAATACCAAATAATCGGTCGAAGGGCCCCGTTTTCATGTTAATATTCGTTACTGTTCGATATGGAACATGTTTCTCGGATTTATTAATGATCCCTTTGTGAACCACTATTTCATGACCATGAACAATGAACAGCATGGACTTGACATATAGACGCATGCCTATAAGATAAATAAAGGTGATTCCAAACCAGATCACCATATAAATGACACCCATCCAGAAGAATGCCTGATATAAAATCTCTCTTTGTGGTTCTGGGAGTTCAGACCCTAACCAGAGCCCAAAAAGGGTAAAAATGATCAATAAGACGGCCGTGAAAATGATAAATACAATAATGTATAATAAATAATTTTTCCAGAGGAGATTCCTACTGGGGCGAATAATTCTAGGTTTTCCAGGTGGAGGAGGGATATCGGATCCCTTGATAATTTTTACTTCTTCATTCATTCTTCTTTTCATCCTTATTTTTTTCGATGATTTCCTCTATTGTTTTTTCGAATTGACCTCTAACATCATAAGTAGTGCTGGTTTTTTCTAATCCATGATCAGATTGAACAGTTCTTAAGATCCTTGCACAGTCCTCTTCACACATTCTATTACATGCATGATCTTGCCAAGGAAAAATTGTCTGGTCATTGACTGTGTAAAAAAGATATACTTTTCTATCGATCCTAAAATCATGACCGATTAGGATCCCATTTCGTAAAAGAAGGTCTATCTTTTCCTTCTCTCTTTCAATTTCTTCTTTAGTTTCTCCTTGAACAGAACGATCCAGACGCAGAGCATCAGCTAAATCTTCAAGACCTTGTTTGATTTTTCTCAATCCCACCGACTTAAATTTTGATACTGTTCGAACGTCTACTGTTTTATCCGATTTTCTTGTTTGTCTATCTTTTGCTTTTTCAAGGATCTCAGCAATCTCAACGAGGCTAATATGCGGATTCTGGAAGATTTCCTTTATAACGATGTTTTCCGAATCTGACAGCC
>JBHLPQ010000313.1:0-2998 GCA_048939265.1 Promethearchaeota archaeon
CATAAGTTATGCCATCACAGCCACAGACAGGGTCGTAAACATCGGGGCAGATTACAGGTTGCAACTCACAGATGCCTGTTCCCTCACAATCCCCTGGGTCTTTGGCACAATACTGTCCCATTCCACAATCAATATTGGAGCTACATGTTTCAGCTTGCGTTGAAAAACTTACTGAAGATTCGATTTCAGGTTCCACTGGATATTCAGCATCTATCCAAGCTTCTATCCCCCCAGCTATGTTGTGAACATAAAGAAAGCCATTTTCCTTTAATTGTATACTTGCTTCTTGACTCCTTCTACCACTTTCACAGTAAACTATTATGAAATCCTCTTCATTCATTTCTTCCATTTTGGTTTTCAATTCTGTTAGAGGAACTAACATACTGTTATTAATGTGTATTAATTCAAATTCTGAGGGGGGTCGAACATCCAGAATAATTACATTTTTATTTCTATCAATAATTTGTTTTGCCTTATCGACTGGTAGTGAAATATAACCCATGTCGAAATAATCACTTAGCGAACTTTTTTCATTAAATCCACGAAAAATACGATAAGAATACCTCTCCTCATTCTTGTTGATCAAAAACATCGTTGGGAAGCCAGTCACACCAAAATCTTGCCTCATTTGGGGATGTTCTTCAGCATTGATATACAGAAATTCTATTTTATCAGAGTATTCCTCACTTAATTCCAAAAGAATTGGTTTCTGTTTTTTACAAAATCCACACCATTCTGCATAAAAGAAAAGAAAGACTGGTTTAATAGCTAAAATTTCATTTATCTGAGAGTAGATTGGATTTTCACTGTGTAGAGAAATAGGTCCTTGTGTATCTACATCCATAGGATTATTACATTCAATACACATATTTGAATTCAGTTCAAGTGGGGAATCAGGAATATTCCAAACTGTTATGGGTGTTGTTGGTCTAGTTAAGATACCAATCGGGGCAATAGATGAGAAGACGATGAAAATGAGAATTAAAAGTGAAAAAGATTGGATTAGTTTTTGTTTTGCATTAGAATCTATTACTGGTAACTTTATTTCCCTCTTAGTTGAAGTGTATAAGTTCTTAATATTAAATTTCCAGGGGTGCCATGAAACAATTAATAACGTATTGATACATATAATAAATTGAGAAATAGTGCACAGAGTACAAATGAAATGGATTACAAATAATTCTAAATAAACTAGGTAAATCAGACTCAACAAACCTAAAAATAGTTGACCAATTAGGAAGAAATAGAATATTTTCATCTTGTTTCGAGATTTTTGATGAAATCGAATCCCTCCTAGAAGTATGATTTGAAGAATTACAGCAAGATTGAAAAGAATACCAATTATTGCAATCGGGATTTCAGTGCTTAGAATAATTATATGATCGTATTTTTGGAATAGTAATGTTTCCATCAAATTACCTGAGGCGCAACCACAACCACCTATGAATCTTTCCAGAAACTGATAGATTAACAGGGCAATAGAGAGTGAGGATAATGTTATTATAGTCCAAAAGCGGATTAGAGAGATTCTACGAGGATATATATATCCTCCACCATGTTTTAGATACTGAGCATATCCTTTATGGACAAGAAAAACTCCAGCAAGAACAATGATTATTGATAGATATAGAATAGGATAATTAAAACTAGGTAAAAATTCTAGAAGGGAAATAGAATTATCTTTTGGGGGATGAGGTGAAATATTATCATCTACTAAAATATAGTGAAATTTTCCCTCTATTAGTGCTAGACTGGATGCATCTAAAACTTGGGAATTCGTTTCCCAAATAAAAATAACATATGGGAGATCGTTATAGAGACTTAGATCAATATTCAATCTTTCCATTTCATAAAGAAAGGAATTCTGTTCATCTAAATCTGCAATATCATACATTTTAAAGCTAATACGATTATCAAACTGATATTTTTCATAAAATGAAATGACTTGCGTGTTGAATCGTTCCTCACAGGATCGACATTGGGAATTATGAACTAAAATACAATCAATTTGTAGTGTGTCTGTGGATCCTGTTGTTATTGGGAGTATTGTTATTGTAATACAAATTACGAGAAATAATTTGGTAATTAATCTCATCTTTTTCATTATTTTATGTAACTCCTTCATTTTCTTCTTATATATTTAGTTGATGAGCAGAGAGTATTATAAACTCATGTTCTAAAAATCTACGGGACATTTTTCCTTCATCTGAAATTCAATAAGAATTAATTCACCTTCATCAAACCCATATATGATTAACCATATCCTACTAAACAATTGGGCCTTTGGACTTACTGAATTATTCCACCCTGATATTAAAATCATAATAGTTTATAAATTTCATCTAGAATGGAATAGGGAAGTCTTTCGGAAGGTACTAGCAAGAAGATACCATTGTAAGCTCAAAGATTTTCTCAGTTGTTATACCTTTAACAACTCGTTTCTGAAGGCTAAGTTGGAATCTGGGAGAATATATTTAGGAAAATATCTCGTAATTCGTATGCCACCTCTTTTGTGTAAATCCCTTCTATTTTTAACCTTCCATAGTCGCTCATTAGTTCTATTCCATAACAAGGGATCATTTTGATTAGAAACAATCGTTTTACATCAATAAACACCAATACTCCCTCAATTGATTGAGTTGGGAGCTCTTTGAATTTTCTTTGGAATTGTAAAATACTTTTAATCCGCCCAGTGACCATTTGAGGTGAAACATCGATAATATACGATCTTTTTACAAAATAGAATAATAATCCAGCCACAAGAAAGAGTAAACCGTAGTAGAAGATGTTTCCTTCTCCTTCGAGGAATCTACTAAAGGCAAAATAGATGATATATACTCCAATAAAGGATTTAGTAACATCATACAGAAGTGCCAGCTTAATCGGTTCTTTCTGGAACTTCAAACGGAATGTATTTCCGACCATCTCAAAGTGAAACCACTTATCCTGTTTCTGAAGTAAATTCATTATTTCTATTCTTTTATAATCCGTTACCTTC
>JBHLPQ010000024.1:0-27985 GCA_048939265.1 Promethearchaeota archaeon
AAATAATGGCTTCTCCATATTCTAAAGTGTGATTACCTGAAATAATTTCAATACCTGAGAAATCAGGATGTGAAGTAGGATCTAATCCATATATTATTATGTTATTTGGAATGTTTGAAAATCTAGTAATTTCCTCAAAAAAAGTGAGCGTCGTAACAACACTGGCTGTTTTTGTCCCTGGAACCGTTTCAACTAACTCTGATATGGTTCTCATATTTTCTAGGGTTGTTTTTCCTTTTGGATGGATGGTGATATCAGTAAAATTATCTCCTCGATGGCTTTCAATGAAATCTCCGTATAACGAATCAATTGTAACAGCTATTCCTGTTTCAAGCCCAACTGAAATGGCAATCCCAATTATTATAAGAAATGACCGCCATCGATGGCGGGTAACATTTCGCTTAGGAAGAGAAGTCATGAGAAACCAACTCATGTCTCAAAAAAAAACTATATTTATGTTTCGATAGCTGAAATTCAGTTTTTTCCATTATGTTTATCGTAATGAAAGAGATTTATTAGAAATGATATTTTTTTATGATAATTGACATAATTAATTGAATTTTATTAAATTGCCAAATTAGAAATTAAGAATGAGATGGCGAACAGGCAAATGGCTGCAGCAATATTTTCATAATTCTTACCAAACTGAAATAAGCCTACATTGTACTGAAATTTTTCGCCTCTCGTTTGTGTACGATCAATATTTGCCAAATAACGATCAAGGCTTTTCCTAGCTGATGTTTCACGTAGATCACTACACCCACCTATAAGAAAATAGATACCAGCAACTATCAGGAGCGCAATTCCCCAAGCTGCAGATATTTTACTCCCCCAAACCAGAGAATAAGCATAGGCAGGGAGGAAAGAAAGAGCTAGTCCTACTACGAGTTTTTGCAGAAACGCGGCAAATGAAAGAGGTTCCAACCGGGGAAAAGCTGTATCCTTAGTCTCTGATTCCTCATTTACGGTTTCTTGGTCTTTATTCCTTTCAGTCATCACTCGACACATATTTAAAACAATTTTTCTTCAATCGGATAATGACAAGCTACGAAGTGATCAGGAGAAATTTCTTGCAACTCTGGCTCAACTTCACTGCACTTCTGTTTTGCATAGATACATCTGGTTCTGAATCTGCAGCCTGAAGGCACATTCAACGGGCTTGCGACATCTCCAGGTAAAATTATTTGTTTTCTATCTAGTGTAGGATCTGGGATAGGAATTGCAGATATCAACGCTTGGGTATAAGGATGACGTGGATTTCTGACAAAATCTTCACCTGGAGCAAGTTCTACAATTTTTCCGAGGTACATCACACCTATTCGATCACTGATATGCCTAACTACACTTAGATCATGAGCAATAAAGATATACGTGAGGTTGAAACGTTTTCTAATATCTTTTAATAAATTAAGAATTTGAGCCTGAACTGCAACATCTAATGCAGAGACTGGTTCATCAGCAATAATTAATTGGGGTTCGACTGCTAACGCACGGGCAATCCCTATCCGTTGACGTTGCCCGCCACTGAATTCGTGAGGGTATCGTAAAGCATGATAATCCTCAAGTCCACAAAGATTGAGTAATTTCACTACCCGCTCTCGTCGTTCATCTCTTGACATTCCTCTGGAGTGAATAACGAATACTTCTCCAATAATTTCAGCAACGGATAAACGGGGATTTAATGAAAGGTAAGGGTCTTGGAAAATCAATTGGGCTTGCTTACGAAACCAAAGTATATCTTTGCGACTTTTTAAATCAAAGATTCGTTGTCCATCAAAGATAGCCTCTCCACTTGTAGGAGAGAGTAAGTTGAGGACAACACGACCAAAAGTCGTTTTTCCACAACCAGATTCACCAACCAAACCAAAAACTTCCCCCTTCCTTATCTGAATAGTAATATCATCAACAGCTCGTATATATCCCATTAAGCTTTTCCTGACGACTCCTTTTACAAAGACTGGAAACAATTTCTTCAAATTTCTTGTTTCTAGAATAGGTTCTTTCATATCTAGAGAGGATTCACTTGTTTCTTCACTTATTGTCATTGTTTTATTCACTCCTGTGGGGCATTGATCTTTTCATGATGGTGACATGCTACATAATGTTCAGGGGTCCACTGAACCAAGGGAGGAATTTCCTCTGCACAGATACTTGTGGCATAGGAACACCTTGGATGGAATCGACAACCCGTTGGAGGTTCAATCAAGTCAGGCACGCTTCCAGGTAACGTATGTAGTTTATCTATAGATACATCCAATCGTGGAATAGCAGCCATCAACGCTTGTGTGTAAGGGTGTCTGGGGTCTTTGTAAATTGTTTTGACTGCAGCTGACTCAACAATGTGCCCCCCGTACATTACTCCAACCCGTTGGCAATTTTCAGCAATAATCCCGAGATTATGTGTAATTAATAAAACAGACATATTGTAGTTCTTTTGTAAACCACGAATGATTTCAAGGATTTGAGCTTGAATCGTAACATCGAGTGCGGTTGTTGGTTCATCAGCAATAAGTAAGCTAGGATTACAGGACAAAGCTCTACTTATCATCACGCGTTGGCGCATCCCGCCACTAAATTGATGAGGATAATCATCAACACGTTCTCTTGCTAGGGGAATCCCTACTTCTTTCATCAGTTGAATAGCTCGTTCTCTTGCTTCATCTGTTTTAACATGTTCATGTAGTTTGATGACTTCGGCTATTTGTTCTCCAACCGTGAAAACAGGATTTAGGGACGATAAGGGATCTTGAAAAATCATAGAGATTTCTGCACCCCGTATCTTTCTAATTTCTTTGTCTCCAAGCTTTAATAAATCCTGACCCTTATAGAAGACTTGTCCTTCTTCTATGATTCCTGGGAATCTAACTAGATTTAAACAGGACAATGCTGTCACGGTTTTTCCACAACCAGATTCCCCTACTAAGCCAAAAAACTCGCCTTTTTTTATGTGGAAAGAAACACCTTCAACTGCCCTAACAATACCAAATTCCGTGTAAAAATAGGTTGTAAGATCTTTGACCTCAACCAGAATGTCATCGTCTTCAGAGGAAACTTCAATATCGTCTTCGCTAATACTTTTCTCTACTGTTGTCAATACTGATCACACCATTTTTAGAAATTTTTTTGGGATGTTTTTACGATTATCGCAACCGAGGATCAAATGCGTCCCGTAGACCATCACCTAGTAAGTTAAAAGACATAACAGCAATGATGATAAGGATTGCAGGGAAAAATACTGACCACCAAGCAACTGTAGCATAATCAAATCCATTACTAAGCTCACGACCCCAGCTAGATAGATCTTCAGTTGTGAAACCTAGAAAAGCAAGACCTGCTTCAACTAGAATATTCGCTGATAAATTTAAGGTCACAACAACTATCAAAGGCGCTAAAACGTTGGGTAGGATATGAACTACCATAATTCTTCTATTGGATGCCCCGATAGCACGGGCAGCTTCAACATAGTCTGTTTCACGGATTTGAAAGATAGTTGCCCGAATAAGTCGTGTGATCCCCATCCAGCCAAAAATACCCAACCCCATCATAACTGCAAAGAGAATAACCTGAGTACTAAGTCCCAATTCGATTAATAGATTATCGATCCATTGAGTATTTTGAATCACAACAATTGCCAGAATCATCACAAAATAGAAAGGCAAGGTCAGAAACACATCTGTTAATCTCATGACGAATTCATCAACTTTGCCACGGTAATACCCTGCCATAAGTCCAAGTGGTAGACCGATGATTAAGCTAATGATAATTGCTCCAAAACTCACCATCAAAGAGACACGAGCTCCATGAACCAACCTTGCAAATAAGTCTTCGGACTTGTAGTTGGTACCAAAGTAATGCACATTTTTGAAATATTTTCCACCGGTAAGCTCGATGTTATCAACAATGATATTTGAACCAGTTTGCCCTTTCACTAACGACAGTTCAATTGGGTTTCGGACTTTTAATTCATAATCTTCTTGTAACTCGAGGTTAAAAGTCTGCCAATCACTTTCATTTTCTACTGGTGGATCTATTGTTAGAGTTACTTGATCTTCTCTACCATCCTCGTATGTGAAAATGATTTCGAGGGCGGAAGGTTGAGCTCCATCAAGGTAAACTTCGAATGATAAATCCGTGAAAAAGATGTCTATCCACGTATTGACGTTTTGAGTGAGTTTTCCACCTGGAATTGAACTGCGAGCAGCGGTAGTGCCATGTGTTGGTTCACTAGGAATTGCAGAGAGATTTAAGTTAATAAATTCCCATTCTCCTCTTGACCAATCAGTTATGGTGTACTCAAAGCCTCCATTATACACGTAATTCGTGTAGTCGTAAAGTTCTGCCCCTTCTTTCACACTAGGAGGTTGGTATGAAGGAACATAACCAGGATAATGTATCAAGAAATATTGAGAGGGGTCGACTGGCGCAAGAACATCAGCAAAGAGTGCCATTAGGATTACTGCAACTGAAAGAATTAATCCAACCACCCCTGCCCTATTCTTCCTAAATCGGCGAAAAGCAATAGCTATTTGACTCCCTGATAGTTCTTCAGCCTTTTTATATTTCTTTCTTAATAATTTCTTTTTTCTTCTTTGAGTTCTTGATTCAAACATTTTTATGACCTCAACTTTATAATAAACTGCTAAAGGGAAACTCGTGGATCAATAATAGTATATAAAATATCCGTAAAAAGATTCGCTAGTAAGATCAGAACTGCTGTAACCATGATTATACCCATGACAACGGGATAATCGTATTGGAGGAACCGTCCTACTGCGTACCTTCCAAGACCAGGCCAGCCTAACGTTGTTTCCGTTATGGGAGCTCCTCCAAGCAAACCCCCAATACTTAAGCCTATATAGGTTATAACTGGAATCAGAACATTTTGAATAGCATGTCTCCAGATGATGGTTCTCTGTGGAAAACCATAAGCCATAGAGGACAAAATATAATCCTGTCGAATAACTTCCAATAATCCAGACCTTACTAATCGAACGTAAAGAACAAGGGAAATTGTCGTTATAGCGACTATTGGAATGATTAGGTGGAAGAATAGATCATAGATCTCCCAGGTAAACATATATTGAATAAATGTGTCGAAGTATGCTCGAGTGTAAGCTGCGTCGACACTTCGAGCCGTGGATTCGTCTAGTTCCATACCTGAAGATGGGAGAATAGGAATGTAGAACGCAAAAAGCAAGATTAAAATAATGATAAACACAAATATAGGAATAGAAAGTCCTATTGCAACGAAAACCGAGATAGCATTGTCAGTCTTTGAATATTGTTTCAAAGCAGCGTAGACACCAACAGGAACCGCAATAACTAACGTTAAAATCAGAGGGAAGACACTAATTAGTAATGTAGGGCCGATCTTTTGGGTAATTGCAACAGCTACATCTGCACCACCGAAGAGGGAATCCCCCATATCTCCCATAATAAAATGAAAAAACCAGTTAAACCATTGTATCTGTGGAGCAGCATCAAGACCATAAACTCGAGTTAGGAGCTCTCTATATTGCATTCTTCCCGCTGGAAAAGGGTAAGATTGTAACATTAGTTCGATTGGATTACCAGTTGCAACCATCAATGCATAACTAATCATCGAAACACCTATGAATATTGGTACAAGAGTCAGAAGTCTTCGCATTGCGTACCTAATGACTCTATCATCAATGAATGGTCTAATGGCTCTGGGGGCATATATTATAAAAGGGAGAACGAAGGCTAGAGTGAAGAGTGGAACTGCTCCAATTGTGATTCCAGGGAGGACTAGGATTCCTCTAAATAATTCCGTTTGGAAGTCAAAAAGCGGTGGAAAGGCTTGGTCAAGGCCAACAAGATATTGAATTCCTATTAAAATAAAGAACGCTACAGTAATGATAAGCATTAAAAGGAGAAATCGTAATGAAAGGCCTTGGACTATTTGATACTTTTTAGAGAAAGATTCTACAGCATCAGAAGCAACAATACGAGATTGAGGTTTGCTTAAGGCTATTCGGAAGAAGTAACATCCACAAATGAAAAGGACAAGAGGGTAGAAATAGAATTCTAGATTCTGATAATAGCCCACAAGAACCTCCGATACTAAAGCACCAAAAGGAAGTCCTTCAATAGTTGTTTGAAAGCCAGTGTAATCAGTTTGAGTTAAGCTCCCAACCAGCATGGTTAGAAGAAGTGAAATTACACCCAAAGTGAGAAAGTTAGATGATTGATGGTATGATATGGTCCATTTTGGAAGCTTCAAGTCCGACTTCCGATAAATTAATACAACCCCAAGAAGAATGAATATAACCGTACTAGCACCCAGTACGATAGAGGGTAGAATAGTCATACTAAAAATCCAGTATATTGTAAAAACTAGTATTTCATAGTAATAGAGAACAAATAATAACGGATCCACACCACAAAACGAGAAGGCAGCGAACAGCATAAGGATGCTTCCCACTATTAATAGTTCCCGTGAGTGAATCGTTATGTTTGATCCAATTTTAAACTCCCAATCTTTAATAAATCCAAAAATTAGGATTATTAATGAAATAAATAACAAAGCCATAAGAATGAAAGGAGACGCAATTCTTATACCTAGAAATTCAATTCCAGTCCTCAGCGCTAACTTACCTGGAAAGAAAAACCCCCATATTCCTGAAACAACAGAAATAATAATAAATAACCAGAAAATTCTCAAGTCACTAGATTTGGTCGTATTTTCATTAGCCATCAATTCCACCTATAATTAAGCACTATTTTTTTGAGGGTATTACCCAGAAAAGAGCTTTCTCGACAATTCATTTAAAGGATTTTGATGTATGAAGTAAAACTGATGTGTTGATGATGTGTTGATGATGTCCACAGACGAACGAACAAAATATTTTTAAGAAACCAGTAGGTGGTTCATCTGTTCAAGACGACAGTCTTGAAACACACAAGAAATACATGAGATACTAAAAATGCGAAAAATGAAAACAAGTATCATACTGGTCCTTATGATTGGGGGCATTTTTACCCTTGCAACTACAATCCCAGTACAAGCACAAAGACATGGTGCTGAATGGTATTTTGACAATTTTGACGATGAGGACCGGTTAAATGTCAGGATAGCAATGGACTATGCTATTCCTCGACAACGAATCATTGATAGCGTTTTGCTAGGACAGGGCTTCATGTTAGCCACTCCTATTGAGGCAAATGCTATTGGATACGACGAAACAGTACAACCACGAGAGTTCAGCATAGAGAAAGGCCTTGAACACATGGAAGACGCTTTTGGTTACAAGTACAATGACACAGCTGAAACTGACGAAGAAAGAAAAGGGTACTTCCCCATGGTCATCATGGCCCCCACATCCCGTGACGATAGGATGGAATGGGCTGCGTTAACCACGAAAACATTCCAAGAAATTGGTATTGACGTTACCCTTAAGTACGCAAACTGGAACGTGGCTGTAGGCGTATTTTCCCCACCTGAAGAAGAACAAGGTTTCGACTATTATCACGGTGGATATGACGCCTTCTTTATTGGTTGGACTGGATCTCCAAACTCTGATGTTTCACAGTGGTTTGGTAGAGGCAATTACGCACCTTTCGGCACCAACATCGGTTATATCGATGATGCAACAGCTGATGATTTGATCAATAAATCTTTGTCACACCCAGATAAAGATACACGATTAAAAGCATTGGACGACTTCCAAGTCTGGTTTAAAGCTAACCTTCCCTACTTCATTGTCCTACAACTTGCTGATTTGTGGGCTCTCGATCCAGAGTTAGAAGGTGTTTCACTTAGCTTTGACTATCCTAACTTCGGTAACTGGAGCCATCCCACAGCTGATGCTGTTACAGTACAAACTCCTGGTGACTTGAAGAACATGAACCCATTGATGGTAAGCTCGTACTATGACTGGCTTGCTGGAGTAGGAAATCTTGGCTGCTTTGGTAGTCTTATAACTCGCTTCCCAGACGATCTCGAGACATGGTATGGTGACATTGCAGAAAGCTGGACAATCAGTGATGACGGCTTAGAGTGGGTATTCAACATTTATGATGGCATCAAATTCTCTGATGGTTCAGATTGTACCGTAGACGATGTTATCTTCACCTACAAACAATTTATTAACCCAGCTGTCGTTGCTTACGGTGGTACCAGTCAAGCTGAATATATGAACGCCTCTAACATTGTAAAAGTCAATGATACTGCAGTTAAATTCACCCTGAACAAATTCTATGCCTATGGAGAAAGCTTATTCACCCAAAGTATCCTATCCGAAACTGAAATGAGCGCAGTTCCTGACGCTCAATGGAAGACTCATGCAACTACTACCACCTACATGCCTTTAGGTACTGGTCCTTACAAGATGGACGTAGAACACTCTGATGTTAGCCAAAGCCAGGTTAAACTAGTCCTGAACACCCATTATGACAATAGCATTCGTGACAATCTTAACCTCAACAACGAAGACAGAATTGAAGAGATCAATTGTAAACTCATTACCACAGCCGCAGCCGCAGTTGCAGCTCTGAAAAATAAAGAAATCAACATCATTGACTCTAATGTCGCTATCCAACCCTTCCTCAGTGAAATTAATGCTTCTACCTGGGGACGCCTTGACGTTCAACTTGGATGGGGTCATCAAGGATTCTACATCAACCAGATGAACCCAATCTGGGGTATGAATGCACAAGATCCACGTGAGATGTACCCAGAAGATTACGCAGCAGCTCCATTCGATCTTGCAGCAGTCTTCGTTGCAATTCTGACGTTGGCAAGCATTCAAGTCATCCGATCCAGGAAGAAGAAATAAATTCCCTTCTCTCCCCCCTTTCTTTTTTTTCTTTTTTTTCCAAATTCTGATTCTTTTACTTAAGAAATTTAAAGAACCTTCATTCTTTTTCAACAAGGTCATTATTCTGGTTTCTTATATCAGCTTTCCAAAATTCACCCCTTAAGAACCCCTAGTATTGCTTTTCCCAGAAATAACATCACTAAACTTTTAATATAATGAGATATTCCCCTCATTTAGAGTTAGAAGTAAGAATTAGTGAAGTTATTATGTCTTTTACACTTCCTTGGCGAAACGTAACCCGATACAAACTTCGGACATATTTGATTATCGCGGCAATAACTATATCCGTCGGACTTGAAACAGGAATAGTGATTACTATCGACTCGTTATATGAAGATTTCATTGATCGGCATCGAGGAGATAATTTTACTGATATTACTATCCACCCTAATAAAAAAACAACAAAAGAAGACCTGAACCAGTTAGCGGAGACGTTGAAGCCGCTAAAAGGGGTGGATAAGGTTTGTCCTGTAGCTATTTTTACTATATCAAAAAATACTTCTGGATTGGAACGCATTACAACTAATATTATTCTCTATGGATTTACGCCTGAATTACATCCCGATTTTCCTCATTTAAAATTAGCAGCTGGAAATCCTGAGCTAAATTCAGGTGACGTACTCATTTCAAAGACTGTTGCAGATGAACTAAACCTTGACCTTAATGATGTGTTCACTCTACCAGAAATCGAACAATATGATTATAATCGAGTATCTGTCACTATTCAGGGGATCCTACGAGATAACTCTATTATTGGTAATTACATTGGCTCCTTCTTCATCCTTATTGATTTTGATTATTTATCTACTCTGTTCACTTCTAACTACTTATTGAACAGTCATTTAGCTGTGGAAGTGGACAATTTCATTAATATTAATCACATTGCTGAAGATCTTCAGGATTTTGTAGGATTAGATTATGATGTGTATCGAGAGAATACTATCAGTGAGACTGACATAATCGCCATACAATCGTTTCAGACTGCGATGAATATTATTATCTTGGTGTCTTTTCTTGTTGAATTCTTATTCATAACTAATGTACTTTCTATGAATATTCGTGAACGAGCCAAAGAATTTGGTGTGTTAAGAGCTATAGGTTCCTCAAACCGTCAAGTTGTAATCTTTCTGGGATTGGAAGTGTTAATTTATGGGGTTGTGGCAAGTATTCTTGGAATTCTTATTGGAATAGTTTTTTCCTTTTTTCCCATGTTTTTTTTGAATTTTTTCTTCACTACAATGCGCTTAGATACAATAATAATCAAACCTACTTCGCTTATCATCACCTATATCAGTGGTCTTCTGATCACCTTACTAGCTGGTTTATATCCTATTTTTAAAGCAATTTCTCTACCAGTTATCCAAAACATTCACTTAAAAACTAAAAGAAAAAAGGCTAAATCGAGGTCTCAATTAGTATTTTTGATTTTTGGTGCGATAATTATACTACTTGGTATTGTAATCGCCAGTTCAATAAGTTCGAGCGAATTTCTATCATTTGAAATAATTTCCTTGCCTTTTTTTGCGATTAGCTTAATTTTTATTGGAATCTTGTTTCTCGAAACAGGTTTTTTACGTCTTGTGCCCAAAGTGGGAGAGAAATTAATGATCTGGCATGGTCGTATACCCAGAACTATTGCTACCCGGAATATTGAGAGGGAATCTCAAAAATCAACAATTACCACAATGGTAACAGCATTAGCCCTCTCATTCATTCTTATACTAGGTATTACGTCTGCTGGTATTATAGAGTCCGTCCCTGACTATTATGAAGAACGTTACGGGCGTATCGACATCATTGCCGAAACCACAGATGATGCTGCAGTTTCTCTGTCTTTTGTCGATGAACTTGTGATGAATAATTCTGACATAGAAAGAGCTGAATTTATGCAACAACAAAGAACGATGATTGAAAACCGACATGGGTATGTTTTAGGAATTAATCCCAATTCATATAGCTATTTCTTTAATGAAACAATGATAAGCCAGCTTGATGAAGACATCTCAACATTATTAAATTCCTCAAGCAAAGGAGCAATAATTAGTGATATACTATTAAACTTAATTGGTGGGAGAATTGGGGAGAATTTGACCATTCAAGTGTCAGCAAACTCAAGTACTCAGGTAAAAATCACGGGGATCACCGCAGGCAATCCGTTCTTACAAGACGGTTATTATTTATATGTCTCAAACGAATTGTTTCAACAATATTGGTCAAATGCTAGTGCTAATTGGTTTATAATGAAATTAACCCCTGATAGTGATCATCCCAATGTGGTCGCAAATCAGCTCGCAGGAAAATATCCTGCACTAAATCAAATAATTCCAGTTGATTTCTATGCTCAGGTGATTGAAAGTACTTTGATGATGATGTCAGTATTCTTTCAGGTTCTTATCATTTATACATTCTTCATTGCAGCTCTAACTCAATTTTTAAGTATTCTGATGTCAAATATGAATATGGAAAGAGAAATAGGTATTCTAAGAGCTATGGGCTTGTCCCACAGTGAGGTTTTTCAAACCCTCTTGGTAGAATCGACACTTCTTGTGACAACTGGAGTTATTCTGGGAATTATAAACGGTTTAATTGGATCAGAATTACTAGCGTGGTACATAAGCTTTTCAATTCAAATTCAAACAAGTATTAGTATAAATTTCATCTTTCTGTGGGTTTTTCTAACTATAATTATTCCGTTAATTAGTACTGAAGTTGTTACTCGTCGAACGCTAAATAAAGCAATTGCTTATACAATAAATACTGAAATTCCCCGTACTCAAAAATATGCTCCAATTGGGTGGCATGATTTGCTTGATTGGGACAAAATTGAAGGTTTCCGTCGTTAATGAATGTCTTTTCATTATTTTGATCAAACCAAGAATTAATTCTTCATACTTTCCACAGAATTTCTTTTTTTTATTATTAATTTAATCAATTATCTCCCCCTCCATATAGATGAATTAACCTACTTCGTTAGTTGCATGTGTGAGGAGGTTTAAAAAGCTAGTTCATTTCGATCTTGATAATCAAAGTATTTCTGACTAATCAACCTAGGATGAAGACTGATGTCAATATTATTTAAGAAGATATATGATTTAGGGTATATTTCTTATCGTTTTATCAAAAATAATCGTAAAGCATTACTGGCCACGATGATTGGATTAATAATAGCCACATCAGTCATAGCTACAAGCTTGATGTTAATCGAATCATACAATAATGAATTAGTCGAAGAGCTAATTTTTTCTGAAAGTAATGATCTTAGTGGAGAGATTCAGATTGATATCTTTCCAACTCTTGCGAGTGGGGAGCTGGAATGGTTCAAAAACTATGAGATTTTTTCTAAGATCATAACTAATTCTTTTAAAAAATCAGAGTATCAGGATTATTTCATTGAACAGCGTTGGTTTGGGGAGTTTGTGGTGGGTTACTGGGAAGATTTTCCTTTAAGTCACGTAAGTTTTGAGCCAGCTTTTTTAAGAACGATGGAACTCAGTATGTTATCAAATCTAGAATCTCGCTTGAATCCTGGAGGGCGCTTACCTAAAAACTACTCTGAAATAATCTTAGTTATAAATGAAAATGAAACTCAATTAGAGGTTGGCCAACAAATAGTTGTCGGGCTCTCCATAGCAACCGCGACTTGGGCTCAAGAGACAGCTGTTAACGTATCAATTGTCGGAATATTAGACCCATATAAGAATCAGGATTTAATTTTAGAGAATTTTTTCTTAGAAATTATCCCTCATACTAGATTTGCTGTTCACCCTAAGGCTCCTTTCCTGTTAACCTCTCTAGAATACGCGCTAGGCTTAATGAAACCAATAATGAATGGACAAGTTAAAGCAATTTCTGCTGTATATGGAAGAGTCTTCCTTAATCGTTTACAATTTAGTATAAATAATCTAATGACGGAAAAAACAAGACTTAAAGCCTTATTCACTAATATAAATGATATATTTGTTAATCTAGAGAATAGCACCCTCTCTGTAGATGTTCTTGATATATATGGACTCCTTGACAAGTTTTCTGATGTAATAGAGAATGTGCGGCTATTAGAAATCGTTCTATTCTTGATTGACATTCCTGTCATTGCAATCGCGGTCTATCTCGTTGGTTATTCATATAGTTTGATCAAACGTCAAAAGAGAGAAACTATTGGTATTATCAAAACGCGAGGAGGGTCATGGCAGCAAGTACTTGTTTTTCTCATAGGAGAATCAATAGTTATTATTAGTATAACCCTTATTTGTGGCTTTCTTCTTGGTTATTTTGTAACTGGTGCTATCATAAGGTCTGTGGATTTTCTGAACTTCTCTGGTGAAAGACTACCAGTTAAAGTTCCGACAAATCTTGTTCAAACTTTATTTTTCTTCGTCACTCTTCTCACAATTCTCCTCAACGTATCTGCAATGATTCAATATACCCGTATGACTATTCAGGAATCAATTATTCCAGTAGAAAGACTATCCCCATTTTGGAAACGTTATTATCTTGATATAATTGCTACTCTTCTGGGTTTGACTGGCTATTTCATTATTAATGAAATAGGAAATATTGTTGTGTCAGCTGCGGAGTTTATTCCTTTATTACCTCTTATTTTTCTGTTAATAGGTGTTCCAACACCTTTTTTGTTATTTTTTGGTACAGTCTTGCTAATCGCAAGACTTTTCCCTGTATTAATTGAAAAAATCGCTCAAACTTTGTGGAGAAAAAGGGGAAGGTTAATATCTTTTGGGTTAAGAAATGTGGTGCGACATAAAGGAGCTGCAAGCCAAGCAGTCATACTAATTACACTAGCAGTTTCATATACAATTATTTCTGGATCTTTAACGATTTCTGTCGATGAAACTAAGAAAATGGAATATTACTATTATACAGGGGCGGATCTAAAAATTAATATTGTTGGTGAGTATAGTGATATAACTCTGCATAATACTGTACAGAACATATCAGGCATCTCTCGTATTACTCAAACATTTTTTGCTCATACGCCTAGTGAAACACAAACAGAATACTACATTTTCTGTTTTGTAGATCCTCGAAATTACGCAGAAGTTGCCTTCTTCAATGAAGAAAAATTTGGTCTTAGTTCTTCTCTTAACGATCTTATGGAAAAGATAGCTGATAATCAATCTATCATTCTTCACAAAAAGAATCTAGAAAAATATCCTAATCTAAAGATAAATGATTCATTAGGTTTTCATTTTTATAATGAAAGTTTATTTTACGCAAGAAAGTCAGATTATCGAAATTATTCAATTGTTGGTACTTTTAACCTTTGGCCTCAATATCAAGAATACAAATGGGCTCCTGCAGATTCAATATTCGTGATAGCGAGTTTAGGTTTGTTTTATGATATACATATGCATGAGTATGTAGGGATTCACGACTCAAGCTTACTTTGTGAGTTAGAACCAAACTGTGATCCTGAAGCTGTCTATAATACGGTCAAATCTCTTTCTATTCAAACTCCTCACACTTATTCAGCAATGCTCGATTATCAAAATTACATAAAAAGTGTTGAACGACGTTTTGTACTAGCAGTTCTTAATACAGCACTTTCTGTTTGCATTATCATCTCAGTTTTAGGAACTATAATGTTTTCCCTCTTCACATATCTCGAAAGAGGGAAAGAAATTGGAGTAGAAAGAGCTTTAGGCATGACTCGTGTTCAAACAGCAATTTTATTCACAATTGAAGGGTTATCAATCCTTTTCTTTGGACTAGCAATTGGTATTGGAACAGGTTTATTCAATACAACTATTTTTCTTTTGGTTACGCAAATGGGGAGAAAGATCCCTCCAATTATGGTCGCCTATCCCTTTGATTTTATTTTTAATTTTATTACTTTTATTATCCTGGTTGCTACAGTAGGAACGTTGATATTAGCATATAAAGCCACAAAGAAAGATATAAGTCGAGTTTTGAAGGTGGAATGATTGTTTCTCGAATGTCAGGATGTATTTAAGCTTTACACTGATCCAGTGACTGAAATACAAGTACCTGCCTTACGTGGAATTGAGTTATCTGTAGAGCAAGGTGAAATAAGTGCGATTATTGGGCCAAGCGGAGCTGGTAAAAGCACTCTCATTAATTTAATTGGTGGAATAGATCAACCCTCCTCAGGAAACATAATTGTCGGTGATCAAGTTATCAATAAAATGAAAAGGAAGGAATTGGTTGATTATCGTCGATATCAAGTTGGTTTTCTTTATCAACTCCCTCAGAGAAATCTCATATGGAACCTCTCAGCGTATGAAAATGTCATCTTTCCCATGAAAATGGCAAGTCGGTGGGGGCTTCAGCAGCAAAAACAAAGGTCACTTGAATTGTTAAAGCAAGTTGGTCTAGAACAAAGAGTTCAGCATAAACCTCATGAGTTATCTGGGGGAGAAGCTCAACGAGTAGGAATTGCTGTTGCCTTAGCCAATGATCCCAAAATCATCCTTGCAGATGAACCAACCGGTGAACTTGATAGTGTAACAACTTTCAAGATTATCGACTATTTTCAGGAAATAAACAAAGAGCTAGGTACCACTTTTGTTGTTGTAACCCATGATCATCGTTTTGCTAATATGACAAAGAAAGCTGTCAATATTCTCGATGGCCAAATTATAGGTATGCATCGTGCGATCGATCCAGAAAAATCGATTTCTAAAAGAGAGGAACTCTTCTATATTGATGATCATGGCAACATTCGTCTGCCAGAAGATTTAAGAAGAAAAGCTGGATTGAAAAAACACATAAAGTTAGAAATAATTGATGGCCGGATAACAATCATCCCTGCTTAAAGGTGATCATAAAAATGATTAAATCAGACTCCAATGAAAGCATTATTGAATTAGAAGGGGTAAACCAACGTTATAAACTTGGAACACACTTCATAGATGCTCTTAGTGATATAAACATTACTGTTTTTCCGAATGAATTTATAATGGTCATGGGTCCGAGTGGAAGTGGGAAAAGTACATTATTAAATACTATTGCAGGACTAGAAACTCCTTCAGCGGGTTGTATCAAGGTTTTAGGGAAAGATCTACAGACACTAAGTGATCGTCAATTATGTGAGATAAGGCGGCATAAACTTGGTTTTATTTTTCAATTTTTTAACCTCCACCCAATTTTGACTGCTCAGGAAAATGTTGAACTTCCTATGTTAATTGCAGATGTGAAACGTTCGCAACGAGAGATCCGTTCTAGAGAATTGTTAAACTTAGTGAATTTAGATCATAGAATAAATCACCATCCTCATGAACTCTCTGGCGGTGAAAAACAACGCGTGGGAATTGCTCGAGCCTTAGCTAATGACCCAATGATCATTTTAGCAGACGAACCAACTGGGGACATGGATTCAGTTGCTGGTCATGAAATTATGGCAATAATCAATAAGCTTAACCAAGAATATGGAAAAACAATAATATGTGTTACTCATGATGAAGAAATGCTTAAATCAGGAATGAGACTTATTCGTATGGATGATGGTCGTATTGTATCTGACACTAATCTCTAAGGAATTCTATTCTTGATAGAGAAGATCTATTCAACTTCTTCATTATAGATTCTCTCTGATATATATTGGTGATGTATGAAAAAAATCCTATAACGTAATTTATAGTATCTTGTGTGCTGCTTCTTGCCTATAATGAGCTTCAAAAGATGTTGAATGAAGAGGTACCGAGAGAAGATATTATAATATTAATAGTGAAAAAACATAATACCGGATCTAAATAATATACTCAGATAAGTTAATTAAATAAAAAGCACAAATACTATTAATTAGAGTTGTTATTTTTAGAATAATTGAAAAACCATTGGTGAATCTATTTATGAAAGACCCAAAAGACCTACAACAAAAATTACGGATATCAGAACGAAACGTAAACGAAATTAATGATTTCATATTGAAGGGTGATAACCCCTTAATAAATGACCTCTTAGAACTTGTAGACAAATATGGTGGAGTTGATGAAATTAATCGGAAAGCTGAGGAAGCTAGGAATCTAGATAACCTACTCGATCGGCTACAAAAGATAAAGCCAGAATATGTTCAAGATCTTGAGTGGTTGTATGCCCAACGTGATCAGGGGACTTTTATTAGGGTTAGTGATTATCGAAAGAAGATTTTAGGGGACGATTTTCATAAATTTACATTTGATGATTCTTTTGCGGTTACTTTAGAGCTTTCAGCGTGCCAATATTTTCCTTTCTTGGTTGAAGGCTGTCAGCGGGCTATTGATAACCAGGAGTTAATGCCAGGACGTGTAATTCGTGTTAGGAGAATGAAAGAACAAGAAGAAGATGGGGATTTGCTGGCAATGGCAGCAGCAATGCAAATTATCGGTGCAACATATGTTGAAACTCTAGATACTAAGGGAACAACTCCAGGACCTGATGGGAATCCTGTTAATATACATCTAGGTGGGCCAGAGACTATTACAGGTTATTTTGGTGGTGTTGGCCAACCTAACGATTTTGGGCTCAAGTGGGTGGATGAATACCTGTATTATTACACTAATTATGGTGTTGAACAAGTTCTCAATGTAAATCCTGGTACAGTACTTTTAGGCTATTTTCTCTATAAATTGGGAATTAATAATGAATTCAAAATTTCGGTATACATGGGTAATGATAATCCATATAGTTGTCTTTGGACTCTTCTTACGGCTAAATTGTTTGCGCGTGAGGATGGTACTAGCCCATTAATAGGGTTTAATCTTTCTAACTCAGTAAATAATCAAACGATCGAATTAAGTGCGTATGTAAGGAATGAATTTGGTTTTGAAGACGTTGTGCGCTTGGAGCATCATGTAATTGAAACCCAAAAGAGTATTGTGAGACAACCTTATGATCGCCGTCAAGAATTAGTTGAACTCGCACCTAAAGTTAAAAATATAAGCGCTAAACACGAAGGTGGGGATGTTGAAATAGATAGCAAGCGAGATCATCCATCGGACATTTTAGACTATTTCCGCGCAAAAGATGAAATAATAAAAGCGAATCACTGGGATGCGTTACGAATTAACTATCTAGACAGACAAACTGCAATTAACACCACTGCTCGTATTCTCACTAAGAATGGTCTTTCTTTTATCGCTGCTCGTAATCTTCATCATCGTTGAGTGGAAAATGCTATGCTTGATTATGAGGGTTTACGTACAGGGGCAGGGATTTTTGACGTCCTTTCACGGGCTCAGGCCCTTGAGCGTCAGGGTAAGCAAATCCTGCACTTTGAAATAGGTCAACCTGATTTTCCTACCCCAGAATGTGTCAAAGATGCAGCAAAACAAGCGTTGGACGAGAATTTCACTGGATATGTCTCAGCTCAAGGAATTCTAGAGTTGAAAGAAGCTATTCAAAATGAAATAGAATTAACAAGAGGATTTCGTCCATCTTTAAATCAGATCCTTGTCGTACCAGGAGGGAACTCTGCAATATATTACATGATTCGTGCTGCAAGTGAAAATCCTCTCAAAGAAGAAGTGATCCATCCTAATCCTGGATTTCCCACCTATAGAGCTGTTGTTCATTATCTAAATACCGGAAATATCTCACTTCCTCTCAAAGAGGAGAATGAGTTTCGATTAAACCCCACAGATGTGCAAGAGAATATTTCACCAAAAACTCGTGTTATAATTCTAAATAGTCCACAAAATCCAACCGGTTCAGTCATGAAGAAGGAGGAAATCCTCCAGATCGGTGAATTTGCCGAAGAAAATAATATTTACATTCTTTCTGATGAAATCTATTCTAAAATGACCTATGATGAGAAATTTTACTCTTGTTCAACACTAGACGAATGTAAAGAAAGAACAGTGATTCTAGATGGTTTTTCTAAAGCTTATTCAATGACTGGCTGGAGATTAGGATACGTAATAGGACCAGAGAGAATTATTGAACGGATGGGCCTCCTGATCTCAATGACAGTCTCCTGTGTAAATGCATTTATCCAAAAAGCGGGAGTGGCAGCACTGACCTTGAGAGAACCTCAAGAAGAGCTAAAAAGTAATATGAAGTCGTTTCGTAAAAGACGTGATGCTATTGTTGACGGTTTGAATAGTATTTCAGGTTTTTCTTGTCTAAAACCTCAAGGTGCATTCTACGTTTTTCCAAATATCAAAAGTACAGGAAAAACGTCTAAAGAATTAGCAGACACATTATTGGAGGAGAATGGAGTGGCATGTCTTCCAGGAACAGTTTTTGGGGATGCGGGGGAAGGATATCTTAGGTTTTCTTACGCAACATCCATTGATATTATTAATGAGGCAATAGAAAACATGAGAGAATCATTCTAAAAAAAGATGATAAAAATGATCACTAGAATTGCATTTATTGGATTTGGAGTAGTTGGGCAAGGCCTTGCCGAAATACTCTATGAACAAAAAACAGAATTGAAAGACCAATTTGGTTTTGAATTTGAAGTTGTGGCTATAGCTGACAAGATGAAAGGTTCAGTTTACGTTGAACATGGTTTAGATCTTCAGAAGCTTTTAGATTTAGTTAAATCGACAGGAAAGATTGATGACTATCCAGAAGGGCTTAAAGGTTGGGATAGTTTACAAACAATAACTGAGACGAACGCTAATCTCATTGTTGAGGTCTCTTGGACAGATATTAATACTGGAGAACCTGCTATTTCGCATATTAAAGCCGCAATTGGTTGTCACAAACACGTAGTTATGACCAATAAAGGGCCAATTGCTTTAGCCGCCCGAGAATTACTCTCGATGGCACAAACAAATGGTGTTGAATTAAGATTTGAGGGAACTGTCTTAAGTGGGACTCCAGCTATTAATTTAGGAATAAATAATCTTGCGAGTTCGAAGATAACGAAGATAGCAGGTATTGTTAATGGGACAACAAATTACATTCTGACAGAGATGGAGAAAGGATTGAGCTATGAAGTAGCATTAAAACAAGCACAGGACCTTGGTTATGCGGAAGCTGATCCTACAGCTGATGTTGAAGGGTATGATGCCCTGGGAAAGATAGTTATTTTAACCAATGTCGTTATGGGTGAGAATATTACAAAAGACCAGGTACCATGTCAAGGAATTACCAAAATTACTACTCAAGACATTGAAGAAGCTAAAAAGGAGGGGAAACGCTGGAAACTCATAGCAGGGGCGGAATTGAAGGACGGATCAGTGGAGGTATATGTTAGACCCGAGAAAATCCCGTTAACTCATCCTCTTGCAGCTGTTTCTGGTCCAATAAATGCCTTAACTTATACAACGAAGTACCTTGGTGATGTAACAATAGTCGGGCCAGGGGCTGGGCGTGAGGCTACAGGCTACGCTTTATTGACAGATATCCTGGATATTCATCGTAAGATCTCTAGGTAAGCAGTAATTGGGATCAGAAATGGGATATACAGGCAAATATTTAGACGTTAATCTCTCTACAGGGGACATGAGTGAATCCTCTCTTGATACGAACCTTACAGAACAATTTATTGGGGGTAAAGGTCTTGGTGCCAAAATACTTTATGATACATTGAAACCTAGGGTAGATCCATTAAGCTCTAAAAATATATTACTGTTTATGACTGGTCCTTTATCTGGAACTTCTGTTCAAACATCTGGACGATGGTGTATTGTAACAAAATCACCTCATACAGGAATATATCTTGATAGCCAGATTGGAGGGAAATTTGGCCATCGTCTGAAAAGAGCGGGATTTGATTACATAATTATTCGAGGAAAAGCTGAAACCCCAAGCTATCTAGTGGTCTCATCGGATCAGATAGATCTTCTCCCAGCCAATAATCTCTGGGGGAAAGGAACATATGAAGTTGAAAAGACCTTAAAGAAACAATATGTAAAATCAGAAGTTTGTTCTATCGGCCCTGCAGGAGAAAAATTAGTAACCTATGCAAATATTATGACTGATCGAACACACATGGCTGGAAGAGGAGGTGCGGGAGCCGTGATGGGTTCCAAAAATCTCAAGGCAGTTGTAACGTGGGGTAACCATAATATTCAAGCAGTAGATCCAGAAAGCTTCAAGAAATTAACTCGAGCATTTAGGAAAAAAGTTCGTGAGAATCCTGGAGTCAAACGGCGTCATGAAATCGGAACGGTTATGTGGGTCAAAATGGCTAATGACGCGGGTTTTTTACCAACAAGAAACTTCCAATCGGGCGTGTTCGAACATGCGGAGGCAATCTCTGGGGAGAGGATGCGTGACGAGTTTGTAATCGGTCATACTGCCTGTTATGGTTGTTTGATTGCTTGTGGTAAAACAACTCGATTCGATGAAGGTAAATATGCAGGTTTAGAGGTTGACGGTCCAGAATATGAAACGAGCGCTCTCTTAGGGGCAAGTTGTGGAATTGGTGACCTTGGTGCAATAGCAAAAGCCAATCAAATCTGTGATAATCTAGGAATGGATACAATTACCGCAGGGGGGACAATTGCGTTTGCTATGGAGTGTTGTGAAAAAGGGATTTTAGACCAAAAAGATGTTCAGAATTTAAAGTTTGGTAACGCAGAGGCCCAACATGAGCTGTTACGGTTAATTGCGAACCGAAAAGGAATCGGAGAGTTGTTTGCTAGAGGATCATTTTCTGCTGCAAAAACACTTGGTCAACAGAGTACCGATTATGCGATTCAAGTGAAGAACTTGGAGCTAGCTGGTGTTGAGCCTCGAGGTTCTTTTGGAATGGCATTAGCTTATTCCACCTCAGATCGTGGAGGGTGTCATCAACGCTGCTGGACGCCTGGAGCGGAACTCGCTGGGACATTAACCCGATTCAGCATGAAGGGAGTTCCTAAATTTGTTAAGGAATCACAAGATGAGAGGGCTGCATGTTTCTCTTTAGTTTTATGTGATTTTTTACCATTTGAAATTCCAGAAATGGTAGAGATGCTTAACACAGCAACAGGTTTTTCATACACGCCAGAGAGTTACTTGCTGACAGGTGAGCGAATATGGAACATTATCCGGCTGTTCAATACACATGAGGGAATGACTGCTTTCAATGATATTTTACCGCCACGTTTTTATCAAGAAGAAGCACCTGAAGGGGATCCTAAAGGCCAGAAAATTAATTTAGAGGATTTTGAGAAAGCTAAAGCAGAGTACTATGATTTGAGAGGATGGGATCGAGAAGGAATTCCAACACAAGAAAAATTAGAATCTCTCGACCTTCGAGCGTAAATTTGCATTGTTAAGGATATATTGGTAGGTAAAAATGGTAGATATGAGTATATTCGATGAAGTAATCGATCGGTCAAACACTGGCTCTATTAAATGGGATCCTTTCTATTTGAAAGAAATTTTTGGAAAAGAAGACTTGTTACCCCTCTGGGTGGCAGATATGGATTTTCGAGCTCCTCAAGCTGTCATTGATGCTCTCGTAGAAAGAGTAAAACATGGAATATTCGGTTATACAGGTCTTGATCCAGTTAAATATAATAAATCTGTTATAAGTTGGTTTCGACGGCGTCATAACTGGACAGCATTGCATGAGGATTGGCTTGTTTTTTCTCCTGGTATTGTCCAAGCTTGTACTTACTTAATTCAAAGGTTTACCAATCCAGGTGACAGGGTAATTATTCAAGAACCCGTTTACTATCCTTTTATGTCAATTATTAAGAATAATGGCCGAAGAATTGTTTCTAATCAGCTAAAGATGGAAAATGCATATTATAAAATGGATTTTGAGGATCTTAGAGAGAAAGCCAAAGATCCCCGCATAAAAGCTTTGATCCTCTGTAGTCCTCATAACCCTGTAGGAAGAGTTTGGACAAAAGAAGAATTGACTCAAGTGGGAAAAATCTGCCTAGAAAATGATATTCTTGTAATTTCTGATGAAATTCATTGTGATTTAATTTATCCAAAGTATAAGCATGTTGTTTTTGCCTCTATTTCTGAAGAATTTGCAGAACATTCTGTTACATGCACTGCAGGTAGTAAAACGTTCAATCTTGCTGGTTTTCAGCATTCTAATGTTATAATTCCAAATAAAAAACTTCGAGAAACCTTTAAGGTTCAGATGGAAGCTAATGCTTTAACTATTCCTAATGCTTTCGGTGCACTAGCGTTACAAGTAGCATATGACAAGGGAGAAGAATGGTTGGACTCTCTTATCCAAATTCTTGAGCGTAATCTAGCTTTCCTAAAATCCTACATTAGTGACAACCTTCCTGAAATCTCTGTAATTGAGCCTGAAGGGACCTATCTCGTGTGGTTAGATTTCCGAGGGTATGGAATCAATCATAAAGAATTGGAAAGGAAAATACTTGAAGAGGCAAAGCTTGCGTTAGATACAGGATCCAAATTTGGAAAGGGTGGGGAAGGATTTGAACGGATCAACATTGCTTGTCCCCTTTCAATTTTAAAAGAATGTCTGGACCGAATAGCTCAGGTATTCAATAAATAACACGAAAATTAGCTAGCTCCGCTTTTTTCTTCGCTTCACACTCACCAAAGCTAAAAATAATACGATCCAAGCTGCTGGTGGTATCAATACAGGATTCGATGTTTCCTCTGAGGGAGAGATACCAACATAAACAATCACAGTATCTTCAGCTATATGCCCACCTTCATCAGCAACCTCCAATTTAAAGGTATATTTCCCTTGTGCAAGTGAATCTAAGTTAAAGGTTAGATTCGTTGGGCGCCAGAACTTATCAAACACGACATTTCCCTTAGAAATTGAATTACTATCACGGTATAATGTATAAGAACCTTTCATCTTCAGTTTTGTTCGAAAATTGTACCACATTTGCCATGATAACTCTAATGGATCCCCTACTGCAACCAATTTATCCTCTAAAGGACTGAGAAATGGGTTTAGCTGGAATCTTTCAGCTCTATAAATCCCATATCTTCCTCCTTTATAGTACATTTCCCATACTACCTCACCTCTCTCATTTACTTCAACAAACCTTGGTCCAATGTCCGTTTCAGGGTGGGTCTGCGATCCAAAAACTCCAAAACGATTTCCATTGGGTAATCTATCAGCATCACCCCAATAAGATGAATAATATTCTTCAGATCCAATCCAAACCCAAGAGGTGTTAGCTATCATTGTTGTCTCATTGATTGTAATTTCTAAGATACGTGAACGATGATTATTTGCATCCGTTTTATTCATAAAATCATTATCAAAAAGAATAAAGGTGTAATTATCAACCTTCTTCAATGCATGCGCGTGGTAGAACAAGTTCTCCCGTTGGTGACCGAAAGAATCAAATAGGGTAAAATCTCCATACTCTCCTAATCCCCATAGGACTTCTCCCGTTTTATGATCTATTTTATAAAATGTATTCAAATTGCGACAATTAATGTAAATCATATCTTCTTCTATATCCCAGAAAACACTATTGGCATGCGTTACATCCATATTTCCTGTTTTAGCTAATTCCCCAGCCCACGTTTCAAAGGGGACAAATGAACTACTTTTTAGCTCCCATATAATATTACTATTCATATCTATTTCACGTATGTTATCAAAGTCGAAAGCATAATTATCCATTATTTGTTGTCCAGGAATAACCACATTGGGATTTATTATCGTATCTGTTATTAGGGTCATGAATGAGTTGGTTATCGGATTATAGGAGATATCATGATGGCTAAAGAAGTCAAATGACATTTTTCTGTCTGTTTCTCTATTCCATAAGTACGTTGAATTCTCGAAAGTTAACAAGAAAGTTGTAGAATTGATTGGCTGGGCATAACCATCCTTCTGTTCTATCTGAAATTCTTCTATTAATTTTCCCCCCATATCAGTTATTTGAAAGCCTGGGGGTGGATTATCAATATCCCGAAATTGGAACAGAATATATCCTCCGAATACTTCTCCTAATTGATTAACTGTGGGTTTAACTTCCGCTGTTCTTAAAATCATATTATCTGTTTCACTGTTATTTGAAAAAGTATTAATTTGAGGTTGAATGTCTGAACTTACTGAGAACGACCCTGATTGCCAAGAAGATAGTAATAAAATTATTACAAAAAGATATGACAACCAAAGAGAATTTTTATTCAACATAAGTGTGATGGCCATATTAATGGTTCCTTTATTCAAAAGGAGATATTTTAATTTTTTATTTTCCAGATTGTACCTTCAGGTTTGTCTTCAAGTTGAATTCCCATCTCTAATAAATCCGCTCTAATCTGATCCGAGAATTCATACTGTTTAGCTTCACGCAATTTATCCCTCAAACTTACCATCATATCTACTAAGGCTGAAACAGAAACGGCTCCCTGTTGTGAATCATCTTCAAGAGAAATTCCTAGGATCCCGATTAATGTAGTAATTTCATCTCTAGCTTTTTCTAGGAGAGACTTTTTATTATCTAGGGACGCATTTACTTTCTTGATAAACTGCATGATAGCTTGGAGTGCTCCAACAGTATTCAAATCATCATCCATAGCCGCAATAAAATCGTTCTCGACTTCAG
This sequence comes from Promethearchaeota archaeon, assembly GCA_048939265.1. GTDB lineage: Archaea > Asgardarchaeota > Heimdallarchaeia > Hodarchaeales > Hodarchaeaceae > Hodarchaeum. The sequence continues at coordinate 25,253 of JBHLPQ010000024.1, forward strand.
TAATAGCTGTGGTTAAATCAGTTTTATCTCCACCTGTTGCTTTATTTATAGAAGCGATCGTTGTTCGAATCCGATCGAGAAGAACTTGAGTTTGTTCAAGTGCGTCTCGATTGAAGTCCACACCTTTTCGATAGTGGGAATTAATCAAAAAAAGCCTGATAAGCATAGGATCATATTCGTTAAGGAGATCACGTACCAAGATGAAATTACCTTTGGATTTTCCCATCCGTTCGCCATCAACGGTGAGAAACGCGGCATGTAACCAATAATTTACAAACTTTTCACCTGTGCGTGCTTCAGATTGAGCAATCTCATTCGGATGGTGTAAATAGAGGTGATCGATTCCTCCTCCATGAATATCTAGAGTAGTCCCAAGATATTTCTGGGACATTACACTGCACTCCAAATGCCAACCAGGATAGCCAAGACCCCATGGCGATGGCCACTTCATAAGGTGTTCTGGAGGAGCTCGAATCCATAATGCGAAATCTCTAGCATTTCGTTTTTCAGGGTTAACGGCGATACGAGCACCTGCTGATTCCTCAGAATACGTGGATGGGCTTAGCTCTCCATAGGATGGAAATTTCGTCACATCATAATAGATTGAGCCATTTACCTCATACGCATACCCTTTTTCAAGTAAATCCTTGACAAATTCAATCATATCTGGAATTTCTGCTGTTGCACGAGGGTAAATATCAGCCCTTTGAATATTCAAGGCATCCATATCTTCAAAAAATTGTCTAATTTTCCTCTCCACTAAAACCATAGGTTGAACTGATTTAGCTTTAGCTGTACGTAAGATCTTGTCTTCACCGCTGTCTGCATCATCAGTCAAATGACCAACATCAGTAAAATTTTGCACCCAAAAGACGTCATATCCTCTCCAACGGAGATATTTGACCAAAGAATCCCAGTAAGAATAAGTTCTTGCGTTTCCGATATGGGCATCCTCGTATACTGTCTGCCCGCAGGAGTAAAAGCGAACCTTTTTTTCCTCAATGGTTATGAATTCCTCTTTCTTCCGGGTTAAGGAGTTGTATAGCTTCATGTGAATTAATTCCAAATTTTAATTTTAGAATCAGCTCTTAAGTTAGATTTTGGTAACTCTTTGTCTGATGTTAAAAAATTGAGAACAATCTAATAAGGATTTCAACTAAAATGTCGAAATACATTTATCCATATATACTTAGTAATATTGGTAGTGAACTGGGAATTCTTTCCAATGAAGTTAGATCGGATGTTTTGGTATCAAGATGGGTAGTTCTACTAAGTGTTTTGATTGGGCATCACCGTTCTATGACTATTCACGAGCCGTTCCAGCCGATCTTATGAGAAAAACTATTGATCTTTTGCAAGACAAGATGAGGATAGATTCTAATTCGAAAATTCTTGAAGTTGGGGTTGGGACTGGTAGAATTGCAATTCCATTGGCTGAAAAGCTAAAAACAAATACAATTGGAATTGATATCTCGGTAGAAATGCTTCAAAAATGTCAAGAGAAAATGTCTTCAAAGTCTTCAGCTGCTAAAATCCAGTTGATTGTAGCTGATGGTCTTAAACTGCCATTTACCGACAATCAATTTGATATTATCCTTACTTGTCATGTAACACATCTTCTATCGAATGCTTATCAGTTTGTTAAAATAATTACACCATTACTAATTAAAAATGGTTATTATGTTAATCTCTCCGCCTATGTCGATTATGGTCAAACCTTACCATTTAAAATTTATTATGACAAGCTAAGCGAAACAGGTTTTCGTCCTTCTCACCAAGGAGATCTTATTCGACGTGGACTTATTATTTATCTATCTAGAAGGAAGTGGAACCATCTTCAATGTATAATTGAGAGCAAACGACAGATTGGGATGAAAGATCTAGTACGTTTTATTCGTGATCGTGTTTTTTCTCATCTTCGAGCAATTGATGATGATCATCATCATTCTGCTTTCGAATATTTACTTACTGAAATAGAGAACAACGAAATAGATTTATCAAAAAAGGTGTTTGCACCCGCAAAATCTCGCCTTCACATATTTCAAAGACAATTTTGACATAAAAGAGAAGAGAAGTATTCAGAAGAGGAGTAATCTGTAGTAACATTTGTAGGTCAACCAACACATTTTACATAAATCGTTGCATAAACATGCATAAATTCTGGGTTATTTAAAATTTCAAAAGTTTTAAAAAAACGTAACTCACTAAAAACATATATTTCCTAATATATGAATTTTAAAATTAAATTGACTTTCTAAATTTCTTGTTCATTCGTTGAAGTTTTGGAGTTTTATAAAAATGATTTTTAAGAAATATTTTCTCTTGATTTTAACCTTATTGATTTTTTTTAGTCCTGTGGTTGTTGATTCCGTCTTAAAAACAAGCATCGACGCCTCAGGATTAGTAAAGCATCAGACAAGTGACACTATTCATTCTGATGATACGATTACTTCTTTTGTAGAGGAAGAATCGAAATTATTTTTGGATGATGTGAATAAACGACTAAGTGCTGGTGAAGATCCAGACACCCCTACCCGCGTTTTTGTCCACTGGTCCACTAGACAGCCTGATTTTCCAGAATGGGTGCATGTCGATTATTCTTTTGATTTGATACCAGTGTTTCAGGTAACTTGCGCGCTCAAAGATGTGCCTCGATTAAGTGAGGAGGTAAAATACGTCACATATGTTGTTTCTGTAGATGAAGGCATTTTACAATCTATATCTGGGTTTGAT
>JBHLPQ010000314.1:0-2986 GCA_048939265.1 Promethearchaeota archaeon
GTGTTTGAAAAATAGCCTCTTTTTTTGTTAACAATGAAAAAAATGATAAGATATTCTCAGCTGGTTGCCAATATATTCCATAGAATCTGTAACTTACGATATTCGTAAGAATTGATATTCTACCGCAATGTAATTGTGTGATGTGAGTAAAATATGGGAATAGATTATTCTTCTGAAAGTAAAATTAAGCGTTTTGTACCTAAACATCAGGCAAGGAGTGCATTATGGTGGGTTCTCCAGCGGATTTCTGGATTTTTCTTATTCTTCTTCATTATATTCCATATGCTGGTTAATCATTACTTAACGGCACTTTTACCATCTGATATACGAGAATTCGGTGTTGCTTCCTTTGAAGCAGTTCAATGGAAAATGCAATATACTTTCTTAGGTTTACCGTTGTACCTAGTAATATCTTTCTGTATGGTAACGGTATTAGTATTTCACATGTTAAATGGATTTCGAACAGTAATCTTAGATCTCACGACAAACCAGACACTTCGAAAACTAATTGCTTTCTTGTTAATCATCATTGGGCTTTTAGTTATCACTTACACGCTTTGGTTAAATCTTACTGTCGCAAGTATATGAAGGTGTTTTTAATGATGGAAAACGATGAATTACACGATTCACATATAGATACAAGAAGTAAAGCTGCAAATTTTCTACAATGGTTTAATCCTTTTGCCCGCGGCATTGGAATGTGGGCTTGGTTACTTCAACGAATTACAGGGCTTCTTCTCATTTTCTATGTTATATTTCATTTTGGAATGATATTTACACTAGCTGTAGACTCAATTTGGGGTTTAAATGCTGGTCAATTCTACAATAGTCTTATTCACTGGGTGAACTCGCCGATTTTTCCCGATATCACTCCCCTAGAATTTGGGAATATTGCTATCAACATCCAAAATATAATTTCTATCGGATATATGATTGATGTTGGATTAATTGCGATTCTTGTATATCATGGGTTTAACGGTATTCGGGTCATCCTATTTGACTTAGGAATTGGAATTCGCAGTCAAAAAACAATCTTTTGGATTTTACTTATTTTAGGGATTATCACTTGGTTTATAGCTTTATTGATCATTCTTATTGTTCCAGAAATTGTGATTCTAACAGGTGAGTGATAAAAATGAAGATAAATAGACATTCAATACTCGTTGTGGGGTCAGGCCTTGCAGGGATGCGCGCAGCAGTAGCCGCTAGAGAGAATGGAGCTGATGTGGCCGTTATTTCAATATGCCAACCTGTAAGAAGCCACTCTGTTGCAGCTCAAGGAGGAATTAATGCACCATTACGTAATAATCCAGAATCAAAGGATGATTCGGTTGAGCGACATGCTTTCGATACAGTAAAAGGCTCAGATTATCTGGCTGATCAATCAGCTGTCATCAAAATGATAGGTTTAGCTAAAGAAACAGTTTATGAACTCGAACATTGGGGTTGTCCATTTTCGAGGTTTGAAGACGGAAGAATTGGCCAAAGACCGTTTGGAGGAGCAGGATACCCAAGAACATGCTTTGCTGCAGATCGAACTGGTCACTCTGTACTTCATGTAGCTTGGGAAAGGTCAGTCAAACTCGGTGTACCTGTTTATGAAGATCGTCTTGTTACTCGATTAGCAGTTAAAGACAAAAAAGTCCAAGGACTCATTGTTTATAACTTTAGAACAGGGGATCTTGAGATGTGGCAATGTGATGCAGTTGTTTTCGCCACTGGTGGCGCAGGACAGATTTATGGAGCAACATCAAATGCTCTTAGCTGTAACGCTTTTGGTATGGCGATAGCTTATTGGGCTGGTGTCGCTCTCAAGGATATGGAATTTATTCAATTTCACCCAACAACACTATATGGGAATAATGTCTTAATTTCCGAGGCAGCACGAGGTGAAGGTGGTTACTTACGAAATAATCAGGGTGAACGCTTCATGGAAAAATACGCTCCAGAGAAAATGGAACTTGCTCCAAGAGATATTGTCTCTCGCTCAATTTATCAAGAAGTTCTTGAAGGACGAGGATTTGGTACAAAAGAAAATGGTTATGTCCATCTTGATTTGACTCATTTGCCAGCAGAACAAATTCTTGAGCGGCTTCCTCAGATACGTGAGCTTGCGATGATATTTACTAATCAGGATATGATCAAAGATCCTATTCCTGTTCAACCTGGTTTTCATTATATGATGGGAGGCATTCATGTAGATGAGAACTGTTCCAGTAAAGAATTAGAGGGCTTTTTTGCTTGTGGTGAATGTTCTTGTGTTTCAGTCCACGGCGCTAATCGTTTAGGTGGGAATTCTCTTCTGGAATGTGCTGTTATGGGAAAAATTGCTGGATTAGAGGCAGCTAAATACACAAAAGGGATCACGTCCTCATCTGATGCAAATGTCCTTTTTTCAGAATTGCAAAAACAAGAATCAAAAATTGATCGATGGTTTAATAGTGAGCCTAAGAATGACCCCTTCTCAATTATGGAAGAAATGAGAGCCACAATGATGACGAAGGTTTTTGTTTATCGTGAAGAAGGTCCCCTTACAGAAGCTCTTAATAAGATTAGGGAACTTAAAAAGCGCTTCAAAGAAGGTGCTTATCTAAAATCAAAGGTCAGACAATATAACAGAGAACTAGAGTGGGTACTTGCTATTGAAGGCATGCTTGATGTTGCTGAAGTAATGTGTTTAGGTGCACTGAAACGAACAGAATGTCGAGGATGTCACTGGCGTCTCGATCATCTCAAGAGAGATGATGAGAACTTTTTGAAGCATACATTAGCCAACTATGTGGATGGAGAGCCAAAGTTGAGCTATTTGGATGTCATTATAACAAAATGGGAGCCAAAGGAACGAACATATTGAGGTGAAACAGATGAGTGAAACAAAAGAAACTCAAAAAATAACCTTCAAGATAAAGAGGTTCAATCCAGCAATTGATTTGGAACCATATTGGGATAGCTTTGAAGTAGATTGTGACAAAGGGACAACAGTATT
>JBHLPQ010000156.1:0-8842 GCA_048939265.1 Promethearchaeota archaeon
TCTCGAATTTCAATCTCTTTAGGTACTTTATACTTTGATAGACCTTTCTGTGCGTACTCCATAAGTTCATTTTCAGTGGTGGTTGCCCCCTGTTTTAAGACAATGAAAGCTTTGGGCCTTTCTCCACGATATTCATCAGGAATTCCTACAATCGCAACATTCTCAATCTCTGGATGTTCAAAGAAATATTCTTCTACTTCTCGTGGAAAAACTTTGTACCCAGAAGCAATTATCATATCTTTCTTGCGATCCTCTATAAAAATGAACCCATCATTGTCCATATGACCAATATCACCAGTCATGAAGTATCCATGGTTATTCATGACATTACGAGTTTCTTCCAGTTTCTTCCAATATCCTTTCATCACTTGAGGGCCTTTTATACCAAGTTCTCCGTTTTCTCCTATTTCTACCTCCTTATTTTTGTCATCTAAATCAAAAACTTTTACACTTGTGTCAATGAAAGGAATTCCCACAGAACCGATTTTCCTATTTATTGGTGTATTTGCACTAGCAATTGGTGATGTTTCTGTTAATCCCCATCCCTCTAAGAGGGTTGATCCACTTGCCTCCTCAAATTGTTTCATCACCTCAACAGGTAGGGGAGCAGCTCCTGTTAGGCAAAAATCAATCGATTTCAAGTCATAATTCTTAAATTGAGAATGATTAAGTAAAGCAATGAACCCAGTAGGAACAAATGGGAGAAAATTCGGTTTATAAGTGTCTATTAGTTCTAATATTTCCGTAAAATTCCTTTCTCTAGGATTTGGCATTAAAATTATTTCATCTGCCAAAAAAATAGGGAGAATCATAGCTAATGTTCCGCCAAACAGATGAAAGAGAGGTAATGCAGCAAGGAAGCGATGTGTTCCCTTTTTTGGCAAACCATCGTAAATGGGGATCATCCAATGATGTCCAGCATAACAATTCGTGATTAAGTTCCAATGAGTCAGCATAACTCCTTTAGGCAACCCTGTAGTCCCTCCAGTATAAGGAATCATGGCAACATCGTTTTTAGGGTCGATTTTTGGTTCCGAAAAAGAAATACTCTCATTTTCTTCAATCATTCTTTCGAATGGAATATCATCAGGGGTTAATTTTACTATTTTGCCTAATAATCCTCCAAGGAACCCCTTCACCTTTCCAATGTACGGTTTAATGGAAGCTACAATTATAAATGCAAGGTGGTCGATATTCTGAGCGGCAGTACGGGCCAGATCTAGGAACGCCTGTTCTCCACTCTTTACATCAATTGTTACTATTGCTTTGGATCCAGAATCCCTAATATGGTACTCCAATTCTTTCTGAGAAAACATTATGTTTAACGGGGTAACAATCGCTCCTAATTTCTGTATTCCATAGAATGCGATAACAAATTCTGGAAAATTGGGTAAAAAAAGGGCAACTCGATCACTCTTTCGAACACCGAGTTTATTAAGATTTTTAGCAAATTTAGTGGACAATTTGTCAAGTTGGCCATATGTAATCCTTGTAGTGCGAAATTGTTTCCCTGCAAGTAATAATGCTGGATTATCTGGAAATTCCTGAGCATGTTCAACCAATACATCTGCTAAACTTTTCAATGGATAATCCAAGGTTTTAGGGACATTTTTTGGGTAACTTTTGAACCAAATAGCTTCTATGTTCATAGTGAGAAACTTCCCAATCTTTGGAAAAAACTATTCGATTAATATTAAATCCCACACTTAGATTTAAATAAGATTATCTCTTTATGAAAATGCATTTGAGGTTGGAAAAATGCATACAAATGACATTATAAAAGTTGCGCTTGATCTGGTGGGCATGAATGAATTACCAGCTGATTCCGCGGTATATGTTTCTGGAGAAAATATCAGTAACATTCTTTATGGAATCGATATAGGAGTTGCTGAACTCATTTATGCTAAAGAGCATAGTTTTGACTGTGTTATTGCCCACCACCCCGTTGGTTTAATCGACCATTATCTAGTCTTTCAAAAACATCTTGAGCAGTTAATATCAAAGAATATCCCAACTGAGACAGCTCAGAATGTAATTGATAAAAAAATGCTGGGATTTAAATTCGGGTCACATGCTAGGAATTATGATGCGGTTACCTCGTTCGCCCGATTAATAGATATCCCATTTTTAAACATTCATTGCCCCTCGGATGAACTTGGAAGAAGGCTAATAACAGAATCAATCGAAAAACTGGAAGAGGAAAAAATGAATCCAAGTTTATCTGAAGTTAAATCTCATCTAGAATCTTCTTTTTCAGAATTTCGGAAAGCTAAAACTAAGATAGAAGTCGCAAAAGGAAACACAAGTGATTCATTGGGGAACTGGATATTTAGTCATGGAGCATTCACCAATGGGGGATTTGATATCGCAGATTGTTACTATCGACATGGTGTCGATACAGTGATTTACATTCATATCGCACCACCAGAGCTTTTTCGAATATTAAAACAAAATTACGGGCAACTAGTCGTCACAGGACATTTAGCTTCTGATTCTATTGGAATCAATCCCTTCTTAGATAGATTAGAAGAAGAGAGAGGGATCAATATTACGGCTATTGGTGGATTGATACGTTAAAATTCCTGAGGTTTATCTTTGCAACTCGAAGAATACATTAAAAACAACAAACTGAAAGCTAGAATCATTTCTCTCAGAACTTCAACAAAAACTGTGGAAGAAAGCGTAAAAGCATTAGGCTGCAAAAAAGAGGAAATAATCAAATCCATAGTTATAGTAACCAATACAACTGAATTCTACCTAGTCATTCTTCAAGGAAATCGAAAAATTAAAACAAAAAAGATCAAAAAATTATTAAACGTGAAAGATTTAAAGCTAGCATCTCCTATGCAAGTTGAGAAAGAAACTGGGTACAATGTGGGAGATGTTCCCCCTATTAGCACGAATTTGCCTATAATTATAGACGAACTTGTCGTTGAAGTTTCAAAATCATCCAAATTATACGGAGGTGGAGGAGCTTCTTCAAAACTTCTTGAAATTTCTGTTGATGAGCTTCTGGACTGTACACATCCCCTTATTGCTGATATCTCTATTCCAATTTGAAGGAGTATTATGAATTTCATGAATATAAAAACAAACGATCATAATACAAAGCTTTTTTAGATGCATCTTTGAAGAATTTCTGCTTGAGAACAAAACAACTAGAATGGATTCACAGAACTTGAATGACACTTCTCGAAGACTATATCTAAACAATTGGGCTATTCTGAGTGCAGATAACGAGGTGATATGGCATTTTGGGGATATTGATAACGACCGGTTAGTGCAGACACTTTACTTCGTTAACGCCCTAGGAAAACTAGGAGCAGAAATTCTCGGACAGGTAATTGGGGTGATTCGCCTGCGTTATCCACGTCCACATCCAACCCAGGCAAGAGAAATCATGGTTGTTTCTCTAATGGATAAATTTAACATAGTAATTTCCGATCCTCTTGTCACAACCAGGTTAATGAGTAGAATAGAATCCAATTTTGACCCCAAACCACCATTTGATGACATGCGTAGTATTCTCGCTGGAGGAGCCAGTGTTATTTATTCACAATTCTACTCCCAAGAAGAAATTCTTGACAATAGCATCGTCGATTCCTTATTCCAGGAAGCTGTCAGTGCGGTAACCTATAAAGAGGATGTTTATGTAGGAGAAGGTGCATGTTCCTTCTCAGCTTTAAGCCTTGAAGAACTCCTGTTCTTCCATGCCCTCCTTAAAGATGTTTTTGAATCTTATTATTCAGTAATGTTTCCTGGCCAGCCTTGGGGAATCATTAGCTCGTTATCAGGTGCAGATCTTTATCTAACTTACGATCCTCCAGTAGACTCAGCCCTCATAAGCTCTTTTTCCTCTGTTATCACTAATTACGCACGATTCTTGTTTGAAGCCTTTCCTGCAAGATTAATCTTTGGTATGGCTCAACAATCAGCAATGGATTTTATTGCAACAGAGAAAAACCTTTTCATTATTAATAATCCCAGAAAATTGTTCCGTTTACAAAAATTTCAGCGAAAATGGAAAAAAATCCCCTCTGACGTCACAACAGACCTTACTCCAGCAATGAAAAATTACTTCACTGAACTTATTCTCCAGGAACGAGAAGAGAGTATTAAAAAATTAAAATTTCACCAAATCATTAATTTAATGACTCATATGGGCATTCAACGAGCTCGTAAATACAAATTACCGAAATAAAATGTTTGTTTTTGCTGCATCCTCCAGTATGACACTAAGACGACCATTTGGACGATTTGAGACTACAGAAACCTAATATAATGAAAATATCTTCATTCAATTTACCACAGTCTTAAGAAAAATCTCTTAAAAGTATTTTACATTCACCCTAAAATCATACGAGGTTCACACAATGGAAGAAAAAGAATCTATCCTATATATTATCTTATTAGCAGTTATTATGTTTGTAATGCCTGGGACGCTGGGAATAGATAGCGCGTTTTATGAATTATCTAGAATAGTTATTTTGGGAGCTGTAATTTTCTTAGCTGTTGCAATGATATTGATAGCAGTTAAAAATATTCCTCTCTTAACTCCATATCTGCCTGTTGGTCTGGCTGATAATGTTATAAAGCTATTAGCGTGGATAGGCGTCTTGTTAGTCGGCCTCTTAATAATTGTCATTAATCTGTTAAATTATATCGAAGGTTAAATATTACAAGGTAGGAGGAGTTCACACAGGTTTAACATCGCAGGTTAGCTCAATTCACCTTCCTTGTCCAATATAGCTTTTAAAAAAGTCTTCTTCTACTCCTATCTGCGATAGTTACCCTAATGGAGGCGCAGATGTCCTTAAAGGCTATCAGGGATGATAAAATACATTTTCCAAGAAGCAATTTGAAAAATACATCAATAGGCTATTTAGGTAATCTGTAAGCTCTTGCCCGTTTAATACCTATTCGTGTGAAATAATTAATTACACGGTGAAATTCCAAGTTTTTTAGTTTTTCACGTTGTCCTTGTATCGAGAGATCAATGAAATAATCCTTCATAGCTGGAACAAGATCATGGATCACCTCGGGGACGATCTTTTGGGTTTTATTCCACTCTCTTTGAAATTTCTGTAAACTTAATAATTTTCTTGGGTTATTAACAACAAAAACGTTATTTTCTGTCGAAATAAAGTCCATTCCTTGCATAGATTGAACTCCAAAGACGAGACGAGCGGGATAAGCCTCAAAAAGTAGTTGACAATATTTTACGATGACAGAAGAGAAGGCACTGATCAAAGCAGCATCAATTGGGGGATTATATTCTAAATGAACTGGAACACCATCAGTTGAGTGAATAACTCCCCATGGGCTACTAGGAATCATTGTTGAGTAATATGATTCAATTAATTCCCGCAATAGGGCATGAAAAAATAATAATTCTTCAAAACTTAATGCAGAGAAAGAACATTCGCCATTTCCAACCGTAACATATTCATTGTAGGTTACTGCATTAACAGCTTCTTGGAATAGTGCATCTACAACACTTCTATCTAAAGCACCTTCTTGGGAATATAATTGAGAGTAGATAACAGAGGCACCTCCAGCAAGAATACTTCTCATTTCATCCCAGGGTGCGGATTCTACGTCTATTCGGCTCATCAATCTTGTAGTGACCAAAGGGTCTGAGATCACAATATTAAAGCTTTTCATCTCACTTGATAAGTTCACAATCATAATTTCTCGAGCCTGACTTGGGTGTGGCCGCGGATATCTTAACCGTACAATTCCGATGCCTTGGCCCCAAAGTTCTGCTCCAAGGTAAGAGACCGATTTTACAAAATCTAGTGTTTGTTCGAGTTTTAATTGATTAATATCACCAAAATGCCAGTTCACTTCATTTTCTGCCTTTTCTGAGGAAGTGAAAATCGCCCAATTATTAAGATATAACCTTCGTTGTTCAGCGTTCATGGAGAGATTTTCCTTTGATCTTTCTTTTTGTATTAGAGTGAGTATCTAGTTGTTTATCGTCTTGCAATCTAAAAAGACTTTACTTATTCTTGATTATTAGTGACTAATGATGGTTGAAATATTGGTGATGCTTAGTTAATTGTTTCATTATTTCTATTCTGTAAGCATTAGGAATTTCATATAATTGGAAAACTAAGTTATCAATTTCTAATTGAAGTTCATTAAATTTTCCAGACGATGTACATATGGGACATAATTGGTTTAATATTTCAGAGGATGATGAGCATGTTTGAAGATGTTTTTTGATGAGTACCACCTTCTTATCAAGAGTTAGCAATAGTTCGTAATTTTCTGAATTTTTTTGAGGAAGAGGGAAGCTCCCCAGATCCGATGGTGGAACTGCAGCTGTTAAATTAATTTGGTGCATATACCAATTAATTAACAAGGAGTTAAAAATCCCTAATAATGCTTCAGCAGATATCAACCAATCAGATGGAAACTCTGGGGTGAGAAGTATATAATTAACATTATTCTCAACCCAAATTCGCTTGTTGGGTATTAAATCTTCTTTATCTATCTTTCCAGCAATAATTCGTCGAAGTTGTTCTCTCGCAGTAATCCTCTGGAATACAATACGAGGAATTAGGGCATGATTTTCTCTAAAAATACAATCTTTGATCCGCTCTGTCTTTTTGTACCATCTAGGTTTATGACGATTTTCTTTTAAGTTAATTAAGTAGGGAGAAACATTCTTTCCATTTACTACGATCTCTAAGTCCGAATTCTTGAGATTTTCAGGTATTTCTTTGAAATAATAGGGTCTAATCTTTTTATCAGCTGGTCTAATTTCTCCACTTTGAATTCTATATATATCTTTAATTTGATTAGAATTCCTTTGTAAATGATGTAAAATCTCAAAGGTTCTCAGATAAGGTGAAGGGATAATTTTCCTTAACTGGAATAATTCTGTTGTAGGGATATATTCAACCATGAAATCATTTTCAATTAAAGAATTCATATCAAATACTCGTACAATTTGTGTTTTGTGGTTTTTAATCCCATTTCTTTTACCCATGACTAAGATACATGTTCCTTGGAGGATCTTGGGAAAAATTTGAGTTCGGCTGACAAAATCAATTATTTTTTCAATGAAAAAGTGAGTATTCAAATAATTCCTGACTCTTTGACTATATACATCAGTTAACACAGAGTTAGAAGTTAAAAAAACTGTTGTTCCCGTTACAGCTAAAAGATCAAATACTCGTGCAAAGAAAAGATGATAAAGATTAAAACGGTTCACGAATAAATGCTTCCGATATAACCTTCGATAAAGACGGTTATCCTCAGGTGAAATATCTTTTGTCACATAGGGGGGATTGCAGAGAATTAAATCAAATCCAGATCCACTTCCATTAAAAATGGTAGGAAACTCTTGATCCCAGTTAAAAACTCTCTTCTTCTCCTTGTTTAGTAACTCTAAATCTTGGATATTCGACACTGTATTTCCAAGGAGAACATTTCCAAGTCGGATCTTGTCATTTGATGTATCTTGTACTACCTTCAATTCCCGATTAATACTATCACCATAAATCCATGTCAGGAGATTCCTTTTACACTCTAGAATTGCTTGTGGATTATTATCTACTCCATATAAATTCTTTTGAAAAATGTCTAGCTTTAAATCTATCTGTTCTACTAAATCCAAAGAAGGGTGAATCATCTCGAGAAATTTACCTGCAGCTACAAGAAATGCCCCATTTCCAACTCCTAAATCTAAGACTTTAATGTCTTTTAGTTGTTCATGGATTAGTATTCGTGATGAATGAGATAAAGGCTTCTTGAAAAATCCTACTACGAAATTCTTCCTAAAGATTTTCAACCATTGGTTAATAGGTAGGCGCTGCTGTAAAAAGTGTTGAAAAGCAGCCCAAACGACAAATTGAGCTAATATAGGAGGTGTGTAAAAAATACCCTTAGATTCTTTTTTCTTTAGTGATTTCACATGTGATCCCAATAATATATTAGAATCCAAATATTATCTCAATAATTAAAGAAAATTATCCAGAATAGATAATCGTTGTTGATCTTGATACTCAAGACGGGAACGAAATGAAGCTACATTTTTTAGATTCTTCAAAGACTCTTGAACATAATCAGGATTAATCTCAATTCCAGAGTAATCCCTCCCCAATAATTTAGCAACAATAGCTGTAGTTCCAACTCCTAAAAATGGATCAAAAATAAGATCCCCTTCATTAGAAGATGTTAAAATTATTCGCTCCATAAATGTTAAAGGAAGTTGGGTTGGGTGTTGCACATGTCTCTTACCTCGGTGTTTAACTCGGTAAATATTGGTCCAAATATCAGAGAGCGATTCCTCACTTAAAGAAGAAGTCTTTCGTTCTTCAATACATTTCTCTCGAGCACAATGAGTCCAGTTATGTTTAGACGTTAATTGGTTGTATGTATACTCCAACCTTGATTTCGTGTAATAAAGGAGGGAATAGTGAGCTGGCATTATTTTTCCTCGTGGAGTTGATAAAGCATCCCAAGCAATTGTGTTTTGACGGTACAAAAACCGATCTAAGAATACTGCATGATGAATAGCCCATTTTGGAAGATTTAAAAGATAAAATGACCCGTCTGGTTTTAATAATCGAATTATTTCAGATAACCATTTCTCAGTCCATTCCAAGTAAACATAAGGAGAATTCGAATCAACATATACACCATAATCCTTCTTTAAATTATAGGGGGGATCTGCAAAAGCTAGATCGATTATCTCAGAAGGGAAATCCCTCATTTTTTCAATACAATCTCCACAGAGTATTTTATTTCTGATGGTCATATGGTAGTTCACCATCAAAAGGTGCAAGTAAAAGGGTCGTTGAAGAAGTACACGACAAATCTATTAATCGTT
>JBHLPQ010000025.1:0-14511 GCA_048939265.1 Promethearchaeota archaeon
TTATTTAAACCAGTTCTCCACCCTTTTACTGTTCTTAAATTAAATTCTGAGTTTGTTACCATTTTCTTAACCTTCTACTAAGTTCAGGAAAACATCTTCAAGTTCAAAGCTCTTTTGTCGAAATTCAACGACTCTTAACTGCTCATCTTTAAGTAAGAGTCTGAGTAAATTTTGTTCAGCAAGAGAAGCATCGGTTACTCCTACCTGCCAAGTTGTATAGCCATTTTTTTCAAGAATATTGATGTCTTTTATCCAAGGTTCGCCAGAAATGTGATCGTAAGCTTTTACAGTGTCACCTCTGATTTTAACGTTATAGATTAACCCCTCACTTCCAGCTAATAACTCCTCAATAGATCCTTGAGCAATCAGTTCCCCTTTATTGAGAATAGCAACACTATCACTAACTTTCTGTACATCGTCGAGAATATGGGTGCTATAGAAAATAGTCGTATACTTACGAAGCCTTTCCATAACTTCAAGCACATCACGACGGCCAATCGGGTCAAGAGAAGCAGCTGGTTCATCTAATATTAGCAAATCAGGGTAATTGATTTGAGCTTGAGCGATCCCCAAACGTTGAACTTCTCCACCAGAAAAACCTGCAATTGGCCGATCAGCTTTCTCCGATAGACCTACTAGATCAAGCATTTCTTGTACTCGATCTTCAATCATCTTTTTAGGACCCTTATAATAGAATTTGGCTGCAAAACGGAGTAATTCGCGTGCAGACAAATGTTCAAGGGTTTTAATGTTAAGATCTTGTGGTAAGTAACCAATACGAGCTCGAATATTTATATTATCTTGTACAATATCATGGCCAAAAATAGTCCCACTTCCATGGGTTGGTCTGATAAGTCCAAGCAATAATTTCATCGTGGTGGTCTTTCCTGCACCATTCGGACCAAGAAACCCAAAAATTGAATTTTTTCGTACCTTAAGATTTAATGGTTTTAGGGCTTGGACACCATTGAAGGTTTTACCAAGCCCGTTTGTTTTGATAATTACTTCTGATAATGACATTTGTTTCATTTCCATTTTTCATTTTGTTGTTTCTAATTGTTTCATCTGATTAGTACTATTTTTTCTCTCCTTATAAAATGTCAATACCAGCCGTAATGCCAAGAAGTTTGAATAACAAGCCAGTTTGTGATTCAAAGTTAGTAACCCATATATAAGCAATCAAAGAAAAAGTGCACCTATGGAAGATAGTCCAATTTCCTCTACAGAAATCAAGCAATTACTCTATTATATGAACCGAATAGAATCGTTTGAAAAAACATTCATTATTCAAAGGGATAGTGTCTCTCGTTTAATCTGGGGACTGCTGTTGATAGGTGCAGGGATTTTAGATGGCGTGTTTTCCAGTTTGCATTTCTTTGGGCTTGCAAGTATTACTCCTTGGATTCTAGCGATAGTTTCAGGCTTAATAATCCAAAATTTTTCTAATCGGCACCTCATTGACATCTATAGCCGACAAACTCAAGATAAGGGAACGGAGAGTAATAATCTATTTTTAATTGGGAGTTTTGTTATAATGGGAGTGGCTATATTTTTCTTCAATATGACTGAAATGCATTACCTAATCTTCCCAATAATTGCCCTAATTAGTGGATTCACGTCAATAGTAGAAGATAGAAAATATTATTCAAAAAATGAAGAGATTCTAAATAAAATGGCTTCTTTCGTAACTCCCATCGTATCATTTTCTGCAGCAATTGTCATGTTGCTTGGGAATCTTATTGATCCTGAGTTTTTCCTTTATGCAGGCTTAATTTTCGGTTGTACCTTCGGAAGCAGTTTTAGTTTCGTTGCTTATTGGAATCGAAGGCAAATTGACATCTATATTGAGAAAATCGATATTCCTGAATGACCAAGCATTGAGTACCTCCTTTTTAAATGGGAATTTGAAGAACTTTGCAAGAGATTCCAAAAACATAAAAGGAGTTGTATACAAAACCTCACGATCCAGTTGAACGCTGCAGATCCTCAGAAGGATGATATCCAAACTGTAATGGAATTAGATGTAGATCTCCATAATCCCACACGACTTTCTATTCTTATGTTTCTGCTACCAAGGGGGAGGGCTCCTTTCACTATAATACAAAAAGCACTTGGATTAACTAGTGGAAATTTGTCGTCTCATCTCAAGAAACTCCAGAGTAAAGGATTTGTTGAGGTTAAAAAGAAGTTCATTGATCTTAAACCCACAACAGTCTTGTATTTAAGCCCAGAGGGAAGGAATTCCATTGTTGAATATGCTTCCAATCTTTCATCAGTCCTCCAAAACATGCTTACTGAAGGGGGAACATGACAGATAAAGACATTGATTACTTGATGAAATTATCCACCTCTCCTTCTCGTAACCAATCCCAGTGCATAATATCTGTCCGAATTGTATTTCGGAAAGTGTAGGATTTTCTTATTTCATTCAAAATTTCTTGTTTTGAATATTTGATTTTATTAAGATGACTGACTGAAATAGATAACAGTCCTCCAGACTTAAGGACACGAAAGAATTCTGCTAGTAATGATTGAAGAGGGGTAAGAGTTCCATCAATCCTTAAAATTATATGGATAATATCATACAAAAATATACCATCAATACTGGCATCATCAAGAGGCAGATCCAACTCTCCCTCAGTTTTAATTGGAATGATACGCTGGTCTAAATCAAGTGTTTTCACGTTTTTTAACAAAAAATCGATAGAAGAATGGTCTTTATCAAGAGCATAAACCCGTCCAGCTGGTCCAACAACGATAGCAGTAGGTATGACATAATGACCGATGCGACACCCAAAATCAAGAATTGATTGACCCTCTAACACCCCCAGCTTCTTGATAAAGCGCTCTCCTTTCCCCTGAAACCATTTTTTAGCATCAGAAGAATAATTAAGGGATGCAAGAACTGATTTACAAAGATTTTTAATCGTTGGTCACACTCAAGAACAATTTTTCAAAGAAATTGACTTCTGATATGATTTAAGCAGAAGTCAAGTAATATATTTTCTATAGTTATGCAAGTTTATTTATTCTGATTAAGGCAATAATCCTAAAAAGAATACCGACCTAGACTTAATAGCTAGTTAAAACCCCAGATACTTTTATTATTCATTATTGATTATTGGTTATTGCTTTATCTCCTCTTTGCGTAAAACGCGTCTCAGAATTTTACCAACTTGACTCAATGGCAGTTCATCACGGAATTCAACAGCTTTGGGTCGTTTATATCCCGCCATACGATCTCTACACCATTCTATGAATTCTTTTTCTGTTGCAGTGACCCCCTCTTTCAAGACAATGTACGCCTTTACGTACTCATTACTTGGGTCATCCACCCGAGGTAATCCTATAACAGCTGCAAGTTGGACTTTAGGGTTTTCATACAATTTATCTTCAATTTCCCGGGGGTATGCTTTCAGACCAGAGACATTAATCATGTCTTTTTTTCGATCTGTAATGACAGTGAATCCCTCTTCGTCCAAGTGGCCAATATCACCAGTTAAAAAGAATTTCTTTCCTTCTATTTCGCGAAATACTGCTTCTGTTTGCTCTGGTCTATTCCAATATCCTTTGAAGATTTGTGGTCCTGCAAGTGCGATCTCCCCATCTTCGCCAATTGGCATTTCTTTCATACCAGTATCTAAGTCCACAATTTTAACGAAAGTATCTGGAATGGGTAAACCCACTGTACCAAACTTTCGAGTATCCTTATTCGTAGGATTAGCATGTGTTTGAGGAGAAGTTTCGGTCAGTCCATATCCTTCAAAGACAATCGCTCCTGTTACTTCTTCAAACTTCTTCGCAACCTCAGGTGGAAGGGGAGCAGCACCAGAACCACAGGCATTTAAAGAACTCAAATCATATTTATGCACTTCAGGATGATTTGCAATCGCTGCATACATGGTTGGGACAGCATGCAAAACTGTTCCCTTATATTCGTGAATAGCTTTTAGGACAACAGTTAGAGGGGGATCACCAGCTCGTGGATCAGGAATAACGATAACTTTACTTGCAATATAAACAGCAACAAGCATTGTGAGGGTTAACCCATAAGAGTGATACCAAGGAAGTGCGCCTATTAATACTTCTTCTCCATACCTATAACGCAGTGGTTCATCAATGTACTCCTCAGTAATTAGTTGGACATACTCATCGTGCTGAAAAATGTTGCAATAAAGATTGTGGTGAGAAAGCATCGCTCCCTTTGGAGTACCAGTCGTACCACCAGTGTAGAGGATAAGTGCTAAATCTTCTTCGGGATTCAGTTCGACTTTAGGGGAGATTGGGTCAGTAGTTGAAATAATTTCATCAAAATAATCTGTAATGTCTTCTCGATAATAAGGGCTTTTAGGGATTTTCGCAAATAATCCCCCAAGAACAGCTTTCTTTTTGGGTATATACTGCTTTACACTACAAACAACAACAGTCTCAATCTTAGTACCTTCTACAGCCTTATAAGCTACGGGTGTGAAAATCTCATCATCCATGCAAAAAATTATTCTAGCGCCTGTATCCTTTAATTGAAAATTTAGTTCCGAAGCTTTGTACATAGGATTACAGGTAACTGCTACGGCTCCTACTTTTAAGATACCGAAAAAAATAATGGGATAGTGCGGTAAGTTCGGTAAAAAGATTGCAACGCGATCCCCTTTTGTTATTCCCTTATTTACTAAATAATTAGCTATCCGATCTGCATTTTCTTTAACTTCAGCAAAAGTAGAATGCATTCCTTCAAAGATTGTATAAGTATTAGATCCACTTTTAGCCGCAGTTTTATCAAGCATCATAAATAAGGGTTCATTGGGATACTTGTCTTCTAGGGTCTTTTTCACCGTTTTAGGCCATTTCTTACTCTTATGCCAAATCATTTCTTCCATTTGTATCATCTTCTGGTGAAAGAACTTATTATTTCACTTTTCCCTGAATACTCTGTAAAAGCTTTTTTCAATGTTGTTCTTCAGAGAAGTATTACTGTTGCTGGGATTTCATCCATAAAGAAATCTTCTCTAAATGAGATTGATAGTGTAAATAACGGAAATGGATGACATCTCTTCCACTAACTGTTTTTAACCGAAATGATTCAAATGAAAACGATAAATCTAAATTTGTCTCTGGGAATTCCTCAATTGTATTAATTAATTTTCGATAAGTCTCTTGAGAATAAGCTAGCACCTCTTCCCAAGGTCGATTTCGATTCTCTTCGTATGTTTGCTGATTTAATTTCCTGTAATCTTTCCAAGTATATCCTTCTAATGGGATATGAGGTTTAATCCCTTTGGCAAAACTCTTAATCCATTCAGTACCTCTTTCTTCCCATACAGCTATATGTACGATAATGTCTTTAATTGACCATGCGCCATGGACACCTGGCTGAATTAGTTGTTCATGTGATAATTTTTGTATTACTCCCTCAAGCTTTTTTCTCTCTTCTATTATTAAACTAAGAATTTCTACTTTAAAAGTGATTTCATGCATATTTGTTTACCGTGTGTTAGTTTTATTAAAGATAACGCTCACACGTATCCTTTCCGTAGGAGGTAGGGATGGTAATGCAGAAAAATTTACGAATTTCAAGAGTCTACTGAAATGTAGCCTGGGTTCAAAGCTTTCACTACTCCAAAGAAATCCTTCGAGAGAACCCCGATTCTATTTATTTTGTTGGAAATTCTTCATTGACTCTGGGATTTGTACGGTTACAACCTCTCCTTGAGCACATATCTCCTGATTGGCTGATAAAGTGACAAAAACTACGACTTTTCGTCCTTTAACCTCCTTCACCTTCCCTCTTAACTCTAATATAGCATTAATTGGAGTTGGTTTCAAATAATCCACATGGATCGAAGCAGTTACATATCTGAGGGGTGGGTTAGTTCCCAGTTCTCGTCCCTCTGCTGCATACCCAGCTGCCACTGCAGAACCAGTAGCATGACAATCGATTAGTGAAGCAATCAATCCTCCATAAACAAAACCAGGAATAGCCATATGGTATGGTTTGGGTTTGAAATGACAAATGCTTTCTTCTGTTTCTTTAATCCAATAGCTTTTGATATGTAACCCTTGATCGTTTAAGCGACCACAACCGTAACAGTAACTCCAATCATCAGGATAGTAATGCTGTAAAGCCATATCTTTCATTTAAGGTTAGCTCCAAAAAATCTCTTCTTACTGCTTTATAAATTACACAAAAGAAGATTCATTTAAAGAAAATCAAGTTTAGTTCTTGATCAATCGTAATTTCTAATAAGATTTCTCATGACAAAGAAGACAATTTGATTAATAGAACTTATTTTACAAACATAGCTTTAAATGATATGTAAAGTCAATTTCACCTACAATGGGTGAAATCAGTTTCATTGCATCAATGGCACTTAGATTAGTAATCGGTTTCACAATTTTCTCTATTCTGTTGTTTTTACCAGCTGGTACTTTTGAATGGCCTGAAGCCTGGGCTTTTCTTATTATTCTCCTAACTTATGCGATAGCTCTTCACTTCCTGATTTTCAAGGAAAATCCCACCGCACTTAAATCTAGGCAACACTATAAACCAGATTTCGGTCTTGATACGTTAATCCTCGTTATTGCAGGAATATTTTTCATTTCTATGTTTATTCTCATTGACCTGGATGTTGGCCAATTCCAATGGACATCTCCTTTCGTACCGTCATTAATCAAATACCTCGGCTTTTCAACATTAGTTTGCTCATTAATTGTCTTTATGCTGGTGCTAAAAGAAAACGCTTATTTATCCCGGGTTATTGAAATTCAAGAAAAGCAAACACTTGTTTCAACAGGTCCATATGCTATTGTCCGGCATCCAATGTATCTCGGGAATGTTCTGTTTGTACTGAGCTTACCACTTGCTTTGGGATCATATGTGGCATTAGTCCCTGCAGTGTTATTTCTCATTTGTTTTATCCCTCGAATTTTATTTGAAGAGAAGATTCTCGTCAAAGAATTGGAGGGCTATCAAGAGTATATGCAAAAAGTGCCCTATCGAGTAATCCCCAAAATTTGGTAGATATCATAATTAAATTAAATTTTTAAACCTGTTTTTCCCACATCCTCCAAGATCTCCAATGACACCGACAAAAAAATATTATTTTGGAATTTCTTCTCTTCTTGCTATTGTAGTTATCAGTTCAATTGTAGCATCTGGAATTGCACAAATTCCAGTAATTGAATTGAAAAAGGAAACAACTCATTTTGTCCCTGCTGGCTTAAATGAAGATTGGCTTTATTATATCAATCCCCCTGGTACTGACTTCAGAGAATCTGAGATAATGTACAAAGGAATTTCAGGAACACAAAACGGAGAATATACATATTTCTCGAATTATAATCAGTGGTCATATTCTTCTGTGAATTTAGAAAAAAATGAAAAAGTTAATGACAATTTATTAATCAATACTACCAGAGTGGGTTATCATCCATTCATTAGTCCAGAACCCTATCCACGTGCTGTGAGGATTCAATCGACATTTAATCCCATATTTGAATACTCGCACACAGTCGCAATTAGTCTGCATATAGACTATTCATTCAGCTTCATGGCCGAAGCATACACGACATATTTTGGTTTTCTTAATACCAGTGAACCTTTCTTCCTAGATATTCAAATTTATGATTGTGACGCAGACGGACAAATCATTTTTTCAGATACTTTCCCATTAGGAGGGCACTCAATCGGTTACATTGAGAAGAAAATGACCTATCCTTTTATTCCAAGAAATAATTCTGTGACTCCATTGAATTTCACTCTCTGGTTAGATCAAGGGTCATTGGTGACTTTAACTCCTCATTTATGGGAACTCCCTAAAGATTTACCCTCAATACAAGTGAATCGTACGTATTCTGGAGAAATTGATCAGGGTGAATACCAGCTGATCCAAGATGATGAGATCATTTATCCTGATAACGAGATCTTTAGCATTAGGATGTTCAATCTGGAGCTGGTGGAGGACTTGTATTATGAAATTTTTATTGATTACAGAAGCTTTGAGCGAACAAGTTGCACCAGTGGCCAGCCCTCTATTTGGCTCGTAGCAGAGTACATTGATGTTCTGCCAAATTCTGGCCTTAATCAGAATGGATATCGCATCTGTGCAAAGAAAAACGAAAGTGCCACTCTAGTTCTTTTCTCTCAAAGTTGGTCGTCTGGAGAATATACAATCTATTTTCAAACGTTCATTCAAGAAGAAGTAGAGGAAATTGAAGCCCATCCATTATCTTTTAACGAAGATATCACGCTAGAATACTATACTTATTACTATTTTACATTAGACACACCACACATGATAGCGGTGAACTATTCCTACTATAGTTATTTTGAGTTGTATGTTTCTGGCCCTCAACTGAACGAATGGAGATATGCTGGAGATCATAACTTCTTTGATCCAGATTATGGAAACCTTGTGGGAGACTGGTTAGGAGATATTGGAAATAATTGGCGTTACTTCCCCGCAGGGACTTACGCAATTCGAGTTAATTGGTACTGGTCGCGAAGCGAGATTCGCTTTACGAAGATCCCGATACACTCACCTTCCACAGTTTCAATAAATAAAAATAGTATATATGCTTTTGAAATTCCTCTTGTGAGGAATCGAATCAATTTTGTCAACATAACCACAGATGATCAAGTTTTCCCCAATCAAAGAGTCAATTATGAATATGCCTGGGTTGGGAAATATAATGAGATGATAAAAGACTATTACCCCATTGGAGCCGATTGGTTAGGCAATCGAAATGAATCTAATCAATGGTTGGCCTGGGATTCGAATAACACTCTTCTAGAGTCTTTCTTACCGACCCGTGATTATGAAACACCTATTTTAATAATCCGGCCATTCTCTGCAGAAGATAGTACTTTTCAGAGTCTTAATACATTCACAGCGACGCTCACAGTCACTACTAATGTCCCTACCATCCAACATTATGCTCGCTTCGATTGGCCCGCCATTGGTGGAGGATACTTCATCCCTAGGAATGTAATCGGCTTTTCAGCGTCCTTCGCCATCAATGACGATGTTATCTCAGCAGCAGAACATCTCTATGGCATTCCATTAGCGCTACCTAAGTATAGAATCTACAACATTACTGTGAATCTTCATGGGAATTATACCACTGGATCCACTCTCGCTGTCATGAATGCTACACTTGACGGGATGAAAATCCATGGTGGAAATCTTAACAGTTTAGCAATCTTTGATACAATTGATTCTAGTTGGGATGGAACCAGACACTGGACTACCATGCTAATTCTTACAATAACTAGTAGATCATATCTTTATCTTGATGTTACACGAACCCTTAATGACACAAACTATAGAAATGCAACACTTGAGGTATTGATCAAAGATATTACAGCCACTTATCTGGATATTACCATTCCCCCCTATACATACAACGCGACACGACTTATACAAGAGATTCGGATGACCCAGCTGTTAGTTACACAAATTACACCGCCCGAAATGAGAAAATCTAGTCCTGGATTTGACCTGATTTTGACTCTCGGAGTCGTTGTTAGTTTAGGTTCAAGAATCATCTATAAACGCAGAAGAAGAGCTTCTTAAGGTTCTTTGACTTTGAAGCTTTCTTCAAAGATTTTCTTTTTGAACCATATGGGAATACCAATGTTTTGTGGGAGAATTCACACTACTCAAGCAATAACAGCTTTTTTATCACTTCTTTATAATATAAATTACCAGTGGGCTCCTAGATTGAAATGGACGATAACAGAATTAGAAATTCTTGAAAAAAAACCATTTGGGTTAATAAGAAAACTAAATTCAATAATAGAGCAACCTACAGAGGATAAAATAATTGAGCTATGGAATGATATCACAAACTACCTTCGAGAAGAAAAGTATTAATGGATAGATAGTCCAGAGATGCTTTTGGAATAAAATCCAAGTATAAAAAGTAATAAAACAAAAATCTTATTCTTCCTATCTTTCTTCCATTATTGCACAGGTTGAAAGAAATAAATATTAGATCCCTGCGAAACTTTCATATTATTGAAGGTAGGAAAATTAATGTCCCAGCTCAAATATATTACTCAAAGTCTTGTTCATGTAATAGAAAATCACCTAAAACCTTTTGATAAAGCTCTTCTGTTAGTTCCAGACGATAAACTGCATTTCAAACCAGCGGAAAATACCATGACAATTTCCGAATTAGGAATTCATGTATACCAGTGTATATTAGTGAACGCAGGAG
Organism: Promethearchaeota archaeon; assembly: GCA_048939265.1. Lineage (GTDB taxonomy): Archaea > Asgardarchaeota > Heimdallarchaeia > Hodarchaeales > Hodarchaeaceae > Hodarchaeum. The sequence continues at coordinate 10,219 of JBHLPQ010000025.1, forward strand.
CAATTAAACAGGGGGATTTTACTAAAGATGACTATGATATCATTCCATTTGACACAGAAAATATCATATCTGCAACAGAGATTGTAGAGTATGGAAAAAAGGTGAAAGAGCATTTTTTGAATGTTATAGATGAATTAACTGAAGAAGATTTAGATAAAGAAATAACCTATTCTTGCTGGGGAGGTTTTAAAGCAAAGGGAAACATCGCATTAAATATTGTCTCGCAAGAAGTCTGCCATCACCGCGGCCAATTATGTGTGTATCTAAGAATCCTAAGAATCCAACCTCCACATATCTATGATTATAGTTGATTAAACCATCTGAAAATCCTCACTTGTAAGTTTATCTTTTTTTGTTTCTTGGGATTTGGTAAGAACATCTTTATAATTACACAAAAGAACCTTGGTTAATAAGAAAATAATAATTGTATAACACCTTTACCAATTTTCTTTCTGAATAAAATGAAGAGAGTCTTCTAAATGAAAACTAAGACTAGTAATGCTGAAACAAAAGAAGAAACTCTTGATCCAATTGATTGGAATGAGTTGAGGAAATTGGGAGTCCAAATGGTTGAGGATATGATGAACTATTTAGAACACGTTCGTGATAGACTGGTCTGGCAACCAATCCCCGACGAAATTAAAGAGTTTTTCAACAAACCAATACCAGAGAAGCCCGAAGGAGCTGGGGAAACCTATCATGATTTCGTAAAATACATTCAGCCATATCCTACAGGAAATATTCATCCAAGATTTTGGGGTTGGGTGATTGGAACTGGTACCCCTTTTACAATGCTCGCTGAGATGCTAGCAGCAGGTTTGAACCCAAATGTTGGAGGAGCGGATCATATCGCAAATTATGTTGAACTTCAAGTGATTAATTGGTTTAAGGAGATTATGGGATTTCCCACTACAGCGAGTGGTCTCTTAGTTAGTGGAGGGTCTATGGCTAACCTAGTCGGTTTGACTGTGGCTCGGAATCAAAAAGCTGGATTTGATATCCGAAAACTTGGTGTCAATAATTCTCCTAAACCAATGACATTCTATGGTTCAGTAGAGATGCATAGTTCACTTCAAAAGGCCATAGAGCTTCTTGGTTTAGGTGATAATGCCTTAAGGAAAATCCCTGTTAATAAGAATTTTCAGATTGACATCGAAATTTTAAAAACTCGGATCACTGAAGACCGAGACAATGGTTATCTTCCTTTATGTATCATTGGGAATGCTGGTACTGTTAATACTGGTGCTTTTGATGACTTGAATGTGCTAGCTGATATTTGTGCTAAGGAAGATATGTGGTTTCATGTTGATGGTGCTTTCGGAGCATTGGCTATTCTGTCAGAGAAAATGAAGTGGATTGTCTCTGGTATGAGTAAAGCAGATTCACTCGCTTTTGATCTCCATAAATGGATGTATATGCCACTTGAAGTAGGTTGTGTACTGGTCAGACGAGAAGAAGATCATCGTCAAGCTTTCTCATTAACACCAGACTATCTTGAACATGCTACAGGAGGGGTTTCGGGTGGGAAGACCTGGTTCAGTGACTATGGGATTCAATTATCACGAGGCTTTAGAGCATTAAAAGTCTGGATGGGATTAAAAGAACACGGAATTCAAAAATATGGAAGGTTAATTCAACAAAATATTGATCAGGCACAATATCTAGCGGATTTAATCAAATCTACTCCTAAGATAGAACTTCTAGCCCCCGTGTCACTGAATATTGTCTGTTTCAGATATCTATCAGATAATTTAACCGATTCAACGTTGAATGATTTAAACAGAGAGTTACTGCTAAGATTACAAGTGAGTGGGGTCGCAGTCCCATCAAATACAACTCTTGATGGTCGCTATGCTCTTCGTGTTGCAATTACTAATCATCGGAGTACAAGAAAAGATTTTGATATTCTTATTGAGAATGTCGTGAAAATCGGTAACGATGTATTACGGAGTTCAACCTTTTAAAGTAGATTGTTTTGCGACATCAGACATATTAATCGTGGAAGAGGGGAGAGCGCCCCTTATAAATATTCAGAAGGTGGCAGCAATTCCCTTAATAATACTAAGCTCATGATTTTCTTCTCTGGATGAAAAACACCACGATAGATAATGTTAGAATTATTTCAAAGGTCAACCCAGGAGTTATTGATGGTGAAGTAGTGGATTCTCCAGTCGATTCTGCTGATGACGTAAGAGCGGGTACTCCTGTAGATGATGGAGTGGTGGGTGCTCCTGTAGAGGAGGGGGAAGTAGAAGAAGGCGTAGAAGTTCCTGTAGAGGGGGGAGTAGAAGTTTCTTGTTTATTGGCTATTGAAAAGATCTGAGAGATATCACTTGTGTGTAATCCTTCCGTGCAATAAGCGGTTAATTGAATTCTGTAGTTAGATCCATCTTCAACTTGAGTAGTATCCCATAAGTAAGACGTTATTCCTATATCAGTTTCCATCTCATACCAAGAAATTCCATCAATAGAGTATGAAAGGTTATATAAAATCGAATGTTTGTGAGAATCAACCGCAGGATCCCATGTAATAGTAACTAAACCTGTAAGAATTTCACCAGTAGTAGGATAGATTATTTTCGGTTCAGATAACGTGTGAGGAGGGGGAACGTAATCAGGATCGTAATAGGTGTGGAAAGCCATATCACCGTTAGGGGTAGATTCAATACGACCATTAGCATACGGGTCACCTGCATCACCGTTCGCCATGAATTTTCCTGTCACCATCCACATCATCATAAAGTCATCCCACTCCTGTATGTAGATGGAGGACTGGAGGACAATATAATATGTCTGGCCAGGAATTATTGGAGTCGTTAAGAAGTCTACCACAAACCAGGCCGAGGTTCCCGAACTTAACCCAGACATGTCAATTGTAGCACCCACGAGAGGGGTGAGAGCATTGCCTTCATCGTTAATCCACACACTAATGGTTTCACCAGTGGGATCCGCAATACCAGAATTTTCAATACTGAGGTTCACTCGGTTGATATTATCCGCAGTGGGCACAAAAGATTGCCATTCTACCCCACCTTCCTCCGTGGCATTGGGAATATACCAAGCAGTGGGGTTACTCGGTTGAGATTGGTCCAGCTGATAGGGACTAACATAATTAGGATCATAATAGGTGTGGAAGGCCATGTCACCATTAGGGGTGGATTCAATACGACCATTAGCATACGGATCACCCGCGTCACCGTTTGCCATGAATTTTCCTGTCACCATCCACATCATCATAAAGTCATCCCACTCCTGTATGTAGATGGAGGACTGAAGGACAATATAATACGTTCGACCTGGAGTCAAGGGAGTAGTGGGAAAATCGACGGTATACCAGGCCGAGGTTCCCGAACTTAACCCAGACATGTCAATCGTAGCACCTACGAGCGGTGTCAAAGTATTACCTTCATCGTTAATCCACACACTAATGGTTTCGCCAGTAGGGCCTGTAATGCCAGAATTTTCAATGCTGAGGTTCACTCGGTTGATATTATCCGCGGAGGGCACAAAAGATTGCCATTCTACCCCACCATCCTCCGTGGCGTTAGGAATATACCAAGCAGTGGGATTACTCGGTTGAGATTGGTCCAGCTGATAGGGACTGACATAATTAGGATCATAATAGGTGTGGAAGGCCATATCACCGTTAGGGGTAGATTCGATACGACCATTAGCATACGGGTTGCCCGCATCACCATTCGCCATGAATTTTCCAGTCACCATCCACATCATCATGAAGTCATCCCACTCCTGAATGTAGATGGAGGACTGAAGGACAATATAATACGTTTGACCCGGAGTCAAGGGAGTAGTGGGCAAATCGACGATATACCAGGCCAAGGTTCCCGAACTTAGCCCAGACATATCAATCGTAGCACCTACGAGCGGTGTCAAAGTATTGCCTTCATCATTGATCCACACACTAATGGTTTCGCCGGTAGGATCTGTAATGCCAGAATTTTCAATGCTGAGGTTCACTCGGTTGATATTATCCGCAGTAGGCACGAAAGACTGCCATTCTACCCCACCATCTTCCGTGGCGTTGGGAATATACCAGGCAGTGGGGTTACTCGGTTGAGATTGGTCCAGCTGATAGGGATTAACGTAATTAGGATCGTAATAGGTGTGGAAGGCCATATCACCATTAGGGGTAGATTCGATGCGACCATTAGCATACGGATCACCCGCATCACCGTTTGCCATGAATTTTCCAGTTACCATCCACATCATCATGAAGTCATCCCACTCCTGAATGTAGATGGAGGACTGAAGGACAATATAATACGTTTGACC
>JBHLPQ010000025.1:14611-27827 GCA_048939265.1 Promethearchaeota archaeon
GACATATCAATCGTAGCACCTACGAGCGGTGTCAAAGTATTGCCTTCATCATTGATCCACACACTAATGGTTTCGCCAGTAGGATCTGCAATGCCAGAATTTTCTATGCTGAGGTTTACTCGGTTGATGTTATCCGCAGTGGGCACAAAAGACTGCCATTCTACCCCACCATCTTCCGTGGCATTAGGAATATACCAAGCAGTGGGATTACTTGGTTGTGACTGATCTAGTTGGTAAGTTGGAAGCGCGTTTACAGAAGGAATATCAAGTATCATATTGAGATTTTTTATAGTTGGATTGAGAAATCCTACTAAAATGGTAATGATTAGTATTAAAACAATTTTTTTCAGTTTTTTCACAATGTTTCAACCCAGAAATCTATAATGTATTAGCTGAGAGACGAAGATAGGTTAATATAAGATTTTCCAAATACAACAAATAAACAACCTTTACTATTCTTAAAAACGAATATAAGGAAAAAAATCTGGCTAAAATAAAAGTACACTTCCTGAAATGGCTGGTAAATAGTTTTAAATAAATTAAAAAGGTACTCAAGGAACTCATTAACCTCCCCTCCTTGTTGAAAAAATTTTGACTGCATTGACCTAAAAATATTTTAAACTCCCCTCAAGAGGATTCGAAAGCACAAATTTGACAAAAAATAAGGAAGAGAAGAATTTGAAAAAAAGACTAATAGGGATTGGAGTTTTAGTGTTACTAATGGCTTTAAATCCTCTAGCGCCTTCCGAAGACAGAGTTACTGCTTATTCACACCACAAGTCGAAATCGAGTAGTATTTTCAGTTTAACTAGTCCAGATTTTGACAATGGGTCATATATCCCCGATAAGTACACCTGTAAGGGAAGCAATGTCAATCCTGAATTGGAAATAAACAATGTCCCCGCTGAAGCACAATCGTTAGCCCTAATAATGGATGATCCTGATGCAGTGGAAGTAGCTGGATATATCTGGGTCCATTGGTTATTATGGAATATTTCCCCCTCAATTACAGTGATTAATGAGAACTCTGTTCCTGATAACGCAATTAGAGGTCGTAATAGCTGGAGTGATACCATTTATGGAGGCCCCTGTCCCCCTCTTGGGCGGGATCATCTATATTTCTTTAAACTATATGCTTTGGATATCGAATTAACCATTCCAAGCACTAATGCTGATAATCTAATAGTAGCAATGAATGGGCATATTATTGACCAAACAGTGCTCACTGGTCGTTACTCGAAAAGCGGACCACCCTCTCCAACCACCACAACATCTTCAGGTCAGGCTACTTCTGCTATAGAACTTGTTACTCTTCTTTCCTCACTGAGTCTTACCTCTTTCCTGATTAAAAAGAAAAAAGGTTCTAAACGCTAAAACCAAGTTCCCTAATCCATCCAAGAATTGTGGGAAGTAGGATTGAAATAAACTCCTTCTTCTTCATCGATTCAGCAGTTGTAAAATCGTGATCTGTTTGAGGAAATACTTCCACAACAAGTATATTCTAGATTTTTATAATCCATGTATTGATCAGTCTTATGAATCTGGGTTCTCTCATCATTAAAGAATTTAGAAGAATAAAGTCCGACAAGCGGTCACTGGTTCTTATGTTTCTGGTGCCGATCATTGTAATAACTTTTTTCGGTCTCAGTGCTGGTGAGTCGCTTACTTCACCATATCGAATCATGGTGATAACTAACGACCATTTACCCCAATCTACAATATCAGTTAACGGTACATTAGTTAATGATAGCCGTGATTATTCGGATATCTTTTTTGATATCCTTGAAAATCAAACAGAATCTTTTGAACTTATTGAAATCGATAACTCTTCCCTTAAATCTGCGCTTGAATCAGCTGAAGACCAAATTCGCCGAGAAGAAGTAGATGTAGCTGCCTATCTCCCTGAAAATTTTACTGAGTCCATTTTTCATCACCAAAACTTAACCTTCCAGCTCTATATTGACGGGTCCGACTCCAGAGTGCGTGAAGGAATAACAACAGCGTTTCAAGAATTATTATTACTCCTAATATCCGAAATCCAGTCAGAAGAAGAAGATTTTATTGGAAGTAAGTTTGTTTTTACCCTACCTACCTTGGAGTTTGTCGTCCCTTCTTGGGAAAATCAGGTGTTAAACAATGTCATGCCAGTGGTCATTCCCTTCATCATCATCAGCGCTACAATGAATCTAAGTTCTACAGTCATAATTACTGAGGAGCCTTTAGGAAGAATGCTCCTCACTCCAATGAGTAGAAGAGATGTTATATTATCTAAAAGCATTGTGTACAATTTCATTGGTTTTATTCAGTGTTCTCTCATTTTCATCATGGTTTATATTTTTGGGTTATTTGTACAAGGCCCTATCGAAATTTTCTTTTTTGTTATGATATTAACCAGTCTTACTGGAATAAACATTGGATTATTCATTTCTAGCTTCGTCCCGACGGAAGATACGGCCAATCAGGCCTATTTGTTTTTTTTGATTGTTTCAATGGTATTATCAGGGAACATGGTACCCGTAAATAGAATCAACCCTTCTTTAAAGATTATCGGACACTTTTTCCCAGTCTTTCATGCGCGGAATATCATCATGGATCTGGCTTATCGAAATGTGATAAATGTGACAGCTTTTACATGGTTAGTTGGTCTTAGTTTAGGTTATCTCATGCTAGCGTTCATTTTTTACAGGTTTAGAAGGTATGATGTTTAGAAATGCCAGGATTTGCCTCTTATGGAGTTTAAAGGTGAATTAAATGACTAGTGAAAATAAATCACGGTTCAGAATAATCTCAATGGTAAAAAAGGAAGTTAAGTTATTCAGGACTGATTTCCTTAATTTTACTATTACTCTCGTTATCCCTCCAATCATTGTAGCTTTTTTAGCATTAACTAATCTGATGGCCGTCACTGCCCCAAATTTGCAAGTTGTGGTTGTCATTCAGGATAATCAGGTCATTAGCACCCCATATTCAGGTGAATCCCAACTTGCTAATTTCTCCTCTTTAATGATTCAGGCAATAGACGAAACAAAGGGGTTAAATTTATTCGAATCTTTTAACGTTTCAGTAGATCCTCACGCTTTATCAGAGGCACGAGAATTCTTGATATCAAGAGATGTTGATGCTATAATCATCATTCCTTCGGATTTTAGTGAAAATATTGTCGCTAAAAAGATGGCTACTGTAAGTAGCATCATTGATTCTAGTGATACAAAAGATACTCAACGTCGCTTGAATCTGCTTCAGGATTCAGTTGATCATTTTAGAAGTAGTAATGACTTAGAACCTGTTATTTCCTTTAATGTGGAGGAATATTTTCAGGTGCCCAATTATGATCAGAATAAAGCAGAATATCGAACTATGATCATTGATAACCTCCCATTCATCGTTTTTGCAATTGCCCTCATTCCCTCTGTGCTGATAGTTGTTAGGGAGAAACCGTTAAAACGGCTTTTGTTAACTCCTCTTTCTAAGGCAGAAGTCCTCACGGCTAAATACATCACCTACACTTTTTTACTCGTGGTTCAAGCGTTAATGATGTTCGTTGTCGTAACCGGATTGATGGGGTTACATGTCGAGGGGAATTTGTTGAATTTTTACCTTGCTATACTTCTTGTTGGTTATCCTGGAGTCACTCTAGGTATGATTATCAGTATCGTATCCGAGAGCTCAGGAGAGGCTAACCAGTTATATGTGGCTGTTCTAGTGATCAACATAATGCTGTCTGGAATGTTTATTCCTTATGAAAGTATGCCAAGCTATCTCCAAACCCTGTCAATATTTCTCCCTTTAACTCATGGGCCCCCAATATTAGAGCAAGTTATTACGAAAGGTACGGATTTATCTTTAACCAACTTTAATGTCTTCTCGCTTGTGTTCATCAGTTTAGCCTGTATACTGTTTTCTTATGGCCTATTCTTACGAAAAAAGTACCAAGTTTAAAGAAGTGCATAATTTGAGCAGTGATAGCGTAATAAAAGTTGATAACCTGCATGTGAGATTTGGAAAAAAAGATATCGTCAAAGATTTTTCCTTTGACATTCATAAAGGAGAAATTATAGGCATTCTTGGTATTTCTGGCGCGGGAAAAACGACTGTGATAAGAGTGTTAACCTGTCAAGTAAGTAACCGTCATTGGAAAGGATCTGTGCAAATTACTGGACAATCACCCAAAAAGAGGAGGGCAAAGCAAAAAATCCTATCGAAAATCGGCTATGTTCCCCAGTTTGAACGAACGAACCTTTATTTTCAGCTGAAACCTCTGGAAAACGTTGAGATCTTTGCTTCAACCTATGGACTGACAAAAAAAGCCGCCCATAAAAAAGCACATGAATTGTTTAGCATTCTTGATATCCCCAAGGACACTCTGAAAAATCGTGTGAAACGGATGAGTGGTGGAGAAAAAAAACGATTATCAATGAGCCTAGGATTATTGAATAGTCCAGAAATATTGTTTCTTGATGAACCTACCACTGGAGTGGATGCTTCAAAACGTTATCAAATTCTAAGCTATTTAAAACGTCTGAATGAAGAACTTCATGTCACAATGCTGATAATAACACATGATTTAGAAGCAGCAAATATCTGTGACAAAGTAGCAATATTAAGAGCAGGGGAACTGATGGAATTTGATTCACCAAAAAAGTTAACCCAAAAGTTGCCATCAAAAGGAAAAATGATACGGGTAACTTTTGATGTTCTGAACAGTCAAATTATCAAGCGACTAGAAAGCATTTCGTTTGTCAAAATCGTTTCCCGAGTCGGATTTAATACAGTAGAAGTATATATGGTCAATATCGACAATAATCTACCAAAATTCGTTGAAAGAACGCAAAAGATTGGAATAAAAATCCTTGAGCTAAGTCAAGAACAAGCTCCTTTTCAATCATACTTCAGATTGAGGGTAGAAGACAAAATCTAGTGAAGAGGTGGGAAATCATTGAGAATCACTAAACGAACGATCTTTTTTGTTGTTATCATAGCTACCTTGGCAATAGTACAAGCAGGTGCCTTTACATACATTAATACCCCTCCTGATCCTCGAATCCCTGAAGAGGAGTCTACAGAACTGATATCTGGATTACTTAGCAGTACTAAAGAATATTTGAACCCCAATACAGGAATTTTTATTGAACCAATGTTGGAAGCTAATTACTGGATAGCTAAGTCAGTGAAATCATTACCCATTCAGGAACCATTACCGCTAGAAGACCTATTTAGTTCAGGGAAATTCAATCTTTCACTGAAAGAATACTACTGGACCAAACAGAACATTGATGGAGGATTTGCGGAAATTGCGGGTGGAAGTGATCTAGAATCAACCTATAGAGTACTCTCACTTGTCAACCAGACACTTCTAGGTGATGATATCACTAAACTAGCCGATATCGAAACATTTACTGACACTTGTTTGTTAGATCAAAATCAGGGGTTTGTGTTAAATCCATATATTTCAATGCCAGCTACTTTGAGGGCTTCTTATTATGGAACCAGTATTCTAAACTGGTTAAATTCTGGTATTCTTACAAGTTCATTTCAAAAAAATTTAACGACTTGGTTAGAGTATTCTTGGACTGATGTTGGTTACGGGGAATCCCCATATCATGTTTCACTGGGAGCTCCTGCGACCATTGAAGCCACTTACTATGCCCTCAAAATATATCAGCTCTTTGGATTGTCTTTTGACATTATCAAGAATAACTCCGTATTAGCTTACTTAACTGCATGTCGTACTAATGATGGTGGGTTTAGCGAGTACCCCACAGGTCCATCCTCCTTAATGGCTTCTTATTATGCCACTCTTCTTTACAAAGAATTAGAGCAGTCAGTTCCACAAGCAGAAGACTTGATTAACTTCACGCTTTCATGCAATAATACTCACGGTGGTTTTGTTGATCACCCAGATAACCACACATTGATTGAAAGTGAAATCAAATTTGGATGTGCAGCTATGAAGATATTAGATCTGCTAGCAGCTGATATCCCAGAACAGATTATCGACCAGTTTTCAAACTGGTTATCAAACCGCCATACTGTGAATGGCTTGTTCGGGTACCCAACTCTGGAAACAAACTACTATAGCTTGTTATCACTGGTTCACGGTCTCCATTTTGGAGTAATACAGGATTTGGACCCTGTAGATCCTAGTGAAATTCAATCATTCGTGGAAGTTACTTTTAATGACCACGATGGCGGATATAAATCATCATTATTAGATCATAGAGGGAATAGCACACTGTATGCCACTTTCTGTGCCTTAGAAATAATTGAAATACTCAAGGAACTTAATAAGGACGATTTTATTGAGAATACACCAAAAACTCTACAAATTTCAGCTTTTATAAACAAGCATTTCAATAAGCAAGTAGGAGGTTACTGTCCTACTGATAGACGATTTTCTCTAGATTTGAATGAAATCGAGACTTTAAACCATCTAAATAAAATCTTAGCACCATATTTACGAATTTTTGGAATTTATTCTGGTTTATATAACTTTACTAGAATAATAGAATCCAAACAACCGACGATGATCAACACGTGGTTAGCTCTAAAATGTCTTAACAATATAAACGTCACCAATACTGGAAAAAACGAAATGACTACACGCTGGGTTAAATCGAGTCAGCTCTCAGATGGCGGATTCCATCTTGCTACTGGTTTCCAGTCTGATATCGCCAGTAGCTACTTTGCGTGGGATTGTTTGAGATTACTTGGGGAAACTCCCTATTCGCCAGTCAGTTTAGTAGAGTTTACCAGAAAAAGCCAGGTAGATGACGGGGGTTTTTCTCTAAACCCATCTATAGCCGTAGCTGCAGATGAATCTATTGATTCAATGGTTAAATTGACATATTTTGCCACTGAAATCCTATATTCGTATAAAGTAGAACCAGATCAACCAGATAATTTGTTAAATTATTATTCCAAGAGTATTAACCGAAGAGAAGATGAGGTTATGTATTCTGTTACTGATTTTCCTGGTTTTGGTCCAGATCCCCGCAATCAAGCCTATGGTTTAGCCATGATCACATACCTTAAGCAAGATGTAAGTTACGACCCAGATAAGTGGAACCAATTGTTGACAGGGATTGTTACAATCGAATTGGCTTTTACTACCCTATATATTTTTGTATTTCAGGCTCTCCCAAGGGTCAGAAGTAGTTCAGGTAAGCGAGTACCTGATGAATATACAGAGGTTATCTCACATGAAACTGCTATCACAGCTCGTAACATGTCTGTATTTGCGGGGAAAAAACGAATCATATCACAGTGCTCAATAGAATTACTCAATGGGGAGATTCTTGGCATTTTAGGTGAGTCTGGTGCTGGTAAAAGCACTTTTGTCAAAGCGTTATTAGGATTAAGAAAATTTAAGGGAGAAGTACGACTCTACAACCTGAACATGAAACGAAAGAAAGATAGAGGGAATTCTAGAAAGCTTTATGGGTATGTTCCACAAGACTTGGGGAAAATCTACTTGCATCTATCAGTCATGACGAACTTACAAACATTTGGACGGCAGTATGGTTTAGATGAAGAGCTTATTTTGGAAAGAGGGAAAAAGATCCTTAAATCATTAGAAATCGAGGATAAATCAGATTCACTAGTCTCCACACTTTCTGGAGGACAACAAAGAAGAGTGTCTATTGCAATAGCTCTAATTCATAATCCCACTTTATGTATCCTTGATGAACCGACTTCAGGACTTGATCCTGTTGTACGGCAATCATTGTGGTTGTCATTAATCAACTTGAACGAAACCATGGGAACTACATTTATTGTCATTACCCATTACCCTGAAGAAGCAAGGTACTGTAATAAAGTGGCCATTTTTGGCAGAGGACGAGGTTTAGTTGAGTATGGAACGCCAGAAGAATTACTAAGTCAACTCCCAGGTCAAGGTAGAGCATTACAACTTCATTTAAAGAAACCATACCCACAAAGCAGGGAATTCCTACAAAATATTGCAAAACAACCAATAGAGGGGGAACAAGTTATAGTCTTGGAACTAAAAAGAAATCATCATTTTCTCATTTTTTCTGATTTACCAGTTTCATCTATACGTTCACTGCTAGAATTCAAAGATTCCCTGCTGAATGGGAAGATACAGAAAATCACGCAGGTTGATGCACAAATGGAACACTTTTTCAGGTTTAGAATGTTGGAGGTAGGAATATTTGAGTAAGACTGACAAGAAGTTACAGGAAGATCAGAGAATCAATGTAGAAAACCTGAAAATTCCTTTTATTAAATCTCAGATTTCCTTTACCATCAACACTGGAGACATTCTCGGTGTTTTATTTGAAAAAGAGAAAAAAACACAACAAGCAGCTAATTTTTTTGAAACTCTCACCACAGAAAGCGAGGACACACGAGGAAATATCACAATCAAAGGGATTGATGTCACAAGTCATAGAAAAGGCATTTCACAAGTAGAATGGAGTTACCAATCCCAGCCAGATGAGTATTTCTTTAATAAGAAGCTAGAACGTGATCCCAAGATAAATCAAAAGCGAGTTAAATCTATGTTAAAAGGCTTGAGGAAGTTCTGTAAGAAACAGAAACAGAAAGTAAATGATCTACAGGGACGTAAACTCTTTCTACACACGATACTTCTGGACCAGTATGAGAAGAGTAAAATCTGTGATTTAACCGATAGCGAATATTTACGCGTGTTACTAATTATGAAAATACTACAAAACGAAGCAGATGTGGTACTGATGGAGGTTCCAGAAGAGCTCTTTGGAAATCTAGAATTGCAGGAGTTTAATAGAATCATTCGAGAATTAGGCAGAATTTACAGGATTACCTTCATACTTGTAGCTTCACGTGAGTACTTGGCGGATTGTGACCATATCCTTAACTTAACAGCAACTGAAAAAAGAAGAACAAGTACAGCCGCCAGAGTAGAGTCATTATTAAGTACCATACCTCAAATGGGAGAAGAAATCCTAAAAGTTGAAATCAATGATGGATCTGCAGCGGATATTGAAAGCTTAAGGGCATTCACAGACGCAATCATTGTTGAAACCCAAGAAAATGAAAGCTTTACTATTTTTCCACAAAAAGACATTGATAAAACGATTACCGACATATTTCGAGTAATTGGTAAAAAGGTGTATAATTTTAAGCGGGTAAAACCTTCGCTTACTGAATATCTCGTATTCATGGGGCAAAACCAGTAGAAAAATGCCAGTTTTATTCGCATATCTTGAACAAATATATATACGAACAAATAATTACGTGAGGAATCATTAAACTCGTGCACATAATGAATCTAATTAGTGAATTAGTTTTAATAACCTAAAGATACTGGATTATTGTGTTAACTAATATATAATTCTGATTAAGAATTATTTGCTGCTTTTGAGAGAATTTTCCCAGGTGTTTAATCTAATCTTATTAGCGGGATCAATTTTGTACTGTCTTAAAGCTCGACTTTCTTTTTTAGGGTATCCAAGTGCAAGAATACATGGTATTTCATATTCCTTGGGGACATGTAATAATTTCTTCACTGATTCTGGTGATTTGGGAATTCGAGTCACCCCATAAATACCTTCAGTTACAGCAGCAAGCAATATATTTTCTATGCAAAGCCATATTGATGCAAAAGCATTTAATGAAGAAAGATTTGTTGGTTTTAGTAGATTTTTTGTTCTCTGAAAAAAACAGGGAATAACAACAGCTCCTGCCGTTAGTATCATTTTCGCTTGCCTTGGAATAGCATAGAGATACATTTCCCGTTGTTTTTTGTCAGTTAATCCCCAATCATCAATAATAGCTTTAGATTCTTTTTCATCCCTCTTAATAATATTATCACCTTCCTTTCCAACAAGTTTTTTTCTCATTTCTATATCATCAATAACAATGAATTCCCATCTTCTCAAATGGTCGTGTGTTGGAGCTTTTAATCCACAAGCTATAATCTTCTGAAGGCAACTCAAATCAACAGATTTATCTTCAAATTCTCGAACAGTTCTTCGTTTATCAATGACTTCAAAGAATTCCAAAGCATTTTCACCGTTAATAGAATAATTTCTTAGGATAGACCTATTAAACTATTTAAGATTTGACTTCATGGCAATTTGTGGAACTACTAATGATAAAAAGGAGGGAGAGGAATATTGAGGAGTGATAGAGGGAAAAAGACTCAGCTTTCAGTTCAGTTGGTTCTATAGAGAGCGCCGCTTTCTGACAACCAAAGTTAAAAGAATACAACACACAACTTGTAAAAGCTCCAGATGCCAATAAATAGTTACATTAGTGGTCTCAGTTGATGTTGTGAATGGTCTACTACCACTGTTAGTAGTGGTAATTGAGATATCATCTGTAACTGTGAAAGATACCTCACCATAACCCAGATTTCCTACAAAGTCAACAGCTTCGATTCTAATGGTATAGGCACCAGAAGCTAGTATTTCACCAAGCTCTGACCCACTAAATTTGTGACCAATGTCCACTGTATTTAGAAATACAGTCAATGTATAATTATTCTCTTCAACAATTTCATATTGTAATTCGATAGGCAAATCTGAGATGTAATAGGTTCGTCCATCTGTTGGAGAAAGGATCGTCATCTCTGGAGCCGTTAAGTCAGTTGATAATGTAAAATGGGAAGAATCAATTGCTATAGTACCTTCTGCACATAAAATATCCTGGTAGAATACCTCATAGCCAAATATTCCCGATAAATCATAAAACATGGCAATTCCGTTAAAATCCGAAGTCTTATTTCCGATGAATGTTCCATCAAAATGATATAAACTAACAGTCATTCCCATTAGAGGAGTAGCTTCAGTTTGATCTGTAATTTGAACTTGAAGATCTGCTGCGTCTCCCTGTCTATCGTAATTGTCTGTCAACGTATCCACTGCTAGCTTAACCCCATCAGCAATAAAACGCCCTGAACCAATCTCTTGATCATCATATATTGCTTCCCAAGCAAACTCTCCATCTGGGAGATCATAAAAATTGATTGTTCCATCTATGTTACTTGTGCCAGATGTGAATACCGTTCCGTTGAGAAATCTGAGGATAAAAGTCACATCCGCAATAGGAGAATAACCAGGAAACGTGGAACTGTTATATATATTAATGAAGCAATCATCATTGTCTAATTCATCATCTAATAACCCTACGGAGACACAAGTACTTATTCCAGTCTTTTCATCGAGTGAATGAGTTTCCTCTTTTATTGAATAATCAGCTAAATTATATTGGATGGAACTTCTAAGGGTAGTTGCACCGAGGCCAGCATTATAAGTTTCATCACCTATATAGAGAACAGAATCAGACTGACCGTAAGAAACCCAGCGTTGTGGATGCTGGTCCTTATTTTTTACAATTCGAACCCAATAGACAGCATAATCATATAACTCTTTTAACGAAACTCGGTTATCATTGTTCCAATCAGCCTCATCAGCATCATATGCTGGATCTAGAGTTCGCTTAGTAGCTCTTGGCCAATAGGAATGCTCATAGAATGCACGAGCGATCTCATCCCAATCACATGAGGTATAGATAACTCGATTGCCTTTTCCCCATAGATCCTGAATCCAATATCCAGAATGACAGGGTCCCAGAAAGAAATACATCCGATTGCAGGTGATTCCTTCAATCAAGGTGTTAAAATATGTTCCTGCTATGAAATCTCCGTTTAAGTTGAAGGACACATCCAATATTTCCCCTGTTGTTTCAGAGCGGTAGTACCCTCCGTGCCCAGTCCACCAGATGAGGACTTCATCCTCAATATCAGCTTTACTAGCTATCTCATTAACTGCCCAAGTTAATGAACTTAAACTTGTAATAGCGTCATAAGGTACAGGTACATTGGAAACCCAATCCACAGTCTCACAGGTAAGTAGATAAGTATTTTCTGGGGTAAATCCATAATGATTTGTCAGAGTAAGATACATACCTCGAGCGTCATGAGTAAATCGGTCTTCTGTACCTCCTCCTAGTATGATAGCAAAGTGATCTTCAACCCCATTCCCACCATACTTAATCATTGAGAAGTGCAGAACCTGAAAATCACCATTTGTCATGAAGGAAAAAGTCTGAAACTGGGTTTCGTATCCGTAGGCGGTTATACAAAATTTATATTGTCCCACTGGCAAATTATTGTATCGAATAAACCCATTCCAATCAGTTAATTGAGGAAGGCAATATGGTTCGGCATTAAATTTATAAGAAACAGACCCCCGAAGGGGTAATCCAGTCACCGCTCCAATAATATATAGTTCTAGATCAAATGTTGCCCGGTAGAGGTAAATACTTGCTTTTGAGGAATCCCCTGCATAATCAATCGAATGCACTACCACTGTATCAACAAAACCAGAATGTTGGACAGTTATCTCATATTCTCCAATGTGTAATCCAGTGATATTTGCAAATCCATTTACATCGGTAACTTGCGAATAATAAACGTCATACTGACTTTTCGCAGTCACATAACAGTTGGGAATTGGCCCTACATTAAATTCATACACTGTAAATTCCATATACCCCGAGGTGTCTAACTGCTCGGTGACTTGGTCAATGTATACAGAGTTGACATCTCCCATCCAATTGATGCTACTACCACTATATATCGTCCCCTCATCTGTGAATATTTCAATCGAATAATCATCAACCGCAAGGTTTTGAAGTTTAAACGTTCCTGTCGAACTAAATCCGGAGAAAAGTACCTCCTCATAATGATTACTTACCGTGATAAACGAATTGGACGGACAAAAAACGTTTAATACTCCAGTTCCCGTAGAAGGTACAAGTTTGTGTGAAACTAGGTTGTTAAACAAGTTCACTGGATTCATATTGAAGAACCACTTTGTTTGGTATCCAGATTTCGAGATTTCTAGATCGTAAATGTCAATAGAAATATCTGACAAATTTAAAAATCCAGAGTCGTCTGTTAAGCCTGCACGAACGAAATTTTGGTTGAAATCATACAGCTTCACAACCCCTCCTTTGACTAGTTGATCATACTGATCTGTGAGAACCACCTGAATGAATGTGTTTCCCTGTTTACTGTCAAGAGGGAAAGACAAAATTCTGGTGTCGTTATTCCATCTAATTTTGACTTCTTGCGTTTGACTGAAGAAATGGGGGGCAGATACCGTTACTTGATATACCCCACATTCTAGTGTCGTGAATTCATAAAATCCAAAATCATTCGTTGTTCCAGTTCGAACCAGCTCATTGTTCCAGTTATATAGCTCAACTA
>JBHLPQ010000315.1:0-2970 GCA_048939265.1 Promethearchaeota archaeon
GAAGAAGAATATCTTAAAAGACGATTATTCACACAAGATCGGTAATATTTTGCAAATCATTATGGGAGCTGGAACAACAATTAAGACTGCATCAGATTCAAGTGAAATAAAGGCATCTACTGATTTAATTTTAGAGAGAACAAAAGAAGCAGGAGAATTAATAAAAAAAATAAGAGAGATGGAGTAATACTTAGTGTATCTGAACACTTTCTTATTTGGTTAATGAAGGAAAGGTACTAATCGAGATGAGGATGCCTTATTTTTTTGATATCTCTCTCCTAACTCTTTCTCTAAAAGCTATGTCAGATAATAGTTGCCCCACTTTCCCAGAAGTGGCCTAAATATGAAGTTTTATTCTAATGGACAGAATAAAGCTCACTAGTTAGGTGTTAATAATTGAAAAATCCGAAGATATTATTTAGCTTCATTAATAATATTTATTTCCGGATTAAGTACTGAAACATAAGACAAACTCTCTAAAAGAGCTTAAAAACTCTTCAGAACCATTCCCCCTTTTTATTGAATTTTTTCAGGCGATAGAGATGAAAATAAGTATAGTTCGTCTTTTTAGAATTTTATTTGTTTTTATTTACATGATAACTATTTGTTCTGCAATTGTCTCAATAGAGAATCAGAGCGAAGATACTTCTAATTTTTGTGTTGATATACTCAGAGGGATGGGTATTCCTGAAGCAAAAGAATACAGTAAAGTTCCTCTTGAACGTCTTATGTTTGAATCTCTTGATGATGATGTGAATCCATCAAATATCGTGATTAATTCAAAAATTGGGGGTTCCTATGCAAGATCAGACTGGATAGATACACGCTGGAAATTTAGGAAGAATCTTACGATAGATCATACTCTAGTACCAGCTGATCTTGAAAATTTTCCAGTGTACGTAGAATTGTTCGATAAAGATCTACAAAACCATGCACAAGCAAGTGGAAATGATATATTCTTTACAAATAATGAAGGAGAAGTTTTAGATTTTGAAATTGAACAATATACTCGAACTTACAATTCAACTCATGCAAAATTAGTTGCTTGGGTAAAAACCAATGTGTCAAGCTCGAGTCCTTGTACAATTCTCACGATGTATTATGGTAATCCCTTATCTTCGAGTCACGAGAATCCTTCTGGAGTTTGGGACAATAATTATCTTTTTGTCCTTCATATGGATCAAGACCCCTCTACTTCTGATATTATTGATAGTACTCAGAACAACTTTGACTTCGATGTAGAACCTACAAGTAATATGAATTCGGATGATCTTGTCCCTGCACAAACTGGGAGAGGGATTTCATTCGATGGGTCGAATGATTATATATTCTTACCATATTCTGAGAATTTTATTGGACCAGTTGATAAAATGAGCTTCGAGTTCTGGATAATGTTTCCGAATGGAGGTCCTAGTTCTCGGGAATGGCTTGGTGCTCCAGGTACATCCTCTCAAAATCCGAGATTATCTTTTAATTCCAATTTTGATTTTATGGTTAAAGGAATCTCGACTACAACCTCTGAATTGTCTTCTGATGTATCGTCTTTTTCAGCAAACACTTGGTATTATATTACAGCTATTTGGGATGGGACAGGAGCGGGATTGCATGAAATTTTTATAAATGGATTATGGGATAGTGAGGATAGTACTCCTTTAGTGGAACAACATGTAGAATGGAATACATTCTCTATTGGTGCGGAAGATGACACATTGAATGGTGTGGGAGGTGATAACCCTCATAATGAGATTAACGCAGTAGTCGGAGAATTTCGATTATCAAACAATATACGGGATTCAAATTGGATTTGGACTCAATTTAGCAATCAGGAGGATCCCAATGCTTTTTTCACCATTAGCTCAGAGGAGGACTCACCAGTACAGGACGATTGGTTACTCCCACTCTATAAATACCGAAAGAACATTCAGATTCAGTCTTCCCAAATTAGCGGTACCTTAGTGAACTTCCCCGTCCTTCTTGAAGTGACCGATTCAGATTTAAGCGATAGTAGTAAGGTACAATCAGATGGAGACGATATCTCTTTTACATCTAATGAGGGATGGCTCTGGAGTGATGAGCTGATTGCCAATGGGGGATTTGAAACAGGGAATTTTGCAGGGTGGACAATATCTGGAAATTGGGGTGTTGGGACAGATCCAACATATGGTAATAAAGGTGTTCAAGCAGGAAGTTATTGTGCTTATGTTTCGTCTTCAGGTTCTCCAACAGATTATATTCAACAAGACATTAACATAGGAAGTTATACTAGTTATATTGACTCTGGAAAAGCAATTTCAAATGTTACTGGATGGATGGTGGCTACAGAAGACGATTATGATTATTGTAATATAACTATAGAATATTTGAACAACATTAAGAACGTTATCTCAACACCCCTTGACAAAGGTAACTTATTACCAACCTCTTGGACAGAATATGGCGTTATCTCCAATTTAATTCCTGTTAATACTCGATATATTAGGATCCGTGCTTCTTGTCATGAAGAGGGGTGGGATGCTGGGAGTTTGGACTCTTTTAGTGTGAAAATTGGGACTTATCGATCTCTTTCACAAGGAATCAAACTAAGTTATGAGATTGATTCTTTTGATCAAGGAACTGGACATCTTGTTGCTTGGGTTAATATCCCCCGCTTGTCAAGTGATAGTGACACTAATATAACCTTATATTATGGAAATGATGTGCTAAGGGACAGTCAAGATCCTTCAAATGTTTGGAAACAGTATCATGAGGCTGTATGGCATCTCTCCGAAGAGAGTGGCTCTGGTAGCTATATAGCAGATACTACAATGAATGGGTATGACGGAACACCTAGTGGAACCCAATTTGTTCAATCAGGAATAATTGGAGGAGCAAGGGATTTCATTGCCTCAGGATACAATGAAATCGTTATGAATGATGGTTCTGAACTACTAGATGGTTGGAACGAGTTTACTATCTCTTTTTGGATATATC
>JBHLPQ010000316.1:0-2969 GCA_048939265.1 Promethearchaeota archaeon
GCACGAATAACGATATCAACACCAACAGCACGTTTCCAGTCTTTAATGATGACTCCAATGCCTTCATTTTCATCACCATTTTGAATGACAAAGTCGATCTCTTCATTCCGCTGATGAAACTTCCGATCGACTATCAAATTACGTTGCCGACAATATTCAAGTGTGAGCTCTTCTAAACCAAGTAATTGGTAATTATTTTTCACGGTTTATCCCTTCAAATGATGTTATTCGAACATCTTCAACCGCAGTAGATTCGAACGCAAGATGTTCTAAAATACCAAAAATCGCCTTATTTGGCCGATATGCTTTTTCTCTTTTATCTCGATCTGTTGATTGTTCGTAAATAAGATTACCACTCAGTAAATCCCCCAAATGGTGACTTATGGTGCTCTTTGTTTTATTCATTATGATGGTCAGTTCTTTATGAATAATATACTCCCTTTTAGCCGGTGGGAGAAATTCATTCTGAACCTCTCGTACAAGGATTTCACGGAGGATGGGAGATTTACTCGGGGGAAAAGTTCTCAGGACTTCTGGATTTATTCCAAATGTATAACGAATGTCTTCAATTCTACGGGAAAATCTGAGAATTTCCTCTAAAATTCTTAAAGCTATTCCTGGGTTACCCAAAGAAAGTTTTGCCATTTTCTCAATGACTTCATCAGTAATATGAGATGGAATTGGCCCTCCAAAACAGACATGGAGACGTCTCTGAAGAATGTTGTAAATATCAGTTGAGGTTAAGAGAGGCATAGAAAGAAAATATTGATAGGTTTTATCAGCTCTTTGAATGCAAAGACGACGATAAATTTCAAATTCTGTATTGTCCATAATAGCGATAATTTTCGGTGATCGTTGATTAGTGGGTGGTTTTAGTGATAAAAGTCTAGTTAACGTTTTATGAAGATAGAAAGCTTTGTCTAGGAAAATGACATCAACTTCTGATTCCATGTTAAGACTAAATGTTAGTGCTTCATTAGGCTGAAATGTCCGTTCTGTGAAAAATACAGAAGCATCTTGGTAATTAGCTGAAACTTTTAGCTTTGGGCTGTATTCTTTGAAAATATGGGCAAAAACTGTTTTTCCACTCCCCCGAGGACCTTTCAAAAACAAAAGATCTTGAGTTGGTGCATTAATGAAGTCAACTATCTTTGCAATCAACGTTTCTATACGGGGATTTTCCCCATAAAATGCTTTTGGGTGCTGGAGAGGGAGTAATGGATCGCAAGGATCACAAATATAACCCAGGGTTCTCCATTTTTCTTTTTGTGCGGCTAGTTTTGCAGCAGACTCAAACAATGCGCTAATGGAAGGATCTAGCTTATCACTTTTCATAATTGCTTCCTCCTCGACAAGAAAATATTCTTAGGTTGGATATGATATTTTTCTTGTTTCAATCGTTGATAAACTGTGATGATTTCTAAAGCATGAGCCATATGAGAGTTCCAATTGACATAAAAAATCTTTGAGCGGGCATCATGAACATCGTCTTTAGCTTCCAAAATGGGAATTGGTAGAGAGGAGGTTAATGGCTTAATGTGATAATTCATGGTTGAGAGATTCACAGCAAAAAAATCAGCTAGATCTGAACTACGTAATCCATCTACACCTGTAGCTGGGAAGAAGAATCGTTCCTGAAGTTGATGACCAAGAATGGCTGCAATAATATCTCGGCGTTTGGGAGTGAGAAGCATAGAGGTTTCTTCAGAGGTGTCTTTATCAATAGATTCTACAAGCTCTTCCGCTATATTATAACCCTCTCTCCCAACAACCGCGGAAACAATATGAGCAGTCACTTTGTTAATATCTTGAATAATTATTTCATCTAAACAGTCTGTGGCAAGTTGTAAGGCTACAGTAGGGATGCCCAGACTATAATTGGCAACCATTTCAATCGCTTTCGCTGAAAAAAGATCTTGGGGATTTCTGGCAACACTTAACCGTTGAGTTATTAGTCTTCGAATTTCGGTTTTAGAGAAAACAGGGAAGAAGAAATATTCAGGATTGAAATAAGAGAGAAAATCCCGGGCAAGAACTTTTTGGTTTGCCTCCATGAGAACTGATAACGCGATACTATTAACAAAGCCGATGATGATGACTCCATGCTCAGCTCGAGTTTCGATATCCGCCATGAACTGACGAATACGCGGAATTGCCGGAGTACCTGTAATGGTGTAATCTAGGACATCAATAAAAATGATAAGCGGTTTATCTACGAGTGTAATATTGTTTAAAAAACTCTCATAAGTCTCTATCGTTTTAGTGGAGGAGCTGAATTGATCCTCGATCGGTTCACGCCACGTAGAGAGGTCAGTATAAATGGTGACATAATCTTGAAACCCAATTTGATCCCATTCACGATCAAAATGACGAGCTAAATGCGATTTCCCACTACCACGTAAATTATCCCCGTTCCCTATAGTTCCTGATCTTACTGAAGATAGAATCTCGCTTCCTAATAAAAATTGTTATAGTAATCGTTACAGGAATTAAACAAAGAAGGATTAGAAACTCTACAAGGGGAAACTTAGGATAGGTATAAATGTAGGAAGTCCAGTTATTGGCTTGATCCTGGACAAAGAGAGTTAAGGTGTGGGTTCGGAAAAAAGCAGATGGGACATCAACGATCACATAATAAGTTCTTTCGGTTTCAGTACTATAATAAGCCCCCTCGCCCCCGATCCCAGACTGGAAGGCGGAGACTGGATGGATAGTAAGGGACTCGTTTATAGAAGCATTATTCCAGTTAGCAATCACCAATGCGGGTTGTTCTTCGAAATAAAATCGAATGACTTTGGGGCCGCTTCCTAACAGAGTTCCTGAGGCTACACTTGCATGCGGTTTATTGAGAGGAGTATTATCGATGGTATAGGTATAACGCTGAGTCTGGTTATACCCCACGAGGTCTTCCACAAAAATGGTGAAGAGATGCTGGCCCTCAGGGAGAAGGAGTTGAATCCGAAGGGAAG
>JBHLPQ010000157.1:0-8738 GCA_048939265.1 Promethearchaeota archaeon
CTTAATTTAATGAGATAAATGAAACACCCTAAAAAATACGGTAAACACAATGGACAAAGTGTATTCATAGTAGCGTCTCCGCCCACTCTTGAACTTCCCGCTACGGATAATGTATGGCAAGCTATGCGATGCATTTTTGAAACGGTGTTCCTACTCGTTCAACAAGATAGTAAATGGAATATTATCATGGCGAAGAACAATTCGACAAATTCTATTAGTAAAATAATGGGATTTTCGTCTTCTAAAAAGAAGCTAATGATGGAATTTCTAGCTATTAAGGCGCTACTGAAACTGAGGAAACATGTTGATGTAATATTGTTATATCAATGTACCTATAGTCCATTAATTTCGTTGCTTGCTAGATTGATGAGAAAAAAAGTAGTTGTTTTTCTAGGTGGATCTAGATGGGATGTTTTGAAAGCTAACATCTCATATGCCCCTTCTTCGAATTTTTATCATGTGATTCAGCAGTTGCTCTTTGATATATGTTTGAATCTTTTAACATTAATTTTCTGCCACAAAATTATTCTTGTGTCATTTACAACCTTGCATGACCAAATTGTGTCTAAATTTAAGTATAAGACATCTCTAGCTCATAATATGCCTTCTGAAGACATCTTTGACAAGTTCCCAGATTCAATTGATATTTCAAAAAGAGATCGTGTAGTCGGATATGTCGGCGCTGCAAGAATCATAAAAGGCATTCACTTGTTAATGAGAGCTATACCATTAATTATGTCGAAGAGATCCGACATAAAGTTCTTAATCATAAGCGATTATACACATTGCGAGCCATCCACTCTTTTTGGTGAACTGAAAAAATCCTTGGAATGGCAGAACACCCAAGTCGTAAAACATGTTAAAAACAAAGACCTTGCAAAATACTTAAACAATATGAAATTGTTAGTCATTCCTTCACTTTCTGAGGGATTACCTGCTGTAGCCCTAGAGGCTATGGCTTGTAAGACTCCGGTGCTTGCAAGCCCTGTGGGTGATTTGCCAGCCATTATAAAGGATAAAGTGTCAGGTTATTTATTGTCAAATAACACTCCCGAGAGTATATCTAAGTCAATATTAAGGCTCATCGATAATGATGATGAATTAGTTAATGTTTCCAACAATGCTTATAGCAATTTAAGAAGGAATTTCGATTTCCATAAGATGGTAGATATGTGGAAAAAGGTGTTGTTTGAGACTCCAAGATGATGTCCAAAGTAGCCGTTGAGAAATTTTTTCACAGACTCTCAATACGAAATACATTCATCTTAATGCTAGCCTTGGTACTGAGTGTTCTGATTATGGTTATACTCGATCTCTGGCTTTTTGAGTCGTCTGTAAAGTATTTTTCAATAATTTTTAGTTTAGCACTAGTTTTTTTATTATCATATTGTCTGGTTTGTGATCACACAGACGTATATATACGTGTACGGTTGCCATTCGCTTCTCCTCATAACCTAATTGACTACCTATTCTTGTCTCTTTCAATATTGTTGCTGCTTTTACAGCATATGAAGGCAATTTTGTATCAAATAACTCCGCTAACGTTACCTATCGGTATAATATTATGTAGCTTTCTCCCTGGATACTGGCTTCTTAGAGTCACGAATTTCCGTCAGCTTTCTTCATGGATGGAGTGGCTTTCCCTATCTTTCGTATTAAGCATACCATTGATCAGTTTAAGTTACACACTTATATTGAAGGTTGTTTCAGTTGAATGGAGACCGTTCGCACTCGCAGTTCTCTTCTCAATCTTCTCAATTTTGCTTCTAGTGATGCAAAGAATAAAAAAGGTAAAAACTTCACATACGGGTAAACTCTATCTTCCTAAATTGGTTCTTCTGCTGATAGTGGTTGCCTTTTTTGTATATGTTATTGAATCCTTATACTTGGGACCTTATTTAGTTCCTGACTTAGATATTAATCGCCATTTTGCAACATCGATGCGATTGAATCTGGATACCCGAATGTACCGCGGAACCGAATTGTGGTTTCACATTCCTTCTTCAGCCATTCAAGTCTTATCAACTCTGCCCATAGATATTTTTCAAGTTTTCACGGCATTCTTGGCATTAATCTTAATAGCATCTTTCTATGTAATGGCAAATGCATATCTTCACGATCTAGATAAGCGGCTATCAATATTTGCGACAGTCTTTTATGTTTTTTTCTCTGGCTTCGGTTGGATCTATTTCTTAAATAGTAAATTAATGCTACAAGATATCTCCTACCATTTCAGCCTATTGTCTGGATCAGGAGCTATAACATTACACGACACGGGTACTGGTCCAGGTATTTTGTGGTTTTGGTATAGACCATGGACAATAGGCTTCATCACTTTTTTCCTGCTGATATACCTGTTGAAGCGAGACTCTCTCTCTAAGCGTACTTTTTTCCTCTTGTCAGCTATGATGACAATCACATTGGTTATGACTCACTTACCTGAGTTTGTGCTTTTCGTCATTTTTCTAGGGTGCTTGGCTGCATTCATTCCAAATATACGGTTGCGTATGCAGGATATGATACAATCCAATCTTTTTGCGATACCATTTTCGATCCTCATATCATCACTTTATAATGTTATATTAGGTGCAGAAATGGTTTTGTCGTTTTGGATGATGATTGCCTTAGGTGGGATTCTTGTGTTTTCTTACATTCTCTTGCTTTTCAAACGTAGGCCGAAATACAACATTGATAAATATATCAAAAATCTAGTGCCGATCATGACCGCCGTCTATTTAGGATTACTGCTGTATTGGGTGGTCAATATTGACAAGATACCGATTCATTTGTTCTACGGATCTGGTGTGATTCCTTGGATTTATTATCCTGTATTGCTTGGAATCTCAGGACTTCTTTCGATTATGAGCATTTCAATCATCATGAAACGCTTCAAAAATCATTTCATTGTCATATTTCCCCTTATGGCCATTGCTGCCATCGCTTTTGGCAGATTACTTTCATTCATTAATGTAAACTTCATGGCCCTTGAATACCTAGAGAGCCGAATACTCCCGATGGTATCTATTGCATGCTCGATATTGGCATCCATAACAATCTTAGAAACTGTTAAAAAATTTAGGCGCCTAAAAAAGAAGGTCGTCGTGTTATTTCTAACTTTGCTGGTTCTAGGAGGTATAAGTTCTACTTTTCTTGCACTAGAATACTCTGACTTCTATTATACCAGGATTTCGCTCACCGATGAAGAGAAGAGTTCGATCAATTATCTCAATAAACTCGATCCGTGGTCATCTACCCTTTCAATAACATCAAGGTCGCGGGCTATTACGGAATTCGCTCCCAATCTCTGGCAAATAAGAGATATTTATGCGCGCCCTCTATGGCAAGCAAAAGGTCCAGAGTATCCAACATCCATTCTCTTTTCCATAAACGGATCATCCTCAATATATGTTCATGAGAACGACCAGTTATTGATGTCTAAAGATTATAGTGATGGATACATAGCACAACACATCTTGCCACTTGCACCAATAGGTTACAATTCTTCAAAAATTAAGATATTCCAACTTCCACGCATGTCCCCTCCTACTTTTGCAAGCGATGTCGTTTTGGTTTTGCCATTAGAAGAAAACAATAATGACTTCTTGTACGCAATAGATATTTTATCCCAAAGTTACTTCAACTACACAATTGCGGATATCTTTGATTTGAATACGATTTCTAAAGCTCGAGTAATTATCGTTCCGACTGAGGATCTGGCTTTAAAAACAATCGGTGATAAAAAAAGGTTTAATCTAGCATTTGAGGACTTGATAGTTATGAACCTTGAGGGTTATGGAAACCTTACTGAACAGGTTCCTCACTCCTACGTAAATGCTTCCTATGTAGAAGGACTTGGCGGAAAAGTGCTTTTTCCGTTTAATATAAATGTGTCCTCCATACAGAATACCGAATCAGCCCTAGCATATTACGAACCTGGCCATGAACCATTTTTTATTCTTAACAAAAGAGACGGTTTTAATATTTACTATCTGAACATCCATCCTCTGATCCAAGGAATAAAATCGACTTCCAACAAGACCCGAGAATTATTCGCTCTTTTAGGCACAATCATCAGAGCATCAATGTTGAATTTGCCTCAATATAATTTCCAAAGAGTAATTAACCCCTATTCCATTATAAACAATCTTATTGCCTTCAAGGAAGTAAGCCTTGTAGGTCAGGTGATTGTGAATTCTTCCTCAATGATCTTCTCAAATTTTGGCGATGCAGAGTCTATAATAACCGTTGATGGCCTAACTTCAGAGGTCCGCGATATCCAAAGACTCGTACTCTTAGGTGCTGAAGAAATCAAAATAATTTCAGAAAATCTGACAACGAGAGATAGACATGGCTACTACGTTGGGTTATCGTTTAAACAACCAGACATAAACGTTACAGGGAATGATCTGACCGCGTTTGTGTTTAAAAATGACGGTAATATTGAAGTTTTTCGGGGAAAAGCAATTCAATTTCTTACAAATTCCCTTTATGCACTTGTAAGACAGCCGACCATAACGGTCAACGGAAATGTTGCCTTCAATAGCTTCTATGGATATGGAGAGTTAGCAAACACTTTACAAACTCTTGGACAAGATCTACAAATAATTGGTAAAGTAAGCTTCACCTGGCAGTATTGCGATGTATTCTTCATCGGTAAGGATTTTAAGTTTGATGGCATTTTTTCGAGACTTCCTCCAGTTTATGCATATGACGAGGTCATGAGTCTTATCAATTCTTCACCGTACATTCTGTTAATTCTAGGATTTTTGGCATTCACGTTTTTCTATTTTAGAAGGAAGAACTAAATAGGTAGATGTTATGAAGAAACCCTCCTTATTTCTAATGATCTCGCTCTCTCTTACTTTTTTTTTAACTTTATGGTTGCTTGAATCCCCATTAAAATATGGGCTATTCATCTTTGAAGCCGCTTTGATCCTGATATTATATTACTCCCCAGCCCTAAGCTCAACAATAATAAGGTCCAAGATTGTGAATAACATAACTTCAAAAGTTGACTGTTTCTTTTCAATCACCTCAATTATATTACTTATACACGTATTATTTCATTCGGATAACACTATTAGTTTTATATGTGCCATAATTGTCTCTCTTTGGCTACCTGGATATGTTCTCTTAAGGTTATTGGGATTTACTTACCACAGTACATGGTTTGAGTGGCCCGTACTAGCATTCGCTATCAGTGTAGGGGTAACACCGCTGTTAGTTAATCTATCACAACTGTTTAGTACAGATCGCCCCTTCTTAATATCTCTAATATATGCAGGCGTATCCTTGACTCCTATGGTAAAAAATTTAATTTCAAACTGTAACGAAAAAGTACGATCATCTGAAGACAGACGATTCATCAAGTGTAATCTTTTCGACGTTATAATTCTCTTATGGATTGCACTTTTTTTCATATTTATAATTTCAAGTTTTTATCCTCAAATGGCAAATATCGTAGGATTGGATATAACTGCCCACTTTTCATCTTCCAGATTGCTGCTGTTGGCTCCAGAGGTTTATCACTCAAGTTATCCTTGGTACCACTCTTTACTCGCAACTGTCTATGAACTTTCGAACCCAATAATGGAAGTCTTTCAAACAGGTTTGGCCTACTTAGGCCTAGTAAGTGTCTTCGCTTTTTACATTATGGCCAAAGCTTACTTGACAGATGTTGATAAGCGCGCTCCCGTGCTTGCTGCAGTCTTTTTTTTCGTGTTTTCAGGGTTTGGATGGCTTGACTTTTTAGGAAGAAAGTTGATCCCACTGGGTCTAAGTAATCAAGTTAAAATGCTTGACGCATCGAATAGTGTGTCCCTTGGGGATATAGGTCATGGACCTGGTCCTTGGGTTTGGCTTTGGTTCAGACCTATGACTATTGCTTTCATGATAGTTTGTCTATTGATCTATCTTATAAATCGAAAAGATCTGTCTAAACGCTTGTTTATACCTATTTTTTCCATTCTAATGGTTACATTGAGTTTTGTTCATCTTCCAGAGGTTCTGATGTTCTCCACTTTTCTTTTAGTTCTTACCCTTTTCATTCCCAAAACAGTTGGTCTACGTTTGAAAGATGCTTCTCTTTCCATTTTGATCGCAAACATAATTATTCTATTGATACTACCGACCATCTTTGGAGGGATGGTTGAATACCCGTCTATCTATGTGCTATTAATTCTACTTTGCACACCAATTATATCCGTTATCATAATTTACCGACCTCCTAAGAGGCTGATGTTTAACTTATCAAGCGACAAAATAACTAGGTTTGTTAGAGTTCTTGCAGGTATAGTAGTTTTGGGTTTTCTAGTGAGTATTTTATCCTGGCTTTCATTACCTAATTTATTCTCGGACGTAAATCTTAATGAGATATTACTTACTCCAACACTTCTGTACCCTATGCTCTTAGGAGTAGTTGGTTTATTCGCAGTAATTAGTATTCCAATATTAACAAGGAACTATGGAAAGAAACCAATAATTATTTTCATCCTCCTATTCTTATTTACATTTGGGTTTGGTAAGATTTTATCCTTTGTGAACGCACAATTTATGGATATACGATACTGGGAACAGCGGCTTTTACCATTTGTATTTGCGGCGGCATCAATTATAGCTTCAATATCCTTCGGCGGGCTAATGCAGCGACTCTTCAATCATAAGAAAAAGTTTCTAGTTGCCCCCATACTAGCTTTAATTGTTATAAGTGGTGTTATGTCAACGAATTTAACAATAGAATCTTGGAAGTTCCAAACGCAAAATCCCGATGATCTAATAGATTATTATTCGTTAGATGCCACAGAATATTTATCCTCACCAAATAATAGGGATATAAATTCACCCATACTAACTATTTCTCCCTACACAAGAAATAGGGCGATGTACATACCAACACCTTATTCTATACTAAATTACATGTATCCTATATGGGAATCACAACGCCCCGAAATTCCTCTACTATTACTTTACAACATGTATTATTCACCACCATACCTGTTCTTAGATCGTCAAGACCTTGATTATTTTGCTTCAAGCAATTATACGAATGGTTTTTTGGCTACTCATATGATTCACTCGCTCTCACAAGTATATAGAAATCCTGAAATCTCCGTATTGAGATTCCCAAATGGTGTTCCCCCGTTATTAGATAGTAAAGTAGTGCTAATAACTCCTGATGAAAATTCGACAGATTATTTCTATGCTTATGACATTCTTTCCCTTGGTGGCAACGATTACACAGTATCCTTGAGCTCAGATATTAAAACGATCCAGAGTGCAGAAACCATTATTATGGCTCGTGACGATGAAGATTACGCAAAGTTACTAGAAAATCTGATTTTGTATACTAAGAATAATCAGGGAAATAAGAGGGTTGTCATTCTCAACCTAAACGGTAATGGTCCTTTATCTGAACTCTTTTTCAAGATCGAAAATAAAGGTGAAGATATAGAAGCTAACTATATAAACGGCTCAGTTTACAACCTGGATCTGCCAACTGAAGTTGACGTTGCTCCTTTAATTATGAGGGAAGGTGTTAGAATCTTAGCGTGGTACTCGAATGGAGAAAATGTGACGCCTTTTTCTGTTGAATTGGAAATGGATACAATAAAATTAGTTTACATAAATCTATATCCACTAATAGAATCATATATACTGTTCAAAACAGATTCCAATATAACTCATGAAACAAACCTAATACTGAACCTCCCAATGGGCGAATTAGAAGACGGTAGAGTTAGAGACATCTCAATGAACGGAAACGATGGACTAGTTTATGACACAAAACAAATCCCCGTTCCAACTTTCGGTATAACGTTGGACTTTGATGGAAATAAAAGCTTTGTCGAGGTCATGAATTCAGAGACGATCAATCCATCTGATGAAATAACTATAGAGACATGGATCAAACCTAGAACACCAGATGAGGGGTTCATCATTGCCAGCAAGAAAATGGGATACAGTTCTTTAAATGGATATTTCTTTCTATACGAAAATGGTAACTTCCATTTTAACTTTGGCAATGGAACGAGCGTATTCCCGAATTCTGTCTCTTCTGCTAGTACATTGAAAGCTGAACAATGGTATCATCTTGCAGTGACGTATGACAGGCACTACGTAAAGTTTTTTCTTAACGGAATCAATATTGGTTCAATTAGAAGGTCTGAAATTATAGCTCCTAACGATCTCAATTTATTAATAGGGAAACGCCAAGACCAAGTTTGGAAACTAAACGGTTCCATTTATGAAATCGTCATGTACAACAAAGCATTAACTGAATCCGAAATCAAAACGCACGCTCAAAAGTTCGCGCGCGAGCTTCTCACATTAGAACTAGATCCAACCTATCCAATTCTGGGGCGGATTCTAGGAAGAATAACTCAAGTTGCGGGAATAGATCTTGAAGCCACGACCAATTACAATCCATGGGTATTTGAGGGTAATACTGCATTCTTTAGAGAAGCTTCCTTAAATGGTAGCGTAGTGATAAAAACTCCCTCTTTCACAGATCTAAAAATTGATGAATTGGTGAACGCAACCGTAATAATTGATAACCAAATAGTGCCTATGACGCCCCTTATTGACCTATCTCTTAATGGAGTTGATGATATAGAAATCTATACTCAGGAGGCAGATTTACAGCAAGGTAAAGGGTTTTATGTAAAAACAATTCTTACAGATTCAACTATATCTGTGTTTGGAAAAAATGTTAGTGTTAAATTAATAACCAGTGATGGCGA
>JBHLPQ010000158.1:0-8706 GCA_048939265.1 Promethearchaeota archaeon
CCATCTTTGTAGAATTCGGATGCAGCAGGATCCAAAGCTAACTGAAATTTCCCTGTATGACCAGCAGTATCAATCGCTTCCATAATAAGCTTTAAAGGCTCTTCCACCAAGCTTAAAGGAGGGGCAAAGCCACCTTCATCACCAACATTGATAGCAGTGGGACCGTACTTCTGTTTGAGAAGTTTTTTCAGAGTATGATAAACTTCAACCCCTAAAACCATCGCTTCTTTGAAAGTAGGTGCATCGACGGGCATCAACATGAATTCCTGAAAAGCAATATCGTTACCACCGTGTTCCCCTCCGTTAATTACGTTTAAACTAGGAACTGGTAACACAAATTGGTCATTCCCTCCGAGATTCCCAAGATGTTCATACAACGGAATTCCTTGGGTTAGTGCTCCAGCTTTACACACAGCCATGGAAATACCAAGTATGGCGTTTGCTCCGAGTTTTGACTTATTTTCGGTGCCATCTAGTTCAAGCAACAAATTATCAATTTCAGTCTGATTTCTTGGATCTATACCAACTAACTTTGAACTGATACTAGCCACATTTGCCACAGCTTGCGATACTGATTTCCCCATAAGCCGGGTGCCTCCATCACGTAATTCTAGAGCTTCATGTATACCAGTGGAAGCACCAGATGGTACCATGGCCCGAGTAAACGTGTCATCATCAAGTGTACACTCCACTTCTACCGTGGGATTGCCACGGGAATCAAACACTTCTCTTGCGTATATTTTTTTTATATTCACTCGAATCTCTCCTTATATTTTAATCATCAATCTATTCTGAATAGCTTATCAAATTGATTTGAGTTCGTTTTGATAAATCTTTATGTAATAAAAAGAATATGAAAATAATCTAATTCAAGTATTAAAGAAGAAAGCTGAGAATATCGAATGAACTAATTGACACAATTCTAACCAAAATTCACGATTTATCCGATCCAGTCAATTTGACTAAGGTTTCAGAGAAAATAAATTTAATCGAATCTGTACAGGATTCAATATGTTGAAATCGATCTATTCTACAGAGGAGTACCCTTTGATACATGAT
Organism: Promethearchaeota archaeon; assembly: GCA_048939265.1. Classification (GTDB taxonomy): domain Archaea; phylum Asgardarchaeota; class Heimdallarchaeia; order Hodarchaeales; family Hodarchaeaceae; genus Hodarchaeum. The sequence continues at coordinate 1,060 of JBHLPQ010000158.1, forward strand.
ATTTTTCACTTTTCACCATTTTCTACATAATTTATCGAATTTCCTTTTTTTCATAATTCATTTCAACGTTTAAATTCAATACGATAAAAATGACTTATTATTTTTCGAACGTTAAATATTTATATAAATTATGTTTAATGTTAAATTGATTTGTCAAGCGTTTCAGAAATGATTTGGAGTAAAAAAACTACAATTATAACTCAAATTATTTGTCAAGTAGAAAAGGAGATCATCTAGTGTCACCAAACAAGAGTCAATCTCAAGAATTGGCTAATAGAGATGAGTTTGCTTTAACTAATTTGTTAGAAATTTTGGATAGTAAGATTAGGTTCCGTATTCTCCAACTTCTCTTTGTGTATGGAGAGCTTAGTTTAACTGATCTTACTAAACATATGAATAAGAGTAAACCTGCTTTATATCATCATTTACAAAAAATGATTAATCTAAAAGCAATCAAGGTCTCAAAGGAAGAACAGGTTCGTGGTTCAATCATGGCTAAACACTACTGTCTTGATGAACAAACTGCTTTACAACTTCAATTAATTTCTGAGAAAGAAATAGATAAAATTATTGATCCAAAAAAGCGACTCAAAACACTCGAAAATATTGTTGATACTTATAGAAATTCAGTATCTTTATTTAGAAAAAAACTGGATATGCTTGATCTTTATACAGACTTTTTAGAGGAACAATTACAATCTAGAGACGATTCTGATATGTTCCATCTCGATTTTAATCATTTGATCTCCGATTTTAACATTGGATTTCATGCTCAATATCTAACTGAGAAACAATATACAAAATTCTTGGAATATTATCAAGAATTTTATTCGAAAATTAGAGAGATGATCATCATCTATGACCCTAAAGCTTCTCAAAAGAATGGAAAATTAGTAGAGCGACCCTATTTTGTCACAATGTTGACCATGCCACTGAAAAAACTGTTAGAGCTAGAATTAGAAAAAATGAGATCCTAATTTCCTCTAGGAATAACTAAAATCATACGAAAGTGAAATGTTGTTCAGAGAAGCTGGAAAATCAACATGAATCAAACCTTAATTACAACTGACGAAGCAAAAAAAATCGATCTAGACGAGCTGTTGAGGAAACTCTCAGCTAGTAAGACTGGTCTTTCAAATTCTGAAGTAAAAAAACGTGTTCAACAATTCGGGCTAAATGAAATAGCTGAAGAGAAAGTTAATCCACTTATGAAATTTCTAAGTAATTTCTGGGGGCCTATCCCTTGGATGATAGAAATTGCTGTCATTTTATCTGGAATAATTGGTCACTGGCAAGAATTCTTTATTATCTTGTTCCTATTACTCATGAATGGGATTATTAGATTTTTGGAGGAGCATCAAGCAGATAATGCCATTGAGGCATTAAAACAGAGACTTGCACTAAAAGCTAAAGTACTACGGGATAATCATTGGTCAGAACGGCCTGCTAGTGAACTTGTCCCTGGAGATATTATTCGTGTGCGCCTTGGGGATATTGTTCCTGCAGATATTAAACTGATAGACGGGGAATACCTACTTGTAGATCAATCTGCATTGACAGGTGAATCTTTACCTGTGGAAAAACACCGTTTTGATGTTTCATATTCAGGATCTATCGTCAGACAAGGTGAAATGAATGCATTGGTTGTTTCCACAGGGATGAATACTTACTTCGGTAAAACCACCCAATTAATGGAAGAAGCAATGACACACAGCCATTTCCAGAAAGCAATAATTAAAATTGGGGATTTCTTAATTACGCTCGACCTCTTACTGGTTGCCTTTATATTTTTAGTAGCTATCTTTCGACATGAAAGTATTTTAGAGACACTACAGTTTGCACTGGTTCTGACGGTCGCTTCAATCCCAGCTGCTTTACCTGCAGTCTTATCGGTCACCATGGCAATAGGTGCGATGGCGTTAGCTAAAAAAGGGGCCATTGTGACTAAGTTATTATCTATCGAGGAAATGGCAGGGGTGGATGTTCTGTGTTCAGATAAAACAGGTACAATCACAAAAAATGAGCTATCCATCGCAGCAGTGGAACCTTTAGAGAACTTTACAACCACTGATGTATTTCTAATTGGAGCATTGGCAAGTAAAGAGGAGGATCAGGATCCAATCGATAATACGATCATTAGTAAAGCCAAAACCCTAGAACCAATTATCAAGACCCTGGATCGTTATAAGGTAACTAAATTCATACCTTTTGATCCAGTTATAAAGCACACAGAAGCAACGATTCTGGATGCTGATGGAACCAGTTTTAAAGTCGCAAAGGGAGCTCCACAGGTCATTCTATCTCTAGTTTCTAATAAAACAAAAATAAAAACAAGAGTAAATGAGTTTGTTACTGTTTCAGCTCATAAGGGCTATCGGTCACTTGGTATTGCCAGAACATTTGATAGTGAAGAAAACTGGCAATTTGTAGGCATAATCAATCTTTTTGATCCGCCGCGTGAAGATTCAGCTGATACAATCGCTAGAGCTGCGACTATGGGATTGCAGATCAAAATGATTACAGGAGATCATCTTGCTATTGCTAAAGAGATTGCAGAACAAGTCAATTTGGGTCCCAATATTACTCGGTTCACCTCTTTTAAGTCTAAAGGCGAAATTGGGGTGCCTCATTATATGGACAAAATTGATGGGTTTGCGCAAGTTCTGCCAGAGGATAAATACCAGATTGTGAATCATTTCCAACAAGCTGAGCATATTGTTGCAATGACTGGAGATGGGGTTAATGATGCTCCTGCTTTAAAGAAAGCTGATGTGGGAATCGCAGTTGCGAATGCTACGGATGCAGCGAGATCTGCAGCGGATATTGTTCTTACTAACCCAGGGCTTTCAATAATAATCGATGCCATAAAAGAAAGTCGAAAGATATTTCAGCGAATGACGAATTATGCGGTTTATCGTGTCACAGAAACGATTCGGGTTGTAATTTTCATTACTTTGGCCATAATTGTTTTCAATTTTTATCCCATAACACCTCTTATGATAGTCTTGTTAGCCATTTTAAACGATGCACCGATTATGACTATTGCGTTTGACCATGTCAGATATTCAAACAAACCAGAAAAATGGGATATGTTAACCTTATTAAGTATCGCCAGTTTTCTTGGAGTTATAGGGGTTTTATCATCTTTTGGAATACTATACATTGGGCAAGAAGTGTTACAACTGAATCAAGAGGTTCTCCAGTCCTTAATTTATCTAAAACTATCTGTTGCAGGTCATTTGACTTTGTTTGTGGCAAGGACTAAAGGTCCTTTTTGGTCAATAAAACCAAGTAAATTATTATTAATAGCAGTAATATCAACCCAATTAATTGCTACAATAATCACTGTTTATGGAATATTGCTGCCTCCGATGGGCTGGGGATTGGCCTTGTTAGTATGGAGTTATGCATTAATAGCTTTTATAATCACTGACTACTTAAAAATCCGTTTTTATAGGTTATGTGAACGCAATGGAGTGAAATATAGTAGTTAAATAACACAGAATAGAGAAAATAAGGATATTTATACACATATTGGAGGTGTTTATGATAAGAATTCATGATGAATATCATCACATTCATTTGAAAATGCCCATTCTTGAGATATGGACTACCCATGACATGGTGGTTGAGATATTTAAACTACTGAAGTTGAATGGAGCAGAGATTTCAGATTTTGATAATAACTTTGAAAAAAAACAATCAATCATTTCGATTAGCAATGGTGCTTTCCATATTAGCCTTGAGCAAAAAACGGGAGAAGAGGTTCAGGTGATTAGTTTTTATGAATCTGATAGTTCTTTACACCCTCATTTATTGCATATTGTGCTCAATTTCGCACGGGAAAAAGGTTTAAAGATAATAGCTAACAAGATAAATAATATCCAACCTGAAAATTTCCCTTTGAGGTTGCAGGAAAAGGATTCTTAAAAATTTGGTGAAAAATTGTTGTTGGGGTTGGTTTTACCTCGACCTTAGTAAACATGTAAAATAAAACAATTAATTATAAAATAGCCTTGATTGTAGAACCCGTTTCAATTATTGGAATCAGAACTTTTTTAACCCCTGATTCAGCATTTTGGAACGTTTCCTTAGCAAGTAGAGATAATAATACCCCTGTAATAACAAGAATTAAGTTTTCTTCAACGCTGCAACGATTTTGTTAAAGTAAGAGAAATTTCTTTCATGAGGAGGCAATAATGGTTCATCCTCGACTATTGACTATCGCAAATACTTATATCAAAGAGTTTTGTCAAACTTATCCTTTATATGCTGTAGAATATGGTTTTTCGGAATTTTATCCGAATCTTTCCTATCCAACTGAAGCTCAGGAAACCAGCTTCGTAATATTTCTAGATTCATTGTTATCCGAGGTCAAGAGTGTTAATGACAAGTTAGATCCAATTGATAAAATCGATAAAGAGGCTCTTGTGTATATTTTCCGTGACACGTCTTTCTATCTGAGGATGCATCCTTATGACGAGAAAAACCTCATACCTTCTCAGATTATCTTGCATGGTGTTCATGAAATATTACAGCTGCAACACTTATCTATGCAGAAGCAATCCGAGTATATCCTTAGTAGATTAGCTCAGAGTTCATCTTGGTTTGATGATTTACGAAGTACTTGGAAACACGCAACACTGTTGGCATTAGAGGATGCCATACTTCAGCTTGAGAATCTCAGGGTCTCTCTTTCGCAAATGCTTAAACCTCTTCTTGAGACTAATTCTAGCGTTCAATCACAGATTAGAAATTTGATTCTCAGGCTTGATGAGAAAGGGAAAACTTTTGCTGAATGGCTAGAACAAGAAGTGAAGCCAATCACAACCATTGTTTGTAAACCCCTTGGCCAGATCAAGTATCAGCAACTTCTTGAAATTCGTCAAGAAGGGCACTCATGGTCTAAAAGGCTAAAAATAGGAGAAGAAAGCCTGAAAAGCTCCCAACAGCGCCTGCAAGAGCTAGCTGAAAAATTAGCGCCTAAAGAAAAGACTGTCAAAGCAGCTATGACAAAGGTGAGGGAAGATCAACCAACTGCCCCTGTTTTAGAGGAGGCAAAGAAGAACCATGAATTCCTCTTGAATTTCATGCAAGAAAAGGAATTACTTGACATCCCTCCTGGTTCGATCGATATCATTGAACCCCCCAGTTGGGATCTGTTTTGGGGTGAAGGAATGGCTGGAATAATTATGAAAGAGATCTTGACTGCTACTCCCCTTATTCAACTGATTATTGCACCCCCAACGAGTGCAAAAGGAAAAGCAGACTTGAATCGCTCATCGATAATGCTAGCCGTTGCTCATGAAGGTGTGGCAGGACATATGAGTTCATTTCTTTTAACAAAACAGCGAAACAATTTAATTCGACAGTTAGTAAGTTCTGGTACAGGAATTGATGATAGATGGACCTTCTATTGGGAGGAAGTGCTTAATCAGTATGGAGTAAAACCAGATCTTAGATATGCCTTTTTCGTTGAGACTCGAAAATATTGGTGTGCCCTTAGAACCATCTGTGATGTGAAATTACACTGTGGATTAATGACTTTCGATGAATGCGTTAATTTTCTTGAAATCGAAGGAGATGTCTCCCCAATTATGGCCAAAGCTTATGCAAAGGCTATTTTACAAATACCAGGCTATTTTAGCAGTTTTATCGTTGGTAAAAATCGATTATTCAAATTAAGAGAACATGTTAAGGCTTCTCTGGGATTAATTTTTTCTTTAAAACTGTTCCATCAATGGGTTGGTGAAGCAGGGCCTATTCCTTATCATTTGTTAAAAAAAGAGATTGATGTGAGAATAAAAAAAATTCTCCGCAACTATAGGTGATAGATCTTCAAAATACTGAACAATGAGATTAATCACTCAATGCTTCTTGTACCAATTCAATGAGATCGATAACCTTGATTTCTTCCTCTATTTGTTGAGTTTTTGTCGCATCAGTAAGCATACTCGTGCAGAAAGGACAAGTAGTAATCAAAACTTTATTAACTCCTGGTTCTGCACCCTGGAGTGTTTCTTTAGCCTCCATTACTCTCCGTTCAGAAATCCGAGTCTCAACCCAATCTGGAGTTTCACGAAACATTCCACCACCGCCACCGCCGCAACAATAACTAAATTGTCCATGATTAGGCATTTCCCTAAATTTAATTCCAGGGATGCTCTCAATGACCTTTCTGGGCGCCTCGTAGACATCGTTATACCGTCCAAGATAGCAAGGATCATGGAAGGTAACTTCATAATTCAGGTTCTTGGTAAATTTAATTTTCCCCTCTTCTATAAGGTTTAATAGGAATTCACTGATATGAACAACATTGAATTCCCCACCATACTCAGGATATTCATTTTTAATTGCGTTATAGGCATGTGGAGAAGATGTAACTATCCTCTCAACTTTATTCTTTTTGAACATCCTGATGTTATCTTCAGCAAGCATCTGGAATAATGCTTCCTCACCTAGTCGTCGCATTTCGTTTCCATCATTTTTCTCTGCATCACCAAGGGTACCAAAATCGACTCCTGCTTTTGTAAACACGTCATATGTAGCACGAGCAACTCTTTGATTCCGAGGATCATACGCTAATGTATCACCTGGAAGCCAAAGAAGTTTAGATTCCGATTGTTTGATACTAGGTAATTCTCCTTCTTTTAACCATTTTATGCGGTCTCGTTTAGGTTGATCCCAGATATTCCCATAATTGTATGCACTTTCAAGCATAGTTGTGAGGGTACCAGGGATTTCTCCTTCCTCGATTAATGATGCTCGCATTCCCACAATCATATCCACGTGGCCAATCAGATGAGGACAAGCATTAGTACAAGCATAACAAGTGACACAAGCCCATAATACATCACTTGTAATTCCTGAAGCTTCACCAATAATGGGTGTGTCCTTAGTGGAACTAATCAAACCATATTGTTTTTTGCCCCAGTTTTTGATATCTTGAATAATTTTTAGCGGTGAGAGAGGTTCACCAGAGTCTTGAGCTGGACAATAATTGTGACAGAAGTGACATTTCATACAAGCTGAAGCCTCAAATAACTGGTAGAATGTGAAATCTTCAATAGTTTTGATTCCCTCTGGATCAAACTGTAACTGCCCTGTAGGGGATTGCATATCCCTTAACATAATATTGCCAAGACCCACTCCAATGTGGAAGAATTTCCCATAAGCAATATATGCTGCTCCGATAAAAGCTACAAGTAGATGAGAAAGATAGAAAAAGAGATGTAAAGCAAAAATTTGCTCATTATTTTGGATAAATCCTTGGAGAACTATTGCTAGAGGATAACCAATAAAAGAATAGATCTCAAACCAAATATCTGCATCATTAACTAAACCATATACTATCCGAGTAGCTTCCATAAAGAATCCTGAAATGCTTACCCAGAATAGTAATAACAATAATCCAAGATCCTCATACCCTGCACGGTCGTAATAATCCTTATCCATTACATATCGTCGGATCAATGCTAGTAATACTCCCAGAAATAAGAGCAATCCTGCAAGATCGGCAAAAAGGGAATGAAGAATATATAAAGGGCCTACCAACAACTGTTCATATAAAATCCATTCATGAATAGTAGAAATAACTGTTGCTATTGCAGCTCCGAGGAAACCAAGCATTATCATAGAATGGGTTAT
>JBHLPQ010000317.1:0-2673 GCA_048939265.1 Promethearchaeota archaeon
AGTTCACCCATATGGTGAATACAGGTCGGCCCCCTAATGAGCAAACCTTTATTTATCCCTTACGAATGGTTATCTTTATGGATGTATTTGGGGCTCCCAATCTTGGAGATCCCAGAATGCTTTTCCTCTCATCTAAACTCAGAAGACTAGTAGTCAAGAGCTAATCCTCACTCATAAAAGTATCAATGTGATTTTTATGTTTAAACGGATTCTTATCGCTAATAGAGGAGAGATTGCTAGTCGAGTAATTGGTTCTGCTCAAGAAATGGGAATTGAAACCGTTGCTATCTATTCTGATGTCGATGAGGATGCCGTTCAGGTTCACGCGGCAAATTTTGCATATCCATTAGGAGATCCAACGCCATCTGAAAGCTACTTGAATATGGATAAGATTATCAATATTGCTCTCGAGAGTGAGTCAGAAGCTATTCATCCTGGTTACGGTTTTTTGTCCGAAAATTCCGAATTTGCTAAAAAGGTCATTGGTGCAGGATTAATTTGGATTGGGCCTACCCCAGAAGCTCTTCATGCTGTTGGGGACAAAATTCAAGCCAAAAAAACAATGGAAGCCGCAAATATACCAGTGATTCCGGGTTATCATGGAGGATCTAGGAATAAAAAGTTCCTTTTGAAGAAAGCAGAAGAAATTGGGTTCCCGTTATTAATCAAAGCTACTGCTGGTGGTGGGGGACGGGGAATGCGGATTGTCAATACTAAGGAAGAATTTCCCTCTCTGTATGAGAGTGCGCGACGAGAGGCAAAAGCTGCTTTCGGGAATGGCGATGTTTTTCTTGAAAAATACTTTGAACATATACACCATATCGAGTTTCAAATCGTAGGAGATCATTTTGGGAACATCATTCATTTGAATGAACGAGAATGTTCCATCCAACGGCGTCATCAAAAAATTATTGAGGAAACGCCTTCTTTAGCTTTAGATGATGATTTAAGAAAACGAATGGGTGAAACAGCGATTGCAGCCGCTCGTGCAGTAAATTACACTAACGCTGGCTCTGTCGAATTTATTCTAGACCAAGATAACAATTTCTATTTTATGGAGATAAATGCCCGATTACAAGTGGAACACGCAATTACTGAAGCCACCACAGGAATTGATCTTGTGAAATGGCAGATCAAAATCGCTGCTGGTCAAGAGATTACTTTGAAGCAAGAAGAAGTTCTTGGAAGGGGTCATGCACTAGAATTCAGGATTTATGCTGAAAATCCAGAAAAACAATTTATGCCCACTGCAGGAAAAATCCATCAAATGCAATTTCCTGTGGGTGTTAACATTCGTACCGATTTAGGTATTCCAACTTCTGGAGGAGAAGTCTCTACTTTTTATGACCCAATGATTGCAAAATTAATTGTCCATGCAGAGAATCGTGAAGAAGCTATTCAGAAAATGCGGTGGGCTTTACGTAATTATACTGCCCAAGGTGTAAAAACAAACATCCCCTTCTTAAAAGAAGTTCTCAATCATCCTGACTTCCTCTCTGGAGATACCTATACAGACTTTGTTGATTCGCATTTCTACAAATGGAGAGAATATAAAGAAACTCCTAATGAAGTTTTATTAGCAGCAGCTTTATTTGAGGTTATGGAACCTTTTATGGCCACAAATAACGAAATTGGTGCATCCACAGTACTGAATGGTATTGACCAGCATACATCAGTAATCTGGAGGAAAGTAGGAACATGGGGTCGGGAAAGTTTAGATGTCATTTCAGATAAAATCACTGGTACTTTAGGTAAAGGGAAAAAGGCCATCAAGAAGATCATTCCTGTTAAAAGTAAGGATATCGGAGACTCATTCCTCCCTGATTCAGATCCATTTTCTCCTTGGAAAAGAATAGGCTCATGGCAACTTAATGAGAAAGAAAAGTAGGAGCAAGCATGAGCGAAGTTTTTAATTTTGATGATGGTAAACAGCGTTTTGAAGTCCGTCTACGTCGGAATGATGATAATTCCTATGTTGTCGTGATAAATAGGGATGATGAGGAGAAAGAGCTTCAAGTCAGCGCAAAGATTCTTGGTGCTGGTCAATTTCAGTTCTCCTTAGAAAATGTAATTTACAAATGTTCCGTTGCTAAAGATGGTGATATTAGATTCATTCACCTAGATGGAGAAGATTACGAGATAAAAAGAGTTGGTGAAGCTGTAGAGGAATTTGGTGAGGCTGAAGAAGACTTGGGGAGTTTATCTAGTCCAATGCCAGGTAGAATTGTAAAATTGTTGGTTAAACCTGGAGATCGAGTGAAAAAGGGGCAAGATTTAATTATTGTAGAGGCTATGAAGATGGAGAATAAGATCGCCTCACCCATCAATGGAGTAGTAAAAAGAGTTTTTTTTCCAGAAGGGGATCAAATTGAGGCTAATGTACCGTTAATCGAGATTGAGGAGGACCATTCAGAAAAAACTAAAGATAAAAAAGCGGATTAAAATTAATTTAATGAACAAAATTTGTTATCTTTTCAATGAATAGCGATAGAATAAGAATGGAAAGTTAATTTGGGAGTGGAATCGCTTTGGGTTATCAAAACTGATAGAAGTATATCCATTTTTAACAGCCTTAGAAATTCTTTTAGTTTTTAATAATACTGATTTCACTAGAAAGAAATATTAAATTATAACTTTCAGAAACGCTTTATAGCAAATCACATTTTCTTCTCG
>JBHLPQ010000317.1:2683-2934 GCA_048939265.1 Promethearchaeota archaeon
TGCTTTTCTACGGATGGCTTTCCCATGACAATAATAAAAAGCAAAGTTGATGTCAATTCAAAGGAGTTTAAGAAAAACTATGAGCATTATCAAAAGGTGCTTCAAAAGTTACGGGAAATACGTGATGAGGTAAAAGCGGGAAATCCCAAGGCAATTGAGAAGCATCTTCAAAGAGGAAAAATTCTTGCTCGAACACGAATTGAAATGATTCTCGATCCTGACACTCCTTTTATGGAATTAAGTCCACTTGC
>JBHLPQ010000026.1:0-27452 GCA_048939265.1 Promethearchaeota archaeon
GATAATGCACTAGTAAAAGTCATTATTGAGGCTTGCTATCTTACTGATGAAGAAAAAATCACGGCGTGTGAATTATCTAAAGATGCGGGCGCTCATTTTGTAAAGACTTCGACAGGCTTTGGAGCATACGGGGCTTTTCCTTATGATGTGAAATTAATGAGGGAAACAGTAGGACAAGATATGGGAGTTAAAGCAGCAGGGGGGATTAGAAATTTTGCAGATGCCGCTCGAGTCATTATTGCCAATGGTTCGATTCTGGATCCACTTAGATTCAGAATTGGTGCTAGCGCGGGGATTAATATAATTAATAATCTGAAATGGATGTCTTTGACTGAGGAATGGTTCATTGATGAAATCCCTTGTCACTTATGCCCAGTAAGAGCAGCAGTATTCGGTAAAATGACAGAAGCCCATTATTCTTACCATAAAAGTAAATGCCATACATGCCAGTATAATGATTATAACCAGTTTTATGATTAAACTAATAGTAGAGATAATTACGAGGTTTATGAAATGGACAAACAATATTTACTCCGGTGTAACTTGAGTACAAAAAAGATCACCAAAGAAGAAATACCAGAAGAGATCTTAAAACAATATATTGGGGGGAGAGGATTGGGAGTAAAGTACCTTTGGGAAGAGGTAGCCCCTAATGTTAATCCCTTGAGTCGAAAGAATAAACTAATCTTCGCTGTTGGGCCATTAACAGGCAGCTCTGCTCCAACTTCAGGTCGATACTGCGTTGTATCCAAATCTCCTCTGACAAATACGATATTTGATTCTCATTCGGGAGGAAGATTTGGCTCCGAATTGAAAAACCTCGGAGTCATGGCTATAATTATTGAAGAGATAGCACCAACCGTTAGCTATCTATATTTGGACGTAGAGGATGAAATTTTCGAGGTTAGAGATGCGTTTCAAGTAAAAGGGAAAACGACATGGGAAACAACAGATATACTAACGCAGCAAACGAAAGAGCAAGCGAAAGTAGCCTGTATCGGCCCTGCAGGTGAAAATATCAGCCTCATGGCTTGCATCATTAATGACAAGGGACACGCTCTTGGTCGCGGTGGGATGGGTGCTATTATGGGTTCCAAGAAGCTGAAAGCGGTTGTAATTAAAGGACAACGCCCACAAAAGAATGAGGAGCTAAAAACATTATCTGAACAAATGCATCTAGCGCTTAGAAAAAATCCAGTTACAAAATCAGCTTTACCTGTTTTTGGTACTGCAGTCTTAGTGAACATCGTCAACGAATTAGGAATGTTTCCAACATACAATTTTCAAGAGGGTACATTTGATGATGCTCCAGGCATATCAGGGGAAAAACTCAAAGAATTGTATGTGATAAAAAATCATGCATGTGCAGGGTGCCGTATCGCTTGTGGGAGGATATCCAAGGTAACAGAAAACGAACAAGGAAAAGGACCAGAATTTGAAACAATTTGGGCATTTGGTTCTCAAATAGGAAATAATGATCTTGCTTTGATTTGTGAAATTAATTATCTATGTAATCAGCTAGGATTGGATACAATATCAACTGGAAATACCATTGGTTGTGCAATGGAATTAGTAGAAAGAGGGAAATTAACCAATTTTCCTAGATTTGGAGACGTTAAAACATTAAAGAAAATAATTACTCAGATTGCTTATAAAGAAGGAATAGGGGAAGAATTAAGCTTAGGATCCAAGAAGTTAGCTGAAAAATACGGGAGACCAGATCTATCAATGACAGTGAAATCCCTCGAACTACCAGCATATGATCCTAGGGGTGCACAAGGGCAAGGGTTATCTTATGCAACATCCAATAGGGGTGGTTGTCATCTTCGGGGTTATATCGTCAGCCCTGAAGTACTAGGAACGCCAATTCCAATGGATCGTTTCTCAACATCAGGAAAAGCAGGTATTGTCAGAATATTCCAAGATCTTTCAGCACTAGTAGACTCACTTGTTTTATGCAGATTTTCAACCTTTGCTCTTACAGCCATCGATTACGCGAAGATGTTGTCAGTAATTCATCAAACAAAATATTCAGAAAATGACATTATGAATATTGGTGAAAGAATTTGGAATATGGAGCGATTATTCAATCTGAAAGCTGGATTTAGCGTGAAGGATGACACTCTACCCAAAAGATTATTAGAAAAACCTCTTGAAATTGGGGGCTCGCGCAATCGAGTAGTTAAATTACATGAGATGCTTCCAGAATATTATAAAATTAGGAATTGGGATAAAAACGGAGTACCAACAAAGGAGAAGTTAGCTCAGCTGGATCTAAGTTGAGAATATCAAGCATCTTGCCATTAAAGTCTTAGATAAAAAATCTTAGAAAAGGAGTATGAAGGGTGACTAGGATCATCCGAGGATTTTCAGCAAATACGGGCTATTCTTGTCAAGAATGTCATAGCAAGTGCTGTGCTACAGATTATAACCTGCCTTTATTTCTCCAAGAGGCTAAAGCTTTGAAGCAGAAATACCCATTCTCCGAAATTTTCCTTTACAGCTCTCCTAAAGGAGATTGGTTACTTCGAGGAGATAGATGTCCCTTCCTAAATTCTAAGGGGTTGTGTTTACTTCATAATACTGAAAGCAAACCTTTGATCTGTCAAATTTATCCTCTAATATTCTGGAAAGTAAAATCAAATTTATTTTTGGTATGGATAAATCCTTGTCGGGGAAACGGATTTCGCTGGATAGCAAAGCCTGACAATCGTATCACAGATCAGGAAATTGAAAATCTAATCCTGAGATCACGACACCTTTTCAAAAATTACATTGGAGAACAAATCGATCATCAAAATCCATACAGGAAGATTCCAATGAGTCGATTTGATGAAGAACTAACCTTTTTTGACAAGATAGATACATCTGATTTACTCAGCGAAATTAAAGAAATGAACATTATTCCCCACTCTTTATATGAAACTATTTTCCCAACAAAAGAACCCGCAATAGAGGAAATGAGTGCAATATTGAATGCGGTCATTTCCTGGTTATGTTGGAGTCCTGTGGGCTTACAACTCTCGTTTAACCACTCAAAAGTGGTATTTTTCATCGCTGCTTCTTGGATTGACACGATAACTAGTCCAATTCTTGCTCAAACAGATTTATCTTTAAATCATGATCAATTCCTACAACAAATGGGTTCATTTCTAGCAACAGCGGTTTTACCAACCTTTTGGAGACATATGGTGCTTAAAACAGAAAATAAAAGATTGAAAAAACTTGTAAAGAACGTGTATAAAGTATTAAATGGGGAATTAAACCAAGAATCGATACTTAATAATGTGTTTTGAAAAAAGATAGAATGATGATTAGAACCTTATCAAGGTTCAAAATCTTTGGGAAGTCCAATTTGTTTAACAAGGATATCACTTAATTTATCAGAGCGGGGTCGGGACTCAATGAGAAAGTCTTCCAGGTTCGTTTCAACCTGTTTAAGTTTTATTCTTTCATCAGGGTCTAGATTCTGATTAAGAATGTGATATTCAAAGAATTTACACGCCAATTGAGGGGTTCGAGTCATAGCAGAGAGCGATTCATCGGTTGTTTCTCTAATCCGATAGATCGTTTGATTGACTCGTGGATCGAAAATATTACTTGAAGGATGAATAATCGCTGTAAGATAACTTCGGCCCTTGGTTGTCTCGTCTTCTTCCATCCAGATATCGGATCCTAAAGCCCACATCTCATAATCAATCCCCCAAATCTTTTGTGCTCGTTTTGATTCGTCGAATTGGACTAAGTAGTTTCCTGCATTTCTATCAGGATCATTCAGCCAGATGTCAAAGGGGAGAAGAGTGTATCCATCATCAATTTGTCGGACAGTTTGAAAAGCTTCATCCAGATCTTCATAGGAGTCCAGAAATTCATCAAGATTAATAGTATCTGGAATTTTCTCGAGAAGAATTGCTAAAACAGTCGATGGATCACCACGACCGCTTTTCTCTGCCAGAATTTTTTCAAAATTAGAGGATGTTTCAAATGTATAGGATTCCCGCTCAGAAAACTGATAATATTCTTCAGCAGTCTCCCCTTCTTCATCCTCATCCAGAATGATTACATCACCAAGAGGTAATGATGAAGTCTGACTGAGCGGATGATCAGCAATCTGTTGAGAGCAAACAATGATAGCTTCAGGAACATTCAAGTGCAAGTGACGACCTAATCGAGAAGCGGTCATTTCATTAAAAGTACGCCACAAATGCATCCGTCCACGACTATCCTCGGGAGATTCTTCTAGGTCGACTTCAAGATCTTGAATTTCTTTATGTTCAAAATCAATAATGTTGGCAAAGGTCTTAAGAAGCCATTCTTTCTTGTTTTCGTCAACTAAAATAGTCGCCTTACCGTGTTGGCCAGCAGCGGTCATAGTTTTCTTGGTAAGCCGAAAGCGATTCTTAATCTCCTTTTTATCTGGAGCTTCATAAATTGTTAGATCCCATTTAGCCATTATAATCATCTTCTAAATAAGGTAATAAAAACAGTGGTCTCAAACTAACTTCCTGTGAAATATCCATGGTAGTTATGAAGAATTAGATAATCACAAGAAAAGGGATTAAAAAAGTTTTACAGAGATTGGGAGTGAAAAGGAATGGTAAATAAGTTAATTGAATGGCTATAAATATTGAAAAAGTGGTTAGAAAAAAACAAAAGAAAAAAATAAAAAATTAAACTACTCAAATCATTAAAAGAAGTAAAGTGAGGGGGGAGGGAGGGTGTCCCAACGTCTAGAAAAAAAGATTTTTCGGTTCGTTGGAACACCAAGGCTTTCAGGGTGACTTCGCTTGCGTGGCTGAACTCGTCTCATCATTCAGTTACTAGTGACTCTTTTCCTACTTCACCCACTGTTCCTTCCTATGATGGCAATCTTTTTCCCTCCCTATATATGTTTGGCAATTTATGTGGAAAAATATGGGAACCTAACTGATGATTAATGGCGTTTTGAGAACAATATCTCACAGAGAGTTCAATAACTAGTACAATGATTTTCCTTGAATTTTAATTTTTATCAAAGATTTTCACATGTTTGTTGATATTTTCCTTTTCTCTTACTTCTCCTGTTTTGCTTATTGGTTTAGAGAATACTCCTCGCCTGTTAACAGACTTTAAAACCTAGAAGAGCTTTATACTTCTTGCCTCTATTAATAAAAGAAATTGTGGAGATGAGGGTTTTTTGGTCACTCCATCACTTATTGAGGAGCAAACTCAGTATATATTGGATAATATCCGTGATATTATTTTTACTCTATCTTCTGATGGTAAAATCAAGTCAATTACTCAAGAATTTGAAAAAATTACTGGGTGGTCGAGGGATGAATGGATTGGAAAACATTTTTTGGAAATAGTTCATCCTGAAGATGCCGCGGTGGTAGTGGAAGGTTTTAAGGCTACAATTGACGGTGAAACTGTCCCACCGTATGAAGCACGTATCTTTACTAAATCTGGGGAGATTTTGACTCTAGAGACGAAGCCGACTCCCCAAATAGTCAATGGAGAAATTACTGGATACATTGGAATTGCACGAGATGTCACGGAAAGGAAACGGGCTGAATATTCATTACGAACTTCAGAGAAACAGTACAGGATGATTATTAATTCGATGGGTGATGCTATCCACGTCATCAACAGCGATTTTGAGATAATTATTGCAAATCCTGCATTTACTACTTGGCTAAAACAGCTTAATCTTGAAATAGACTTGGTAGGAAAGACTATTCAAGAAGCTTTCCCGTTCTTACCCGATAAAGTACTTGAGGAGTACCAGAATGTGTTTACCTCAGGTTTACCTCTTGTTACAGAAGATGTTACTCCAATTGATAACAAGTTTTATTATACTGAAACTCGTAAAATCCCAATTTTCCGTAATAAAAAAGTCGTCCAAGTCCTTACTATTATTCGTGACGTTACTGAACGTACACAGATAGAAAAGCAGCTTCGTGAGAGTGAAAGAAATTATCGAGAGATAATAAGTAACCTAACAGATGTCGTAGTGGAACTTGATGCAGAAGGCAAGTTCCTCTTTGTCAGTCCCCAGTCCTTTGAGCTCTTTGGCTACCATCCTAGCGAGTTGATTGGTAAAAGTTTTATTGAGTTCATGTATCCTGACGATATAGAAAACGCAATCAAAGCTCAGACGGAGGCTGTCGCTGGAAAACAGATATTTAACTTTGAATATCGAATTAAACACAAAAATAGCAAATACATTTGGGTTGCAGCCTCAGGTAAAGCCGTTGAATATGAAGATGGTTTAAAGCTTGTTAGTGGAATTAGAGATATAACTGAGAAAAAAATGATGGAAAAAGCAGTCCGAGAAAGTGAAAAGCAATATCGGACATTGTTTGAAAATACCCCGATTGGGCTTTATCGTAGCACTCTTGATCATAAATTTCTCGCAGCAAATCCTGCATTTCTTGACCTTGTTGGATTATCTTCATTTGAGGAATTGAGTAACACTGATTCCAATGAACTAGCAATTGCCCTAAAATATCCAAGAGATCAATTTTTAAAGGAGATTGAGGAGAAAGGAGAAGTAAAAGGATTAGAATTCCAGCTTGAACGACCTGATGGTTCTATTATCCATTTTCGAGAGAATGCACGATCAATTAAAAACAAGAATGGAATAATTCAATATTATGAGGGTAGTGTTGAAGATATCACAGATCGGATAATGGCACAACAGGCATTACTCAAAAGTGAGGAGATGCTACGAAGTTTCATGGATGGGGCCACGGACTCATTTTCTCTCTTCGATTCGAACTTAAATTTAGTAGACGTGAATGAAAATGGATTAAATACCTTTTTACCTGGAACTGAGAAAGCTGATGTACTTGGTTGGAATATTATAGATTTTCATACTGTTCCAGAAGATATCCTTCAGTACAAAGAGGTCTTAGAAACAGGAATTCCCTTTATCGCGGATAGAGTGGCTCCACCTTCGATTTATGGGGACATAATTTTATCTGTTAAAGCATTTAAAGTGGGAGATGGATTAGGAATTGTAGCAACCGATATAACTGAACAAAAAAACATGGAAAACGCGCTACGTAAGAGTGAAGAAAGATTAAGAAGTTTTATGGATGCAGCAACCGATTCATTCTCTATTTGGGATTCTGAATTTAACTTAATCGACATAAATGTGACGGGATTAGGGATGCTCTCTCCAGGTACAAAGAAAAAAGATATTATAGGAAAAAATGTGGTAGAATTCATAACGGATGAACAAAACGTTGATAAATATCGAAAAGTCTTGGATTCGGGGCACCCTTACCGCGGAGATCGTAGTTATTATCATCCAGAATTAGGTGAACGAATCTTAGCAGTTAAGGCTTTCAAGATGGGAGAAGGATTAGGGTTAATTTCAACAGACATTACTCCTAGGAAGGAAATGGAGAATGTTTTAAGAGAGAATGAAGAAAAATTTAGATCCATTTTTGAAAATTCTCCGATTGGAATGGCATTAACGAACCTAGACTTCAAGTTTTTTAAGGTAAATGCAGTGTTTTGTCATATGCTGGGGTATCAGGACGATGAGCTAATGGAGATGACATTTTTTGATATTACTCTTGAAGAACACTGGGAGCAGGAGAAAACTCTTTTAAAAATGCTAGTAAATGGGAAAATATCTTCATTTCGGTCAGAGAAAAGATATCAAAAGAAAAATAAAGAGTTCCTCTGGGTTCAGGTAACTACATCACTCTTACGAGATGATAAAGGGGAACCACTGGACTTCTTACTAATGGTCGAAGATATAACTACAATTAAAGATCGAGAAGAAGAAATGAAGAAACATTTATTGAAATTTAACACAGAAGATGGAAATATTTATCTCGTTACAGAAAAAACTCCGACTTTATCAAAAACCGTGTTTAATGATCTTATTACTATAGGGTATAGAGGGTTTGTTGCATCTAGAACTCCAAGTAGGGATTTTCGAGTATATATGGAAGGAATGTATGATTTCTATTGGCTTACAGAAAAAAATAGCTATGATAGTTTCATAACTCTTGTGGAAGATTCCCCCAGTAAAAGTGTAATATTAATTGATCGTCTAGAATACTTATTTTTGAAAGAAGGACTCGAAAAAGCGATACAATTTATCTATAAATTAAAAGAGATAACTTATCTTAGAAATTTAGTAGTAATTTTGTCTATAGATAGTACTACAATATCAGAACGAGAATTACGTATTTTAGAGAAAGAAACCCGCCAAATAGAACCTCGATTTATGGCTAAAATCGCTGAAGAATATTTAGAGATTCTTAAATTCGTTTACCAGCAGAATAATCTGGGGTTAAAACCAACATACTCAGGTATTGGCAAAGAGTTACAGATTAGTCGTCCAACTGTTAGAAAGCGTGTAAAACAGTTAAGAGTCTTAGGTTATTTGCTTGAACATAAAAAGGGAAAAAGTAAGATTCTAGAAATAAGTGAAAAAGGGAGAATGTTGTTTTTGAGCTAGAGCGTGTATCTATTGAGATAAAAGAACTCAGCTGATCTTGGTACCATTAGATACATCTTTGTCAGGAATGATCAATCCTAATTTATTTCCTTCTACAGCAGCTAATAACATTCCTTCAGACCGAACTCCACGAATGGTAGCAGGCTCTAAGTTCACAATAATAGTTAATCGTTGGCCAATCAAGTCCTTCACGTTTCGATAAGCAGCTAAACCCGCAACTAATTGGCGGTGGCCAATTTCTGGGCCAAGATTAACCTCGAGCTTCAATAAATTCTTAGTTTTAGGAATCTTATCAGCTGTTACAACGGTTCCAATACGAATATCTAATTTCTGAAAGTCTTCAAACGGTATTGTGCTTGGTTTTTTCTCTGACAGTGATGGTTCCTCCTTTTGGTCAATTTGATCTTTTATTCTTAATTTTTTAAGTTGTGTTTGAAGTTCTTCAACATCAATTTTTGAGAACAGGGGTGTTGATTCTTTAACTATTCTACCTGGTTCAAGTTTTAATTTCCCTGCTTCCTCAAATTCCTGTTCTGCTACAATTCCCTCTTGATCCAGAGTGTTCCAGATTTTTTCACTTGACTCAGGGACAATAGGTGATAAAAGAATACTCAGTGTAAGAAGAGACTGAGCGCAGAGATATAATGTCGTCTCAACAGTGGTAAAATCGGTCTCCACAATTTTCCATGGTTCCTTGGCACTAAGGTAAGTATTGGCAGTCCGTGCAAAATCAATGATCGAAGCCACAGCCTTTTTAAATTCAAATTGGTCAAAAAAGTCTGCCACTGTCTCAGGAATTTCATTTATGGCAGTTACAAATCCTCGATCAGTGTCATCGAGACGGTGACATTCAGGAACTCTTCCCTCACAGTATTTGTGAAGTAAGACAAAGACACGATGAATGTAATTCCCCAAAACATCATTGAGATCGATATTGACACGTTGTTCGAATTCTTCCCAAGTAAATGTCGTATCTTTAGTCTCAGGTCGAGTTGCAGCTAAATAATATCGCCAATAATCTGTAGGAAGAAGGGCAGCTGCATCATCAATCCAGATACCAATCCCATGTGATTTGCTGAACTTTTTCTCCTCAAAGATTAGAAATTCTGTGGTACTGACATTATATGGAAGAACAAAGGGTTTTCCATAGCTATCTTGGGTACCTAAAAGAAGGCTAGGAAATAGCAATGTGTGAAAGAAGATGTTATCCTTACCAATGAAGAAGACGGTTCGAGTATCCTGATCTAACCAATACCTTTTCCAGAATTCAGGATCATTATAGTCTCGTTCCCCGAGTTCTGCGGAGGCAGAAACATAACCTAGAACCGCTTCTAACCACACGTAGATGGTTTTACCTTTGGCTTCTGGAATCGATTTGTCCGCAGGAATACCCCAAGCTAAATCTCGTGTAAGCGACCGTGCTTGTAAGCCCTCAGTTAAGATATTATCAGAGAATTTACGGGCATTTTCAGGCAATTGATTATTCTGGCGAATGTATCTCGCGAGTTCTTCTTGAAAGGCATTAAAATTGAAGTACCAATGAGTTGTGGTTTTGATAATCGGTGGGTTCCGACATATCCGACAATAGGGGTCGATTAATTCGACTGGACTAAGAGGTTTGCCACATGTAGGAGCATCACACTGATCACCTCGAGCACCAGCCTCACCACAATGAGGACAGATACCCTCAACAAAACGGTCAGGGAGAAAACGCTGATCATGTTCACAATAGAGCTGTTGAACTTCTTTGGGAAAAATATACCCGTTGTCATTACATCTACGATAAAAATCTTGCACCCATTTGTAATGAAAGGGATTCGCCGTCTTAGAATAGTTCAAATTGATATTCCATTTTTGAAGCAGTCCAACAATCCGCTCATGGTTTTTATCTACGAGTTCTTGAGGAGATACACCTTCTTCAATAGCAGCTACGGCAATCGGGGTGCCATGGCAATCTGATCCCGTGGCTGAGATCGCCTCAGCTCCTCTCAGTTTTAGATATCGAAGGAAAATATCAGCCCCTAAAAGGTGAAGAACTGTTCCAAGATGAGGGACAGCATTAACATAAGGCCACGCTGGGCATACAACATATTTTTTGTTCCTAAGATCTTCCATATGTGACACATCCTTTATTTTGAGAGACAACATGGAATCTATTAAATAAAAATCCATTAAAGAGGAAAATACTAGAAAAGGTTAGAATTTGAAATAGATGACGAAAACAGCAGCGGGAGGGTGAGGAAAAACCAGAAATCTTACTTTGAGCGAGCCATTTGGCAATCCCACATTGTTTATCGCCTCAAATTATTCCCCTTGCTGAAAATATAAATGCCTTTCTATTTTAGAAAGAAAATATTACCAATGTTTAGGGAAGAAAGGAAAACAGTGTCGATTATTTGAAATATAACCTATTGTCATTTAAATATAAATGGATGAATGGAGGGCTTAGTTAGAGAAAGTAAGCCAATGAACGAGATATTATAATTAGAGGTTAAGCCTCCTTTAAGTATATCTTATAAATGAAGGAGGTAATAAGTAGAAGTGATTTACAATTACGAAAAATCGTAGAAAAAAAATATATAAATAAGACAAAACATCGTAAACACAGCAGCTGAACAACGAGAGGAGTGCAGCAGCGCAAAAAGACACTGAATATTCTGGAGTTCCAACGAACCGAAAAATCTTTTTTTCTAGACGTTGGGACTCCCTCCCTCCCCCCTCATGTGACTTATTTTTTCAATGAAACAAATCTAATCGGTATATGATCAATCTTATCTTGAAAAAACTTTTTCCCATTAAATGAAAAGATTTCTCAGGAATTCTTCATTCTCCTGGATAGATTTTCCTTCCTCGCTGTCAGGTCAAGCCTAGAAGATGAAAGCGTATGTTAGAATTGCTAAATCTGTTTTAATATTGACTTAGACAATTTATACCTTTTTGATGTATAGTTTGCAAAACCCATTATTTCACAGTTTTGTTGATTTCAGACGCAAGGATTAATGTTGCCGCAATATCATCCACTGATTCTCCTAGTGCTTTAAAATCAGGTAATTTCTCTCTCATCGTTTGAATCATTGCTTTATACACAGCATATTGTTTATCGAGAGGATACTTGGAGTACAAACTCGCCATAGCTAGCAATGAGGCTATTCGTGCTGTTTTTCGTGGATCTTTGCGGAATTTTTTGTCATCTGCGGACATAAATTCTTGAAGTTTTACAAAGCGTTCAAATACATCTAAATAAGCTTCAGACATTCTCTTTTATCCTCTTTTTTCTAGATACTTCCTGAATAAATTCATCTATAAGGTGTTGAACAAGAAGTTGGCACATTTCAAAGGGATTGTACTATTTTCATTACCACTTTACAGCAAATATAAAAAATTTTATTGTATTATCCATATAATATATTTAGCCCAGTAGACTGATTAACTTTCATAAGATCTCTAGAAAAAAAATATCATAAGTGAAACCTTGCTGAGTTCCTCGGAAATCTTATGAAAATCAGTTTATTTAGGATTGAAAGCTGGATTACATCATGCTGACTGAGGATGAATGGTTAGATAGGTTAGCAATTGAAGCTCAAGAGCTTGCTCGTGAACAACCAACTTTTCGTACAGTAAATAACAACCTCACTCACTGGCGGGGGGAAATATTAGGTTCTGGGTTGTATGAAGGTGGTGTTTTCTTTATTGAAATCAAAATCCCTCGCAAATACCCATTTGAACCTCCTAAAGTTCGATTTAAGACCCCAATTTGGCATGTGAACATTTTCAAGGAAAAGGTATGTGTAGGAATTCTTGGAAAAGAATGGAGTCCTGCGTACAGTTTGGTTCAGATTGTAGAAACAATCCGATTTTTATTGAACAGCCCAAATCCTGATGATCCGCTTAATGCTACAGCGTCTCGACAATGGAAACGGGATCGTGAGGCATTCAGAAGCCAAGCTATGGACTATGTTAAAAAATATGCTCAATGGAGTCAGGAGTATTAATTAATTTTTCAAACACCACGATGAATTTCTCGTTTTACCGTGTATTTTGGGGGGTGTTCCAACCGCCCAAAAACGTGGTCAGCTTTAACCTCTTCTTTTAAAGTGTCCAACCAATCGACATCCTCTTCATTCTCAAGCCCCCAAATGAATAATGCCTTTTTGTAGCCACTTTCTTCATATAGAGCGGAACTTCGAATTGATTGTAACAAAATGTCCCACCCAGGGGTGTCTGGTTCTGGGTACATTGGTGAATAAGGCATGAGGTGATAGACAATATAACCAGAAATCTCGATAATTTGATCAAGATTAATCCCAAAATGACGAATATATCCTTCATTCCACTCAGTTTCAGGATCAACTGGAACTATCATCCCGACGTCAAGATCTGGAGTTTCTGCTTTAGCCATCTCGGTTGCTTCACGAAAAGCAGTTGAAATCAGTTCTACTCGCCAATCTTCAAACATCCTTTGGATTGCAGGGTCTTTCTGAATATCAAGGTAGGTGACATCTAAACTCACTCCTGAGATTTCAGCGAATTTTCTGACACTCCTACGTGAAAATGAGTATTCTTGTCTGGGAAATAGGAATTCTTGTAGGATTAATGACCTTACGGGCTTTGTAGCAATCTCCCGTGCAATGAAATTAAGATGTTTCCAATATCCTTCCATAGAGGGGTCGACATAGTCATGAATGACCGTACCATCAGAACGACCGATCGAATAGTTCGGATCCATTCCCAAATAGGAATCTCCAAAAGCATAGGCAAAAGCGTGGGTTCTAAGACCTAGATCATTAGCCAATTCAGTGAAATCAGTAAAGAAATTTTCATAATTACGATCACTGGGAGCTGCACCTGATCGGTAGGTCACCAATCCATCCTCTTTTTTGCATACCAAAGCTAATTCTTCCACTACCCCGCCATACTCGGCGAGGAAAGCATTTGCCCCTTTTTCGGCTGGAGAATTCTTGGCTGTAGGGTCAATAACTGGAATATAATTATGGTCAATTAATTGATCGATGTTCAAGATTAATTCATCTCTTCTTCAACCATCTTTACTTGAAAATCTTTAGATGAGTTAATTATTAGAACCTTTTTTTTTTGTGATGCTTTTAAAAATTATCCTTGTATTTACGAATTGGTACTTAAAAACCAAAAATGGCCTCCTCCATCGAAAACCATTAAATAATAGAAGAATTATAAGAGAGTAAATTGTACTAATTTACGAATAGTGGTGTAAACGAATGGCTGATTTTGTTGAGTGGGCTTCAGGTATTTATCGGGTGGTAGATGATATAGGCAAACAAGGTGAAGAATACGCGAGTTACCTTGTTTTGGGTGATGAGAAAATAGCAATTATTGACCTTCCATCTCGTAAGATTGGAAAAGAGATCATTTCCTTTGTGAAAAAAGCTGATCGTGATCCCTTGGAAATCAAATATCTTGTTCTAACGCATACACATCCAGATCATTGGGCTGGAATCGAGTCAATGAAAAAAATTAAACCCCAAGTGTGGCTTCATGAATCAGGTGTTGAAGCTCTAAAGGAAGGTCGGAGCTATATTCTGGAAAAACAATTTCCCCATCCTTCTAAATTTAGTCTAGCAATGAAGTCCTCTTTATTCTCAAAAATTGGGAAAGTTAAAGAAGAATTCATCCATACTTTTGAGAAGAGTGAAACCCTTGATCTTGGTGGAGAAGAATTGATTTTACAAAACTCTGGAGGCCATTCTGCTGATTCCATATTAATTCAAGCTTATAGAGGAGGATGTACATTTATTGGGGATGAGGGAAACATATACCCTGATCAAGCCGCTGCCTTTTACATCGATAACACAGGAAGCCCAGAGAAACGAATGAGATTGTTAGAGCTAGTAGGAAAGCTTAAAACAGAGGTAATCTGTCCTGCTCATCAAAGTCCCATTCCGAGACCAGTGGAACTGTACATTCAGAATCTTACGTTTGAACACAAGCATACTAAAGATACGATTTATGATTTAGTGGTCAGTGCTGGTGAGGCTAAAGCTTTCTATGTTGCTGAAGAATATCAACGTATTCTTGGTTTTTCTTGGGAGACACCTTTCAAGGAATTAGGTGTTGCCGAAACAACAGTAACAGCTTTCCTTAAAGAGTTAGCAAAGGAAGGAAAGGTGCGTTATGAAACACATACACAACGCTGGACTATTCTTTGAGTGATCAAATCAGGAAGCAAACCATGCTGATTCTGCTACAACATCGATATCAATAGAAAGCCATCTATCTTGAGGGTGGGATATTCTCGATTCATAAAGGAGTCTTAGAGCAATATAGGTTTCAGGATCATAAAGATAAATTTCCCAAGTTCTTCCCATGTGAATCTGAAATTCTTGGACACCTCTATCACGGATTTCACCATTTGTAAGGAAACAACAGATTATTTCTCCATTAATGTCTTTTAAGCTTTTTTCAATAGTTTTTATAATAATTAGAAACAGATCATTCAGCTGAATTTTGTCTCCTGGATAAATGTTCCATGTAATAACACTATTTTGTTTCCGTTTAGTAATTCTCACGGGTAAAGTACGTGATCGGTTGGAATAGTGAGAATTAATGAGATCTTCAAGATTTACGACTAATTCTTGAAGTTCTTTAGGTAAAATCCCGAGAGACAAGAATTACATCTTCCCTCGACAATATGGACAAGTATGGTGTTGAGCGAGCCAACGGAGCATATGTTCTTGATGTGCTTTCTGATGACAATGAGGGCACTCCATATAAGAATTAGCATCTTTCCCATAAATGTCAATAGGCTTCCAGCAGATTACACACTTAATAGACTCAAATGGATTCCACTCTCCAGCTTTTTTAATTTTTAATTGGAGTAACGATGATGTGGAGGGATCTGAAGAAGATAAAAATCTAGGAATAGAAATTTTATTGTCATCAGTCCCTTTATCGACAGGAGCTGAAAGGAGACGAAGATTCTTAGAGCTTCTAGGATTCACTTTCGGTCACTTGATCTTTTAATTGTTCAAGAATGCTTGATAACTCCTCTTTTAATGCCACGAGGTCAGCTTTTTCAATTATCATTTGTTTCTTTGCGAATTTTCGGCGTTGGTCTTGTTGAGACTCGATTTTTGATAAGTAGACAACAAGCTCAGCGAAGGTTTTACCCAAATCTAGGATTTTTTTGTTATATTCAGATAGTTGAGTGTTTATTTGGTTTAGAGCTTGGCTAATTTGTTTCTGAGACTCATTTATTTGGTCAAGATGTCTGTCCAACGAAGCCATCTCCGAATACACTGTATTGATTGTGGCCTCAAGACCTTTTACTGTCGGGACGTCACCTTTTGGAGTTTTGAGGGTTTCAATCTCGATTTCTCGAGGCTTTAAGGGCATAATTATTCACATAAATCCTATTAACTTTTAGATTCATAAATACAATCTAATTAAAATAAATTTGTGACCCCTGGGCAAAAATCTCTGGATTTGATATCTATGCATTCCGAAGATGTTATAAACGTCAATATCTAAGATTATCAATCGATACCGTATTTTTCGTAATTAATGTACAGAAAAAGTCTTTTTCAAGAAACCTACATAGTAGAAATCACAAAAGGATCTATATCGGAATGCAAATCGGTTCAAAAGATCTTTACACGGTGGTTTTGCTAGGAACCAGTGGTGTTGGGAAATCTTCGATTGCCTTCTATTTAGAACATGGTTACCCTCCTCCACGTAGTATTAAACCTACAATTGCTTTTGGAATTTCCCATATCGTAATCGACAAATCAGTCATTGGATTGATAGATGTTGGAGGGCAACGAAAATTCCTAGACATGCGTTATCACGAGCGTTTTGTACGTACCGCAGATGGATTAGTATTTGTTGTGGATAGTTCTCAAAGAAATTTCAGATATGATGAACAGTGGTTAGAAACTGCTTTAGAATTGATTTCTGACCAAATTCCAATTATAGTAATTGCAAATAAACAAGATTTACCAAATGCTCTGTCACCAGAATTCCTTAAAACAAATATTTTTGATAAAATATTGGAGATTAACTCTTATCAAATTTTTGGGACTGTTGCTGCTGACCCAGGAGGAGTTCGGAGTGGAGAGAATGTTGAACAAGCATTTAAATACCTAGTTAACAATTTAAGACGAAACCAAGAGGTAGCAACCTTAAGTCAAGTCTAGTCTTAATAAACGAGTGTGTAGAAAATTTTTGAGCATAAAGTTCGGGTAACTTCAGGGATTCCTTATTTAGATGCTTTGACATCTGGTGGTTTTATTAGAGGAACCACAAATTTAGTCATAGGTCCTGCTGGAGCTGGTAAGACTATTTTCGGTTTACATTTTTTACTTGAAGGAGCCCGTCGGAAGGAAAACGGATTATTAGTGGCGATGCAAGAGCCACCTTGGGCTATTCGTAGGGATGCAAGTGGATTTTCTTTTTTTGATGCCCAATTCTTCGCTGAGCCTCAAAGAATAACAATGCTTGATTTCACTCCATCTGGTTGGGAATTATGGGATCCTGACACTTTAACGTATGCTGAAGAATCAGAATTGATGATTGAAGCTGAAGGGGTACCATATGATGAGACTTCTCTCCCAACGTTCCTTCATAAAGTCTTTTATCATATAAGTCAAGTCGTAGAAGAAAAAAAGATTGAACGAATCGTAATTGATCCATTAGCTGCATTTCAATTTTATGATTATGGAAATGATTCTGGCTTTCTCAGAAAACTTACAACGGGATTTTTAGCGAATATTGCTGCTTTGAATGTCACTACTGTTGCAATATCCGAACTTGCAACTAGTACGGATCACTCGTTATTTGGAGAGGAGTATATTGCTGATTCTATTATCAATTTAGATATGCTTTCGGTACGTGGGGAAATGATACGGATACTACGAATTTGTAAAATGAGAGGGACAAACCACACAACAAAAACATTACGATTCGAGATTAATAATCACGGAATCACGTTTGTCAATTCGAATAATGACTAAAGAAAGGGAATGAATACACATTCGGGTTCCACATTCAATATGTTTTAAAAGAAGAAAATAACCAACATAGACAAAATAGTTCAAACGAAGGAATACAAGATGCAGATTAATGTTGTTCAAGCTATTGGGGGCGGAGAAATTACTTTACCATGTGAAAAAACAGATTCTGTAGCAGCTATCAAAGAACGAGTAGCACAAGAAAAACGTATCCCTGCTCGCTCAGTCATACTTGTGTTTCAAGGAAAACAACTCGACGAGAGCGAGACTCTTAAGTCTGCTGGAATCGAAGATATGGATAAATTATATATGATTACTCGAACTACAGGTGGATTAACTTAAATTAATTCAATCTCATAAGAACTGCAGTTTCACACAAATCCAGTGAAGTACTTTTAAATCTTTAAGTAGAGGTGGTGGTTGGGAAAAAATATGAGTGAGCGGTATAATCGTCAGCTTTTGATTAAACATTGGGATCAGGGAAAAATAAAACAAAGTACCGTGACACTAGTTGGGCTTGGAGCACTAGGTAGTGTTGCTGCTGCATCACTAGCTATGGCAGGGGTAGGTACCCTCATATTAATAGATATGGATACCATTGAATTAAGTAATCTGAATAGACAATTATTTTATCGAATCGGAGATATAGGGAAACCGAAAGTTAAAGTCAGTGCTCAAGTTATCAAAGAATTAAACCCCGAAGTAAATATTATCGAACTATTTATGCCTGTTGAAAAGACTCCAAGGCACATTCTAGAAACATCAAATGCTATCCTTGATGGTTTAGATACATTCCAAACACGACGATGGGTTAATTCCTTTGCCGTAGGGGCCAACATTCCGTTAATCTCTGGAGGGATGTATAGTTTTCTTGGGAATCTTCAAGTTGTTATTCCTCAAAAAACTTCCTGTCTGGAGTGCCAGTCTTTAATTCCTGAAGAGAAACTTCAAAAAGCCTGTACTCCTTTTGGAGAAGTTAGAAAAGAGAATCAACCCGAGGAAGAGAATGAAGAGTATATCCCGTATGTTTCAAGTGTTTCTTTTGTTATTGGTGGCTTAATGGCTCAAGAAACCCTTAAAATCCTCCTAGGATTATCTCCACTAGAAGAATATCTATTTTGGGATGGAGAGGCGGGGAAATTTACTTCAATTCCTCTAAAACGTCGGGATGACTGCATTGTTTGTTCCTCACGTTATCAACTCCAAGCAATTCCCATTCGTTCTCCGATTGATCAACAATTTAATGACTTCATGGCACAGCTTCGATATTCATTCAATCTAAGCTCTGAAATGGCTTTGCTTCACCAAACTCAGCGAATAACTCTTTCTGAAGAGGAGGTAGGAAAAATCCTAGAATCAGGAGCTATTTTCCGAATTGTTGACCCTACTTTGTCAGCTCCCTTGAAATTCGTGATTAATCTCGATTAACTTCAACGTTATAAGATATTTGGCAATAAGAAAAGCACGATGTAGACAAAAGTAAGGCCCCCTGCGATACCATAGGAATAATATTCATTTAATAAATGAGCTGTCTGGATTCCGTTTCCACAATGATAGGCAACAAGTGCCAAAAAGGGGATATATATTATTTCAAATATTGAATAATTTGTCCAACTTGTAGTAGTGATCGTGTTTAGCCCAGGACCTAAAAAGGTAATTATTACATTTACGATAATTGACGCAGGAATAAGAGGTCCAAGTGAATAGCCAACAATTCCTTGAGTGTCTCGAAAGCTAGCTTTTCCTCCTAGAGTCTTTGCAATTAGCCAGATGATTAGGCTACTGATAAACCACCCAAATAACGCTAAAACGATAAACCCTATAGCAACAATCCAAGGGGCGATAAAAAAATACATTAATTCCCATCCATGCCATGAGGAATCTGCTGCTTTTACGAATAACGCAGAAAGTCTTAAGCCAAAACTAACGGAAACAAAATAGAGGACAATTATCGCTCCTAAGCGATCTGGATTAACTCCAATTTCGTTAAAAAGATGTTTACTTTCCCTAGGATCGATAAAGCTCCTATAAATCCTCGAAAGTTTTTCTCTAAATGTAACCCGAATCCGTTCTCTCTCACGTACAATCTTTGTTAAATCAAAACCACAGTATGGGCAGAGAATATAGCCTGCTGGACTTCTCTCATTACAATTGGGACAAATTAGAGATTCGGACTCAGACATACGTTTCCTCTCATAAGATAGTGATTATTTTGTCTTTCTTCTCGCTTAAAGTACTTTTCAAACAGTTGTTCTTAACTGTTTTCTTTTAGGATTTAAATCACTGGATTATTCAGTAGGAACTTCTTGCTCTAGTGAAAACCGCTTTTCAATAAGGACAAACAACCAAGGAATACAAAAAACCGCAACAAAAGCTAAAATTGCATATCTACAGAATCTTGCAATAATATCAAGTGGGAATCCTTCGAACAGCATTCCAGATAATGCACTCATACCGAAATATAGCACTAAGATGATAATGAGGCCCACAATCCCACGATAAATAAGTACCTTCATATTTGTTCGATATTCTTTGACTTTTAAATTAACAAATCGTTCTTCAAGTATATAACCTAAGGATAAACCTAAAATTAATCCTCCATAAGTAGTGGTGTCGGCAAGTTCAAAATTGTTTCCCATTGAGACAATTAGTATATACGATATTGTAACCGCAATTATTGGAGCTATTACAGAAATTAATAGTAGGACAGAAGGAGGGGATTTGAAAGCAAATTGTTCCATCTTAGGTAATAAATGAATAAAGAGTAATGTGATCAATATTCCGAGTAAGACACCAAAAATTATGTCCGTTGGCCAATGTACACCTAAATAGCATCGCGAAAGGGGAATAAGAATTATGATAAGGGCAGCTACTATCCAAAAGCCAGAATGACGCCATCGTGAGGCTAAAAATGTCCAAAATGATCCAACATTTGAGGAATGTCCACTTGGAAAGGTATAATCTGTTGGTAATTGGCCTAGTATGTCTTTTATTCCTTTTATTTCTGATTTGTTTAACCTTTCATATTCAAGATACGGTCGTTCAAGAGCGAAAATTCCTTTTAATGAGAATGTGATAAAAGCAGTAAATATAACTAAAAGTGCAGCTCGGAATGCAACCTTTTTATCAACGCAGAAGAAAAATATAATTAAGATTCCTGTAACAAAGAGTTTATCTCCAAAAAAAGTAATTAATCCAAAAAAAAGATCGAATAACGGACTGAAAGATTGCAAAAATATTATTATTTGATCATCTAAAGAACCCAGAAGTTCACCCAATTTTTTTCCTTCCAAAAATTACTCCTAGATCAGAGGGAGAATACTAAAATCATCTTTCTTTAAAGTGTTTCATACATCACTTTGAAGATAAGATCTATTTTGGTATCATGATAGCAGATTGAAGGATAAAGCCTTTAAGATGATGAATTGTCTTAAAGGTAAATAGTCAAGATAAAGCACGTTAAACCTTTATTAAAGAATATTGGAGTTATTCATACATATGGAGGATAAAAATCCCTCTTTTCAAAATGAAAAGGATGAAAAGAAGAAATCTATCGAAGAAAAAATTTTCGATGAGGATAGATCTGACGAAATGGAAGAGTTTTTTCTTAAGGTTCGTGTTGATCTTGAAGATGCCATGTCTGGGCGCAAGGATTACCTAAGTATCTTAGAGGAAGCATATTCAGAGGCTGAAAAAACCGAAAATGACCATATGGAAGAATTTAGAAGGTATGGGCTCGTAGCTCAAAAAACTGAAGAAATTTTCTTGATTTCGTGCTTCACGTATAGTGGTGTCCCGATATTTGATTATCCTTTGCTACCAAAAATGAACTTCCAAGAGTCTCTGAATTTTATCTCAAACGTGATAAAAAATTTTGCTCAATATAAATTGGGTGAACTAGTAGAAGTACTCACCCTTGAATCACAAACAATTCATTTCTTCATTGTTGAAGAGATATTTATTGTGTCACTCGTTACTTCAAAGCATATTCCTAGAGACAAGGTTAGTACCTTAGCGATTCAAATTGGCCAAAGCATTAAACAACACACTGAAAGAGATATTCAAAGAAATCTTGAGTTACGTGCTGATATTGATCGTGCTATTGCATCAGCTAAAGCAACTCTTATTCAAGAACACCATACATTAAAAGTTATCTTGATCGGGGATGGTGCTGTAGGAAAAACATCTATCCGACGACAATACCTTGGTGAAGGATTCAAAATTGATTACCAAATGACAATTGGGGCTGATCTGGCTGCCAAGGCATCTGATATTGTGTACGCAGGGGGGAAACAGATAAAGTATCTAATTTGGGACTTGGCTGGGCAACCCCGCTTTGAAAATGTTAGGAAAATCTATTATATGTCAGCTGTTGGTGCACTAGTAGTTTTCGACATGACTCGTTCTGAAAGCTTTCAGAATATC
This sequence comes from Promethearchaeota archaeon, assembly GCA_048939265.1. Classification (GTDB taxonomy): domain Archaea; phylum Asgardarchaeota; class Heimdallarchaeia; order Hodarchaeales; family Hodarchaeaceae; genus Hodarchaeum. Next base: position 21,868 of record JBHLPQ010000026.1, read on the forward strand.
GTAAAATGGATGAATGAACTTTGGCGTAATAATGGACGGGGGCCTGTACCATTAATTGTCTTAGGAAATAAAACAGACTTATGTTCGGTTGGAATGCCATGTGTGTCTGAATCAAAAGCAAAAGCATTTGTTTCAAGATTGTCGCAGATTTCAGAGAGGTATCGTGGCTTTAAAATTTATTTTCTTCAAACTAGTGCAAAAACAGGTAAAAATATTGATAAAGCATTCGAACTGCTTGGTGAAGCAATAATTGACTTCTTAGCTTCAGTGCAATCACCTAAAAGCAAGTAATCCGTGACATTTTAGAATCACAAGGACTAAAATTTGAGTTATTATTATTAATAAGCTGATCTTAAAGGAGGAATTCCAGATTAGGACTGTCCAACATCTTTTTAATGTTCCTTATTGTGAGGCTTTTTTAAGAAGTTTCAAACAAAGGTACATGACTAAAAATAAACACCTACTTTAAGTAGAACACTCATGCTTATTGAATTAATTAAAAATCGGAAAAAGGAGCCAAAAAAATATGGATAGAGATTTTATTTTAGCTAGAGAGGCCCAACTGGTTTATTCAAATTCAGCTGCTTCTGGTTTTAATCCTGTGGGCGAATCCTTAGCACGATGGCAGGGAACATTGACCTATACAACAAGTCGGGGAAGGAATATGTTTACATTCGAAGTTTTTCTGCCAGAATACTTCCCTAATGTACCACCTGTTGTAACAGCTGTTGGTTACATGGATCATCCAAACATTGATGAAGATGGCTTCGTCCAATTAAAAATTTTAGACAATTGGCGTGCAGAATTTCATCTTTATCAAGTTATTATCGCTTTAAAGAACTTAATGTCGAGAGTTCCTCCCACGCCACGCGGCGAGGCTGCAAAATCAGTTCGAGATACTGTTGCTCGGTTAACCGAAACACCTCCTGTCGTTGAACAGCAGAAGACTTCCGCTGAAACATCTGCTTTACGAACAGAAGTAGCTTCTTTGTCTCAACAAATTCAGAAAAAAGATGAAGAATTGGCACGATTACGTGCACAACAAGTAGTTCAGACACAACCTCTTCAAAAGCAAGATCAAAAAGGTCTTTCAAAACGAGAGGATCTTGAAACGGAACGTATAGCTATATCTGATTTATTAGCATCATTAGAAGATCGGTACTCTGCTGGAGAGATTTCAATTTTTGAATACTCTCGGTTATACAAAAAATACACAAAAGAGCTGTACGTAATTCGGAAACAAGAAGAATATTTAAGGTAGGATGAGACTCATGACTTTTCCTCCTAATTTAGCAAAACGTTGGGAATTAGAAGGACAACTATATGCAAATATTGGGACTCTAGATATTCTTTCTCGATCATATGAACAGGGAGAATTAGATCCAAATATTTTCCATAAACAACATAAGAATCTTCTATCATTAATTGTATCGATTCGAGCAAAATTAGCAGAGTCTAATTTTAATTTAGAAGACTTTATTCGAACAGAAAAACTCAATCAACAATTCCCTTATGGACTAGAGAAATTACGTAAAACTGAAGGAACTGATGATACTCCTCATAATCGAATAGATTATAGTCAAATTAAGAAGTTACCTAGTATAGCTGCTGAATTTGTAGCAAATGCAATTGAGTTACTTGATCTTCTTCGTCTAGAAGCTATTGCTACTGTTGATCGAATTCTTCCATATTTAGATGAACTTTTTTCGATTTTAACAAGTTCTCGTGTTTATGGGCCAAACCATTGGGTAACAAAAGACATTAATCAGTGGATTAAGTGGATGGATCACCAAAAACCAGGCCAACTCTTACATAAAGATGAGTTAGCAAAATTAGAGTTGCAGGCTTCAAGATGGCTTTCAGATTTTCGTAGAGAACTAAACAATCTCTGAAAGATATACCTGAAGAAATTTTTCCAAGCTTATCCAAGTAGATTGGTTTTCCCTGTTCTAACAAGAAGTTCTGTAATAGCCTCGTTGATCTTTGCGAGTTCTAATTCAAATTGTTTGATCAAATCGAAGTAATCTCGACTTGATACTTTTTTTCTCCCTTCTTTTAATTCTTGTAGTGCTCTTTCATTGGCTAATTTACGGAGACGAAGGTCACGCAGACGATCATCAAGAACTCCTGTAACAAAATCAGGTTCCTTATTTTGTTTGGAAGAACTCTCAGTACCCCCATTGTTATTATGAAAATTGAGACCAGTTAATATCTTTTCTTGATAAATTTCAGAGGACCAATCACGAAACGGTTCGTGGACATAAATTTCATTAGGTCGGCCGTAATAACTAAGCTGAAGACCATCAAAAATCCGGATTAGGGTCTCAGCATCAGTACGTAACTCGTAATCATGTTTAATAGTAGTGATTTGAAGCTGATCACGTTTTAAAAAGCCTACTTTCGATTTCTGGACATCTATAAGATCTTCGGGTGGAAATTCATCATATATTTTAGTTCTTTGACCACTAATACTGAATCTCTTCCACTTGAGTAAAAAAATTCTATCAGTTGTGATTATCATATCTACCGTTGTTTTTCGAATCCGACTATTTCGTAACTCAATATTTGCAAAATAACCAATGACCAGCTCTCCTGGTACAAAAACAAAAGCATTAAAACACCGTCCAAGATTTTGTGCCATTTCTTCAAATTGATCACATTTAATCTCCATCTGTTCTATCAAATCATGGATTGGTTGAAGTTTATCTTGTACTGTCTGATCAAAGCTCTTAATTTGTTTTTGAAAAAGAGTAAGTTGGAGGGAAAAGTTACGATGGTCAGTAAAGGAAGAAGTCAAACCCATTAGACTACGATATAACCGATTGAGTTTCGCTGAATATTCCTGAAATTCTGATAACGTGAAATTTTCAATTTTTTTAGTCTCAAGGAAAATTTCATCGATCTGATTTCCTGGAATGAGGAATTGTTTCCGAAAAGATCGTAGTCTGCTTTCGAGATGTCCAGTTCGTTTAAGTACGAGGACTGGACGATAAGCAACTTGTTTGAGGGCACGTTTCAAATCGAAAATGTATTCGAGAGTTTCACTTTTCAAGTTCTGGGCAGGGGAACCGCTTTCAATATTGGATGAACCACAGGGACACTTAATTTGAGAACCATTGACGTTTAATTGTGAAGCACATTGAGGACAAAAGGCCGCTCCACAGTCAGAACACTTCTGGGAATCCGACTCATATGTCATTTTCCCACAGAAAGAACAATAAAGACTTGTCATCCATAAAGCCATCTCTAGTGTTATGTACGATCCCTGCAATTAAAAGCTGGAATATTGAGTTTATAAGCATACGAAATCTGGACATGATATGCATCGAACGTGGAGAGAGGGAATAATCAGCTATCAGCATTAAACAACTACATTAGAGGATTTCAGAATTTTAGAATATGCAGCCTATCAATTGTCGATCATTTTATATTATCTAAATGCGACAAGGATCCCCTTTCTCATTAGATCTTCAACGATAATCTGTAACATGACAAGAAAGAGAAAAACCATAACTAAAAGGAATAAATATCTAAAAAGACGATTTTCTCTTAGTCTTTTCAATTTCAATTGATTAAATTGTACTATTTTGGGGAGCATAAACCCAGTATTAGCTTGGTAGACTGAGAACTCTTCAGGAAATCGTTTTCTTAACCGATAGTCTTCAATATCTGAGTAAATCACCAGAAGGAGTGTGAAAAAAATCCAGGTTACAAGATCACCCACACGAATTCCGAAATCATTGATCCCAGGTATATATAATGCCCAGGGGAAAGCCATTACAATGATTCCTAGGTGTTGAGGGTGTCGGATGTGGTGATATATTCCCGCTTGAGCAAGATTTTCCCCTTGATGTTTTGTTTGAGTAAGTTGAATGAGTGCCACAAAGAATAGGGCACAACCTATTAAAAAGATAAATACCTCAATAATAACAAGAGGTAAGGCCTCATTTGGGTATATTAAATAGTATGCGCTTAACCAGGAGCCAAAAGGGGCACCTAAAACCATACCTGAAAAATAAAAAATGGGGATGAGGAATACCATAGGGTATAAAATCCCGAGGATAATCGGGAGATAAACGTAAATTAAAACCAATAGTTGGACGAGTCTTCCGAGGAGTAAGATGAACAATTGCTGAATTTTATAAGGCTTCATCATCATCTCTTCAATTAAAATAAAAAAAGGGGTGAATAAATATTTTGTTATTTAATTTGGGATTGTTGCAGAGCTAGAACCCAAAATTTTCCATTCATCCCTGAGATTCCAGTTTTCACCAAAGCCAGGCTGGGGGTTGTTGTTATTGGTATAACAAAGATTGGTGGTAGCTGTTGAGCTGGTCTCGTCATCTTGGCATAATGATTCCCAAAAGATATACATATAGATATCTGAGCTAAAAAATAACAATTTTTTCACGAATATTTGTAATTATAACAGGTCGGAATTTAATAACGCTTTGATAGATTCTTGTAGAAATTCCGCAATATTTTCAATAAAGGATCTATAGTGCGTAACTACACTAGAGGGCTATTTAAATCCCACAATGGTATTACTATTAATGCTGATGTGAATGGTGCCTATAATATTATGAATGAAGCATTCCTGAACGCGATTGACGCTAACAGGATAGAGGATGTTGGATTGCATCCCACACGATGGAGACCAGCTGCGGTGACGAGCTATTTAATGACCTCATGTGAAAAAAGTTGAATAGATTCTTATTTGACTGCTATAATCTAAAGAATTATAAATGAAATCAAGACAAGATCCACTTGGAAACATAAATAGGATGAATATAAGAATGGGATTACGGAGAATCGAGGAGAAACTTTCCAAAGAAGCAGAGATGAAGCGTAAAGGTGCTGAACTCGCACTTAAATCCCTAACGGAGATGAGTTCGAAAGTAAAAGAGCTGCATAATGATCTGCAAAAGTTAGAAAAACGTTATCAAACAGATCTCAAGAAAAATCCTGAATTAGCTCGACGATTAATGGCACTACGAGAAGAATTAGGACTGCCTCGTGCGATTGGGATTTATGTGGTAGGAAGACAGCCAGGCTTAAAGCAACGATTGAAAGGAAAGGATGAATATCACAATTTCCTTGCTTTAAGAATCCTTGAAATAGGAAAACAATTACGTAATCAAACAGGTGGACTTCTCAGTGTCTCAGAATTAGCTTTAAAATTGAGTGATGAGACTCAAGGCATCACAACCCCTATCGGTGATATAACCAAAGCCTTAGAATTATTAACGGAAAATGGTATGATTCACGAAATCCGTAAATTGGCAGGGATGAATGTTATAGTATTTATTGACCCTAAACTGAGTCAAGATCACCAAGTTATCCTAGAGCTAGCAGTTCGCTTTCGAGGGGAAATCGGGTTAACTGATTTGGTACGAGAGACAACGTGGACATTAGAACGTGTCAATCAGGCACTTACTCAATTAATTCAACAGAAAATAGCAATTAAGACTGAAACATTAGATGGAATAGTATTATCTTTTCCTGGGATCTGAGAAACAGTCACACTCTATCAAAATTTAATCTCATAAAAATCCAAGTCAAATTCAATCCATATACTACTTTTT
>JBHLPQ010000318.1:0-2925 GCA_048939265.1 Promethearchaeota archaeon
TGATTATGCAATAGCTATAGGTCCTCAACATCCCTCCCTTGAGGAACCAATTCGATTTATTTTTCAGGTTGAAGGAGAAACCGTTAAAGATGTCGAAATACGCCTTGGATTCAATCATCGAGGAATAGAAAAAGCATTTGAAAGTCGTACGTATTCAAAGAATCTTTATCTGGCTGAACGAATATGCGGAATTTGTAGTGATGCTCATCAATTATGCTATGTACAAGCTGCAGAGAAGTGTGCTAAAATAACGAATGAAATACCTGAACGAGCTCAATATATTAGAGTAATACTGGCTGAACTTGAGCGAATCCATTCGCATTTGTTATGGTATGGTGTACTCGCTCACAATACAGGTTTTGATACAATTTTTCAATTTACATGGCGAGACAGAGAAATAGTAATGGATATTTTGGAGGAAATATCTGGGAATCGTGTTAATTACGCTATGCATACTATAGGGGGAGTACGACGAGACATCCAGCCTGAACAAGTAACCAGAATTATTCCCAGGTTGAAAAAACTTCGTAGAAGGATCGTTGAGCACCAAGAAATGATGATGAAAGAAACAAGCTTTATAGTTCGTCAAAAAGGTATCGCCCCATTGACAAGAGATGAGGCCTTAAAGTTATGTGCTGTAGGGCCTAATGCCCGATCTTGTGGCATTGATGTAGATATCCGTAGGGTTGATCCGTATGCAGCTTACAATAATCTCTCTTTTGATGTAGCTATTGTGACTGAAGGAGATATACTGAGCGGATTGATCGTTCGATTAGAAGAATCTCTAACTGGAATTGATTTAGCTATTGAAGCACTTCAAACATTGCCACAAGGGGAATTGAGAATTAAATCTCCACGGAAAATCCCAGAGGCAGAGGGAATTAGTCGAGTTGAGGCACCAAGGGGAGAAAATGTTCATTTCATCCAGTCAAATGGGACAGACAAACCTGAACGCATCAAAGTTCGTGCCCCTACCCTTGCTAATATGCCCAGCTTGAAAAAACGATTGATTGGAATACAAGTAGCCGATATTCCTCCAGTTGTTCGAGTTATAGATCCTTGTATTGGTTGTATGGATAGAGTCACATTTGTTGATTCAAAGAAAGGGAAAATAATGGAACTATCAGGTGAACACCTAATAAGTAGAGGAAATCGGGCGTATCGCCTTGGTACACGAATTCTAGATTTCTAAGGGAAAATGGTAAGAATGAAATCAACAAATACAATATTCAAAGTCCTAAGTTATTCAACAATTTATGCGTTGATAGTTGCGTGTTTATTTATTTTATTTGCTGGATTTCCTCCTGCAATTTTCATTCTGAAATATTTTTTATTTCCAGGTATTATTTTTATTATCTTGGGGGCATTATTTTTTAGTTGGTTGGAGCGAAAAATCTATGCACGAATGCAGAATCGTATAGGCCCTCCGTTTCTGCAACCTATTTACGATATTCTCAAATTACTTGTCAAAGAAGATATTACTCCAGATGGAGTCGAGACGCTTGAATTTAATATTATTCCCCCGATCCAGTTAGCATTAGCTTTACTTCTTGCTTTCTTCACTCCTGTATATATGGCTGAAGGTTTAATTTCATTTGAAGGTGACATATTTTTCTTATTATTTCTATTAGCAGTTATTGCAGGATCTATATTTCTGGTTGGATGGTCATCTAACAATCCTTATGGTTTAATTGGAGGATCTAGAGCCGCTATAGCGGAATTATCTCTTGAAATACCTTTAACTCTTGCATTTATTGGTCCTGCTATTTTAGCTGGATCACTTCAACTTTCAAAAATAATTCAGAGTGGATTCAATTTAATAGATATTCCATTAAATATATTTTTCAGACCAGAGGGTTATAATGCACTTCATTTGGTATATATAATCCCTCTTTCTATACAGTTTTATATAGCAGTTTTGTCCGCTAATGCAGTTCTAGAGAAAATTCCATTTGATCCTGCTCATGCAGAGACAGAGATTGTTGGTGGTTGGAATGTGGAGCTTACAGGGAAAAAATATATGTTTAGTCACCTAGCTAATTTGGTGTTAGAGTTTGCAATTGCTGGGATAATAGCTGCTATCTTTCTAGGTGGCCCAGGCTTTTGGCCATTAAACTCTTTAACTGAAGGATTGTTTTATATAGGTCAATGGGATGTTTTTTTTTATATCATCAACATATTAGCATTTATTCTTAAAACTACGTTAGTAATATTTCTTATTACAGTTAGTCGTACAGTTCTTTCTCGTCTTCGTATCGATCAGTTGGTTCTATATTTTTGGCGGTATTATTTACCAATAATTCTCCTTGCATTATTGATGATAATATATTTAATAGGTGTACTTTAATAATGATGAGGATTTTTGATCTTTTCCCTTTGTTTAGAGAGGTAACGAAGAATCTGCTTAATAAATCTGTGACAGTAAAATATCCATATGAAAACATAAAAGTACCAGATGGATTCAGAGGGGCTCCAGAAGTCAATCCAGATTTATGTATTGCTTGTAGAAATTGTGAAAAAGAATGTCCAACACGATGTATTGACATTATACCTGTCAATCCTACTGAGCTTTCAAATTATTCACCAGAGCAAGGAAAACCTTTTTGGTTCTCCATTAACCTTTCACAATGTATGTTTTGTCAAGCATGTGAAGAATCTTGTCCAATAAAGAGAAAAACTGGTCAATCTGCAATAACTCTGAATGCTAAGCGTTGGCGGATGGCTGAGTATATTCTTGAGGCCACAATTGAAAAGAAACTCGTTTTTAAAAAACCTAGCAAGAAAAACAAAACCAATGAAATAGAAGTTGATGTTAATGGCGTCGATTGAAATTATACTCTTTGCAATATTTACCATTGTAATGGCTGTTGCAGCACTTGAGGTGGAAAAATTAACTAATGGAATTGTGTTTTTGGCTCTTTCCTC
>JBHLPQ010000159.1:0-8646 GCA_048939265.1 Promethearchaeota archaeon
TTTGTCACATCAGCTATTACTACCTTTCGTTATCCTATTTCAGTTATTATACCCATTTTAATGATTTTTTTTAGTACTCTAGGATTCTTAGGTTTCTTAACTGATTCAAAAACTAGTTTCGTCCCAGCATTGGTCGCAATATTTGTTGAGCTGTTAATACTGAGTGTAACTTTTTTAATAGATCCGAAGGAGTCATATCTAATCCCAACATTTACACTACAAATATTATTAGTTTCTATTCTAATCTCTGGTTTTGTGACTATTTACCATCAACAACAACAAAAAGTCAATGAAGAGTATTTATTCGATCCTTTTAGGAAAAAAACAACAGATCTTGCAATTGAGATTGAGAATCTTAGAAGAACCTACGAATTAAGTGAAGGAGTACAAGTAAATGCTCTTCAAGGTGTACAACTGCAGGTAAGAAAAGGTGACTTTATTGCCGTTATGGGCCCATCTGGATCTGGAAAAAGTACATTACTCAATTGTTTAGGAGCTCTAGATCGCCCTACAGAAGGAAAGATCTACATTGACGGAATTGATATTTCATCGCTTAGTGATGAAGGACTCGCTTGGTTACGAAATAGAAAGATAGGATTCATTTTCCAGTCATATAACCTTATCTCTCGTTCAACTGTTGGCCAAAATGTTGAAATTCCTGCATTAGTAACACCTCTTGATGGAAGAAAGCGGAAGGAGAAGACAATGAAAGTACTAAATGATGTAGGGCTAGGAGATAAGTATTATCGCAATCCAAATACTTTGAGTGGGGGGGAACAACAACGCGTTGCTATAGCTCGTGCTTTAATGAATGATCCAACTATTCTATTAGCTGATGAGCCAACAGGAAATCTTGATTCTAAATCAGGGGCAGTTATCATGGAGATTCTTCAAAAGTTAAATAATAACCTGGGGGTCACTTTAGTTGTAGTCACACACGACCCAGAAGTTGGATCTTTAGCAGATCGTATTTATTATCTGAAAGATGGTTTTAATGCTGGTTTTAAGGATAATATCAAAATCTAAATGAGAGGAAATATAATGAAAAAGACTCAAATCTTTATTACTACGATTTTTCTGGTTATTCTCATTTTTCCATGGATTTCAAAGACAGAATTTGACACAAGAGCTCAAAAAGAGGGAAACTTTCGCTTAGACTTAGTCGTTTGGACTGGAATAAGAGCACCTGGGGAAACTGTAGAAGTTCAATTCCAACTCACTAATCTCCACAATGATTCAATTTCATCTATTATCGGTGTTCTAATGCTTCCATTCCCTTTTTCTGATACAATTGATGGGGATTCTAACGCTACAAGCATTGGTGAATCATTGATTGTCTATTTTAATGTAAGCCAATATCTAGTTTTAGAAGGAGACCTATTTCAATTAACATTTCCACTTGTTATCGCAGAGAACGCTTCAAAAGGTTCTTATCCTGCTCAATTAGAACTAAATTATTATATCAAATCAGGTTCTGATGTTTCTGTAGGTATTCCAGTAAGTTTCACTATTGATCTAGAAATACCTAATACTCCACCTGAAATAACTTGGGAAAGACCTACTGCGGGTACTATTTTCGTTGAACCAAGAGACCAAATTAATTTTTCAATAATATGCAGAGATGGAGACAATGATTCATTGTATTACTCATGGGAGGTTGACGATATTCCCGTTAACATCACTGAGCCCTCCTTCTTGTTTCATTCGCAAGAATCTGTCGGAGTACAAGAGGTTACTGTTTTTATTACTGATAAAAATGCCACAATTTCACAAACATGGCTTGTGGAAACTGAAATCCCAAGCTTAACCTCCATAGATAGAAATAGTCAAGATATCGAAGCAGGTGGCACGTCTATGTTCATGATGAACATTACAAATAATTTATGGAAGGGAAAAGTTGAAATTGATCTACAGATCCCTGCACCATTAATCATTCAAAGCAATTCGAGTTGGAGCTTTCTAGATGTCTCGGAAGGGGAGAGTTTATCTATTCCTATCATTATCTTCACCCCACTAACCACGATGGGAAACACAATGTCAATGGCATTCACCATTCAGTTCTCTGACAAACATAGCACAAATTATTTGGAAACATTATCCATGGGCCTAATTGTTTATGGGAAAGTGCGGGTTTCAGTTTTTTCTTCCGATTTATCCAAACTTTCAGTTAATCCAGGAGAAAATATAGTTGTATCTGCAACTTTGTTAAATACTGGAAACGCAAACGCATTATTTATGAACGCATCCTTAGAATCCAATGATAGCATCTTTGTCGAAACCACAAGTAGTAAAAGTTATCTTGGGGAATTGGAACCTGATTCTCCCCTCCCTTTCTCTTTAACTGGAATCATCAATTCTTCCGCTATCCCTGGGAATTATCATATCGAGTGCGTTATTTATTACTTCGATAATTTATATAACGTACATCAAATAGTGTTACCATTTTCAATTTTGATAGAAAAGCATTCGCAATCAATTAGCACAAATGGAGGCATTGATCTGTATTCATTAGTCATTGGTTCAGGAATAACAATCATCCTTGGTGGAGGGACTGTTATAGCAATTAGTATTGTCTTGATTCGTCGTCGATCTAAAAAGTGATGGAATTTATGACTTCATTTTTCCAAATGTCTTGGCAAGCTTTGAAAGATAGAAGATTAAGATCCGCGTTAACCATAATAATGGTACTTATCGGAAGCGCTCTAATTATCGCAGTAAATGGAATGTCCAAGGGAACTGTAATTCACATTGATAAACAATTGCAGATATTGAATCCAAATATTTTGGTCGTGTCTCCTCGTACGAGTGATTTAGAATTGACTGACTTTGTAGTCGAGGATATTGCTCGAATTGGAGGTGTTTTGCAAGTTATTCCTTTCGTTCAAAGTGGGATCTTAATATCTTCTTCTGGGCACGATGATCTCACAAGTATAGTTATAGGAATCGATAATAATATGCTACCTTTGATTTTCCCAACGTTTGGATTTATTGAAGGTGAAATTGTATCGGAAACCGACAGTTTTGGTGTAATCCTTGGAAACGAATTAGTTCGACCAGAGGGACCGAATCCTTATGCAGAAGTTGGGGATGTTATCAGACTTCAATACCAAAAGACAGAAGACCGTAAGACTACGGTTGAAAAGAAGTCATATTATGTCCGGGGAGTCATGGAATATATAGGATCTTCAGGGATGTTAGTTCCTGTGGATGATATGTGTTTCATTTCCTTACGTGAAGCAGACTCATTCTTGGGCCGTGGAGGATCATATGATGGATTCTATGTCATTACTGAGGATGAAAGCCTGAATAGACAAGTTCGTAGTCAAATTAATGATAAGTACGACGTTTCAATACTTAATCCTAAGACCATTACGGATATTGTGAACCAAATTAGTAATGCAGTAGCCAATTTCGTGAATAACATTGCGATAGTATCGTTAGGAGTTGCAGCTGTTGGGATTATCACCACTTTGTACACATCTATGATTGAAAGGACTAAAGAAATTGGCACTCTGAAAGCATTAGGCTACACCAAGCGTCAAATTCTCATGCTATTTTTAAACGAAGCTTTAATCATTGGCGTGATTGGGGGAAGTATTGGTTTATTTCTTGGAATTGGGTTGGGGTATGTCATGAATGAACTTGTTGCAGCTGGAGCGCCTAGTGGGGAAAATTGGAGAATGAATCCTATCTTTGAACCTCACATCTTTGCTTTTACTTGGGTTCTTTCAGTCGTTCTCTCAATGGCAGCGGGATTTTACCCTGCTTGGAGAGCTGCGGAACTGGATCCAGTAGTAGCTTTAAGAAAGGAATAGAAACTATAAAGATGAAGATTATTTCTTTTCTATTGCCTTCACGTGTAAAGTAGAGATCAATGATCGAATGGTATCATCAACGCCTTCCCCTGTCTTCATACTTGTCTCAAAGTATTCATATGATTCTGTTGAGCCGATCATGTGGCGGACATTTTCTAATCCGATATAGCAACCTCGCTCGATTAGATCCTTCTTATTAAGAAGAATAAAAACAGGAATTTGGTCTTGACCATCAGACGCCCGATATTCTTCCTCTCGAGTTAATTCTAAGAAATACGCGATTTTCTCAATACTAGCCATGTTGGTACCGTCAGCTAAGACAATTACAACATCAGCTCCGCGCATTGTAATTTGAGGCATGAAGTCAAATCGTTCTTGACCAGCGTTATCAAAGAATACAAACTGCCAAATCTCTTCGATATCATCTCGTAGGAGTAATTCATCAACTTTATTGACTGGGTGAAACTCGATTGAGTTGAAGAGAGTACGTACAAGTAAAATACCTACAGTATTTAGAGAAACAGTAGTTGTTGATTCCTCTTTTTGCTTGCCAATCCGAAACCATGTGTGAGTTACATCCACGACGTTCTCAGTGCCTGCCCGACGTTTTACTTCCGTGGAGGGGTGGAAGAGATCACCTAATAAGCACCGTAGGAACTCTGTCTTCCCTGCACCAGTTGAACCGACGACATTGATCTTATAAACTCCCCTGAATCCTTGGGGAAGCGCCTGTTTCAAAATGCGAGTTACTCGTCCTGTTGCTCGAATAGTCATCCCTTTTTTCTCCATTATTTATTAGGTTGAGCTGAATTTAAAGTATGTTAGAGGTTAGTTAGTAAATGCTTGGCTAAGTCTTTTAATATGATTTACTAGAAAATTTGTCAGAAATAACAAAAGAATTCCACAAGAAATTTTCAAAAAAAGGAAGATAACAATTCATATGGTTCCAACTGCATTTCATGGTTTATTAGGATTATTTCTCGCTAGTAGACTAAACCACAAGTATAGCTATACCAAAATCGGATTAGTAGCTGGTTCTGTTTTACCTGATCTAGATCTCCTTGGTAGTGTCTTAATCTTTATTTTGACTTCTAATTTTGATCTCACCATAGCATTCCATCGTTCAGTTACCCATAGTCTTGTTGTTATTTTTTTAATCCTTTCTCTTAGTTATCTTGCTACTTTTCGGTATGAATCTGCTCATTCAATCTACTTTCCATTTATTCTTGGACTTGTAGGTGGAATGTTGATTCACATTGCATTAGATATGTTTTATTTTGATGGAGTAACTCTTTTTTGGCCTCTTCAACCTCTAGATGACCGAATAATTATTCTTCCATTCACTTACAACGATCTTTCCCCAGAATACAATTCATTACTAGCGAAAATCTTAGGTACACTCGATGGTCATGCTGAACTCCTTTTTTATATTGTATTCGCACAGTTAGCTAACAGGTACCAAACTAATCAAGAGATCAACTTTGATTGGGCCTCTTGGCGGTTTAAAATCCCTGATTGGCCTAAAAAATTAACCCGGTTCTCGTATTTCCTATTAATTGAGATGATCTTCTTTTTAGGATTAGCAATTCTATCAATATCATGGCCAACCCTAAACCGTAATATGTTTTTCATTCTTCTATATATTCCCCTTACCCCTGTTTATCTTTTAAGTGGTCTACTTCCTTTAATAATGCGAGAGACAATTGTGCATTTAGGAACAAAAAATGAGCTCTAGCACTGTTTTGATGCAATGTTAGATTAAAAAGATTGATCTGATATTACTCTAAAAAAGGTTATAAGATAATATGGAAGTAATGTCCTTCAAATTATCCAATAAAGGGAGGTGTTCCAACAGTTATCTTTTTAATGTCATCTACAATTGTTTATCGGAATGGTTGGAAACTTGTACAAACCAAATAATGAATCCTGATTTGAAAACAATTAAATTTCATATCAAGAGGCAATCACCTTGAATATGAGAGAATATAAACAACAGGTGAAAAAAATTCAGAAGTCATCGCTTAACTTGATCCAAGCTTCTGATAAGATTCAAGCTATTCTCTCTCAATTCAATTTACCTCAAATTTCTTTCCAAGAACGAGTTATCCTAGCAAACAAGAATCTTAATCGAATCTACCTTACATCAACTCAACGAATGATTATCGATGAAATTAGCAAAGAATTAGCTGCATTAGTTCCTTTCCATGATTTCGTCATCAGGGGATTTATTTGGCGTGCAATTAGGTTATGGCAAAATAAAAATGGCCTACCTATCATTCTAGTCGCTAAAATGGATAAACTGGCTCAATTTAAGATAGGGATTGAGATATTAGACTGTATAAAATTGTATCTACATCGAGCAATGTTCATTCCTGATAAACAAATGAAAAAGAAATTCATCAACGAAGTTATACGGGAAATAAGTGAGTTTTATGAGGAGATCCTCGCTGCTTTGGCATTTCTTGATGATCCTAATAATGAAGAAATCTTACTTGATCAAGAGATTGAAACATGGTTAGAAAACAATACTGATCTTTTTCCTATTGAGAAATAGGAATTCTTTTTATTTTTACTTTAGTAACCTATTTTTTTCTTATATTAATTCATGAAAGACATTAAAGATTAAAACTTGCGTGCTCAATTGAACTTCTTATGGGATTTTTTTCAAGGAATAATTTCTTCAAAACAGTTAAATCATTAAATCATAATGTGAAACTAGTTTTTGCCTTCAGCTTCCTCCAATCAGTTGGCCGTGGCATCTGGATGGGAAATATCCTTAGCTCTTACATTTTTCTTATCACAAATGAATCCAATGAGCTTCTAGGGTTAACTTCAGCAGCAACGGGTGTAGCAATGACAATGACGGTTCTTCCTGCTGGATATTTCTCTGATCGCTTTCCTCGGGATCGAATTCTAAAGGGAGCGTCAATTGTAGGATTTATTGGGCTTGTTTGTGCTCTTCTTGCTACTGATATTGTAATGATTTTTGTGGCTTTACTCTTTTGGGGACTATTTCAAGGAATGAACAGGCCTAGTTTAGAAGCAATCTTTGCAGACAGTGTTGAATCGGGTACTAGATCTAAAGCTTATGCATGGAATCATTTAATCAGACAAATTGCAATGGCAAGTGGACCATTTGTTAATATTGTTCTTTTCATTTTTTTAGGGGATATCTGGGAAATTCAAATATTAAAAATTGTCATGGTTTTTGGACTCATAATTTCAATGTCATCACTTCTAATAATGCTTAGATTCGATGATAAAAAAAGTTTAGGGATAGCCAGTGAACATCTGGATTTAGAATATACACCAGATAGTGATCAAAATAATTTTTTATCACGGCCAAGTCTTGTGATTATCATAACCTTACTAATTTCAAATCTAGTCATCGGATTTGGGGCAGGTATGACAGTGAAGTTTTTTCCGATTTTCTTTATGAAACAGTATAGCCTGACTCCGATTCCTGTTCAATTAATTATGGGAATGACATCAGTTATCACAGGATTAACAAGTATTTATACTCAGAAACACTCTCTAAAAAGAGGCCGAGCAGAAATGATATTTCTGGTACAAGGTATTGCAACAGTCTGTTTATTTATCATTTCATTCTATCCCCCAATTTTTGTCCTTATTCCGATTTTTCTTACTAGAGGATCTCTCATGAACGCGTCACAACCTCTTAGTCGTTCTATTCTTATGGACGTGGTTCCGAAAAGAAATAGAGGGAAAATCAACTCTTTAGAAACTCTTGCTTGGGGGATGTTTTGGAATTTCAGCGCAGCAATTGGAGGATTCTTAATAGGATCTAACAACAATTTTAGATTGTGCTTCATTGTCACAACATGTCTCTATGTAATTGGTACGCTTCTAATCCTCATTATAATACCATTAGTAGCAAAAGAAAAACCTAGAACAGTATAAGCGTTATTTTTTACGCGCAAGTCGCCACTTGATCACTTCGACAAATTTTGGATTAATTTCACACGCAACAAATGCCAGTGAATGATTAATAGCTGATATAAGCGTCGTTCCCGCGCCTGCAAACCAATCAGCAATAATATCTCCTGGTTGAGTAGTGATTTCAATACAGCGGTCAATTAAACGTAATGGTTTTTGGGATTTAATCCAATAAGCTTGATTGGGAAATGCCTCACGGTAAGCTAACTCATCTTTTTCTTTATTATTAGGAATATCCCAAACAGATCGAAGTTGCTTATTAGCTTCTTTAAACCTGTCAAAAGAGTAGCTTGTTTGCTTAATAGATTCATAGTTATAATTCCAATGGTCACTTTTTGCTAACCAGAGGATATTTTCATGCGATGCTGTGATACATTTTTGAGATAAATTTGGAAACGCATTCCTTTTGTACCAAATGATCTCATTAATAATATTGAAGTTAGTAGAAAGAGCGAAATAGTTTATAATCCCTATATTGTGGTAAGTCCCGCAAATAAACATCGTACCCTTCTTTTTTAACACCCTATAACTTTCTTTTAACATTTCCTCTATTAAATTACAATAATTATCAAAGGAGAAAGTATCCCAATCTTCATCTATTATCTTCCAATCCCCACCAAAACCTTCTTGTTTCTTAACGTTTTTCATGGACAGTTTCCCGCCTGATGATATAGCATAGGGGGGATCTGTTATAATGAGGTCAATAGATTCATCAGGTATCTTAGGAAGAAATGTTAAACAATCTTCATTAATGATTGAATTGATAGGGAGAATTTTCAAAGCTGTTCTATCTGGAAATATTTTCTTAAATTATTAAATTTTTTATCTTAAATGCTTAAAAATTAATATAACTCTTGAAATCTAGAGAAAAATA
>JBHLPQ010000027.1:0-27231 GCA_048939265.1 Promethearchaeota archaeon
AAGAGCCAAGTCTATTATGAAATTTTCAGAGATTTTATCCCTCGTGATTATTCAAAGAAGGTCCAATCATCGTCAAAACCCGTATTAGTGGTGTGGGGGAAAAATGATAAGTTGATCCCCAAGGAATTGAGGGAGGAACTCATTGAATGTGTTCCATCTGATCTTTTTACCATCAAGGAGATCCCAGGGAGCCATATGGTATTATTTGAAGACCCAAATTTGGTAGCACGGGAAATTAATCGGTTCATAAACAAGAAATGGAGTCAAATAAAGATTGAATGACATTCAAGATCATAAAGCCTTCCAAATACGATTTGGTGATAGATCTATATGGAATGATTTCAAAGCTGATCTAAAAAGTACCCTCCAAGAGAATGAAATCAAATTTCAATACTCAGAAAAGACACCTACCTTCTTCGTTTTGTATAAAAGTGATGTTATTAAAATCCGAGTCGTTTGGGAAGATGAATCATTAGTTATTCTCTTACAAGCAGAAAAAAGCCTCAATTCTGAGCAAATAGCTGCATGTAAAGAAATTTATGACCTATTGATTTTATTTGAAGGGGAATTGGTTGAGGGATGTTCTCCTTATGATTGGTAGTTAAAGTCAAGAAGCTTAAGAACCATAGTCTTTTTCTATCTGTCTTATAAATTCTTTTAAATGAGAAAAGAATGGCTTTACCTTTCCTTGTTCCCAATCCTGAGCGACTTTCCGGTAAATTTCTCCATCTAAAGTCAGTTGAAGTCCCTTTCCAGTATCCTTTACCGAAATTCCAGATTCTTTCAATTATTACTCTCCACTCTGATTATAAGTGATTAGACCCAGTTATTACTTTTTAATTATTATCCCAAACACCCCTAAATTCCTATATGTAGGAATATAAAATTAGGATTAAATAGAAAAAAAGAGTGGAGGAAGAACTAAAAACCTGTTTTCGCAAGTAATTCTTCCCATCGTTTATCGACATCGGCTTGGAATTTTTCAATAAGATCTGTACGTTCAATAGGTCTAAAGAGGTGACGCCATCGCCCCTCTTTCTTAAGAAATTCTATTAAAGGTACTTTTCTTGATGGATCTTTGGCAATACGTTCACTAGGCCGACTAAGTGCGTATTCACCCTCAATTACAGTATACAAAGGATGAAGACATGTTTCTACGGCCATTTTTACATACTCTATTGATTTCGCTGGATCAAATCGTTGTCCTCGGTTGCAAGAACACTCTATATGCATGAATGCTGGTCCCTCAACATCAAGTCCTGCCCGAACTTTTGCAATCAGATCTGCTGGGTAAGCAGGGGCTGCAGTAGCTACGAAAGGAATGCGGTGAGCAGCCATTATATCGGTTATAGGCTTCCTAAATTGAGTTTTTCCAGGGATTACAGATCCAGCTGGAGATGTTGTTGTAGAGGCACTAAAAGGAGTTCCACCTGATCTTTGGATTCCAGTGTTCATATACGCTCCATTATCATATAAGATATAGAGGAGGTCGTGACCTCTTTCAAAAGCGCCTGAAATAGCTTGGATACCAATATCATAGGTACCTCCATCTCCACCAAAGACAACGATATCAGTTTTCCCCTCATTATAAGTTCCTTTTCTGGTCATAGCTTTGATTGCCGCCTCTACACCGCTAGCGACTGCTGCGGAATTTTCAAAAGCCACGTGAAGCCATGGGACATCCCATGCCGAAAAAGGATAGATAGTTGAAGCTACTTCAAGACATCCCGTTGAATTGAAAATCATTGTTGGTTTATCAAAAGCCATTGTTACTTGACGTGCCATAGAACCAGCAGCACAACCAGCACAGAGACGATGACCACCAGTAAAGTATACAGGCTTATCTACTAAGTCTTTTAATTTATATTTTGGAACATTGATCGTCATGATTGTGCCTCCTTATTCACGTACCCCCCACCAGAAGATGGGTAAGTTTTTACCCTCTTCGAAAGCCTTTATAGCCCGATTATACATTCCATGATAACCTTCAATGAGCGTATCTCTTCCACCTAAACCTATAGTGTATTCAGCTAGCAGAGGTGAAACACCACTCCCATAAAGGGCTGATTTGATATCCATACCCAAAATACCTCCAGGTCCACCGAATGAATGTGCTCGTTCAATCGAAATTAATCCTTTTAGGTTTTTACACAATTCTACGATTGTATTACCCCAAAAAGGCCGATAGACTCGAATTTTAATTAATCCTACTTTTTCTCCTTTCGCACGGAGCTCATCAACAGTTGTCCTTGCATTTCCAGCAGAGGAACCCATAGTGATGAATGCGTACTCTGCATCTTCCATCATATAGGACTCAATAGGATTGTACTTTCTCCCTGTAAGATTCTCCCATTCTGCAAAAGTATCTAGAATGACTTTTCTTGCCCTTTCTTGAGCGTCTCGTACTTGTGCACGAGCTTCCATATAATAATCCTGTAAGTGTAGGAGGCCAATACTCATAGGGTTCGAAGGTGTTAGTTTAAAATCTGTTTGTCTATCCCCTCCAAGAAA
Source organism: Promethearchaeota archaeon (assembly GCA_048939265.1). Classification (GTDB taxonomy): domain Archaea; phylum Asgardarchaeota; class Heimdallarchaeia; order Hodarchaeales; family Hodarchaeaceae; genus Hodarchaeum. The sequence goes on from JBHLPQ010000027.1 coordinate 2,512, forward strand.
GTTCATTGCTTCTTCCCTGGATACAGGTTCAATTCCCTCAATAGCATGAGATAAAATGAAACCATCGAGTCCAACTGCTACAGGTAATAGTACATCAGAGTGCTCTCCAATTCTAAAAGCTAAAACCGTGTGATCATGAGCTTCCTGATTATCTTCACAGAAGAGACTAATCCAACCAGAGTCTCGGAGAAGGAGCTGATCAGTTTGCTCACCATGTATATTTATAGGTCCACTAATTGCTCTATTTGCTAGAGCCATGACGATCGGAGTACGAGACGAAGCAGCGATAAATACAATTTCATACATCAGTAGAAGGCCTGCAGAAGCAGTACTTGTAAATACACGAGCCCCTGCAGAACTTGCTCCAACACAGGCAGACATAGCACTGTGTTCCGATTCGACGGTTACAAACTCAGTGTCAACTTCACCATCTGCAACGAAATCTGCAAATCGTTCTACTATAATTGTTTGAGGTGTGATGGGATAAGCAGCTACTACATCAGGATTTACAGCTTTTGCTGCAATTGCTACAGCATCATCACCTGTGACTGCGATTTTTGACATTCAGAGATCCTCCATAATTATGGCTTTTTCACCTTTGCGACCAGGGCATTCATTTGCGCAAATACCACATCCTTTACAGTAAAAATAGTCAAATTTCGGATGAGCTTTGCCATCATCATCAGTCACCATCGTTATTGCACTATCAGGACATAGAAAATAACATTCCAAACAGGAAATACAATTCTCGATAATTAATTTAGGCTTTTGAGCGGCCCAGTCACCTGTACGAAAGAACTTTGCGCTCCCTGGGGGCGTACTACCAGCAATAGGGAGTTTTTTATATCCCCATTTTTCTTTAACCCATTGTTTAAATTCTTCATCTGAAATATCTGTAGGAAGAACAGGCATTAGTTTCTCACCTCATTATAAGAACGATCAACAGCTTTTACGTTTTTCTTAGCTGGTTCTTCTCGGAACCGAGCCATTATCGCTTTCTTTAACGATTCAAGGGTTATGATTTTGCTATCTGTTAGTTTGATCAAGGCTCCAAGAATAGCAGTATTAGTTTGTTTTATTCCAATTTCTTCTGCTGCAATTGTTGTGGCATCAACGGTTGCAAATTTAACATCAGACCGTGATTCCTGTAGCTTCCGAATGTTCTCTGAATTCGGATCCTCTGTGTTTATGATCACTAGTCCCCCTTCCTGAAGCCCTGCAAGAACATCCACTTGCCCCAGGAGTGTGGGATCCTGAATAATGACTATGTCTGGTTCATAAATCTCTGTCTTAACATAGAAACGCTCATCAGAGATTCGAGCAAATGCAGCAATAGGAGCGCCTGAACGTTCTGGTCCAAATGAGGGAAAAGCGTGAACATACTTATCCTCAAGCAAGGCAGCTTCAGCAATCAGATAACTGCTTGTCATCACGCCTTGTCCCCCTCTACCATGTAAACGGATATCAATAATTTCTGCTGTCAAAATAAATACATCTCCTAGTTTTTCAGGGTAATTAATAACCACATTTTACCTTACTAGGCAAATCCCACTACATCAAGATTATTTTTAGTTATCTTGCATAACAATGGTGAAGTTAGTTAAGAGATATATTTTGAATTATTTAGAAAGGTGTAAATAAAACTTGAAAAATCAAAACAATTAAGAGGAAAAGATGGAAAAATATCCTCCTGTATTCAACGTAACTAGAGTTTTTCAAAGAAAATCTTTGTAAGATTCCATGATTGAGGTTAGTGACGGATGAGATCAAGTCGAGATCTTTGGGTACTCAAGATTTGTTCAGCAGGATCCTACCAAGTGGGAAAAACAAGTTTGATTCGGCGATATGCTGAAGGCAAGTTTATTCATGATTATTTACCTACCATAGGGGTAGATATAACCACAAAAAAAATCACTGTTGATGGTAATCAGGTCAAAATAGTGTTGGTGGATACTGCAGGTGAAGAATATTTTGGAAAAATTCGAAAAACTTACTTCGAAGGAGCTTTTGGATGTATCATTGTCTATGATATCACTCGAGAAGATACTTTCACTGAACTTGATCGTTGGATCTCTGATTTTAGAGGTGTTGTTGGGGATGAAGCTGAGATATCAATAATTGGGAATAAGATCGACCTTGAAGAACTCCGTAGCGTGACGACAAAACAGGGGCAAAAAATTGCCAAGCATTATGGAGTACCCTTCTATGAGTGTTCAGCGAAACTTGGAGGAGAGATCATTCCCCAAATCTATGAAGATCTTGTACGTAAATATTTCTTGAGTTTACAAGAGAAAAAAGCCTAATAAGCCTTAAAAGCTAGTTTTTGTGTTTTGAGAATATTCTTGACAAATTAGAATTCTTTATAATACCTAGACTCTATGTTATGTCAATATTAATAATATTATAAAAGATTGAGAAATAGATAGTAGACTGAGATTACTTAAGTGAAAGAAAGTTGGTCGTGTTAACAACTTAAGGATCCTTAATTATACAATCTTGGAACCCGAGGTTAATGGGATATGAGTGCTCCAAAAGATGACTTAATATTGAAGATCTGTGCAGCAGGATCCTATGGAGTTGGAAAAACTAGTTTAATCCGCCGGTATGCTGAAAATAAGTTCTCTTCGAGTTATACTCCAACTATCGGAGTGGACATCACAACAAAGCGAGTTACTGTTAATAGAAACCAGATAAAATTACTTTTAATAGATACTGCTGGTCAGGAGTACTTTGGAAAGATTAGAAAGACTTATTTTGAAGGAGCCTTTGGATGTATCATTGTTTATGATATCACTAGGCGGGAATCATTCCTAGATCTTAATAGGTGGATTTCTGATTTCCGAGGTGCGGTCGGAGAGGATGCCTTAATTTCGATAATTGGTAATAAGCTTGACCTGGAAAATTCTCGAACTGTTACCAACGAGGAAGGTAAGAACTTTTCGGATCAGTATGGGATTCCATTCTACGAATGCTCAGCAAAACTTGGCGGGGATATAATCACGAGGGTCTATATTGACCTAGTTCAGAAGTATCTGTCAGGAATGGATTTAAGGTAGTTTTTCCAATAATTATGTCTAGGTTGATTCATCTTCTGTTTGATGAGCTTCAGCTTTATTCTCTTCTCCCTCATCAATTATTGCATCAGAATCCTCTTCTTCCACCTTTCCGTTTCCACTAATTTCTGTTTCCTCATTCTCTTCTTCAATTACCTCTTCTGCATTTAATTCTTCTGCAGTTTCTTCATCTATTTGATCTTCCCCTTCTTCTTCCTCTTTGTTTTCTTCTTCTTCTTCTTCTTCTTTGAGTTCTTCTTCCTCTGGTTCTTCTTCATAATCACCCATTAGACGTTTTAAACGCCAAAGCATTTGCAGTTTAAGACGTCGGCTTTCATTATCAAACCCAAAGTCATTAGCGAATTTTGGAGTGGATGTATATACAATAGATCTAGCACGCTTCTCACCAATGATATATCCTTTTTCTTCAAGATTACGACAAATTTCAGTGATTTTCACAGGGCCTATTTTAGTGACTATTTTTTTTATCATTGCTAAAGATATCGGCTGCCGATAGGCGATTTCGGTAACAATTCGCCGTTCCTCCTCGGTCATAAATTTCTCTGTTACTATAGATTGAAAAAGTTCATGATATATAGGATTAAGTTGAAGAACCCACCTATCTCTTGAAATTTCTTCAATAACTATTGGGGATGTACGTTTTCTTTGTCGTGCAACTTTTCGTAATGTTCGTTTAACGATAGGTGATTCTTCTTGTAAACTCTCGATAAGTTCTGTTGTATGAATCGGTCTTCCAATAGAGAATAAAGCGCCTTCAATTCGCTCCTCTAAACTAACAGGGGGAAGCTCCGCTAAAGCTAATTTACTAACGATTGTGGCAGTTTCCTCGACCTCAGGTTGCTTTTGCAATAGTTCAGGAGATATAAAACCGAAAACTGAATCCTCAGATACCGCTACTGTTTCGACAAAGGGTAAAAAGTCCATAATGGGTTCTAAAGTATCAGGGATTTCAGGAATCGGTTCAGTAATTATTCTCGGGATTGTAGCAAATCTTTCTTCAAACGGGATTTCAGTGAGAGTGATGTCTTCATCTGATTGTATTGAGGAATCTTCTTGATCTTCTTCTGCTGTTTCTAAAGATTGAGAAGCTATCTCTGTTTTAGGTTCAATTTTTTCCTCAACAGCTTTTTCTTTCTTTTTATCTTTTTTTCCACGACGAAACAGGCGAAACATGACATTTCCTCTATATTTTATTCAAACTGAAGTTCCCGAAGGGCATATTCTTTTAATCCAGTTCGTATGGCTATTTTTGTTTTTTCTGGTTCAAGAGGGAGTTTAAATAAAGTCAAAAAATCCTCGGTTACATTGATAATGTTTCTTTTTCCCTTTGGAGTAATTGTAATCAAATTCATTGCTTTTAAGTCTTCTAAATCTTCTCTTACTCTTTTTCCTAGGATTCTCTGCAGCTTGCTTGGTGTTACTTTTTCTTCTAATACATATTCTTTAAATGCAGTGAGACTTAATACCTTTAGTAAATGACGTGGAACCTCTGAGCGTTGAATAAAAGGCCAATGTAAATGAACAGCGACCTCATCTCTTAGTTTTAATTGAACAACATTTTCATCTGTATTAATAATGGTATAAGCTCTTTTCTGGTCCATATGATCATCTCGAAGTTCTTCGATAAGTCGTTCAACTTCACTTTCATCCTTCTGAATAAGTTCTGCTAACTCAGTAAAACTCATTGGACGATCATAAAGATATAATGCAGCCTCAATAACATTTTTTTCTTTCAAAGCTTTAATGTCCATTACTAGGTCCAAGCCCGAAGCAGTTTTAATTATGTTAAGTGAGTCAGGGAGTCAAGGATTTATATTGGTTTTTCAATTTTCTAGAAAATGCATCATGGATGAATCATCTAAACTCTGACTAGATTCTAGATAGAACTATCTTAATATTTTTGATGTTATAGAAGTATAGATGAACTATTTTGTCGGCTTTATTTGATGGAGGGGTAATTAAAAAGGACTTGGATGTAATATAAAAGGCAAAAAGCCTGAAATTTTATACATTGATATTCGATAAAAGAAAACATTAATTTAGACACGCGATGTATTGAGTTTAAAGTTTGTAGAATCATGAGAAAATAAGAAATAAACATATAGGAAGTGAAATGATGGCTAGTCTAGGACTCGAATCATTAGATCTGAATTCTCAAGAGTCAAAAGTTTATATTTTTCTTCTTGCGCTTGGTCCACTATCTCTCGGTGAGATAATTAAGAATGCTGAATTCACTTCAGCTGATGCTATTAAATCCCTTGAAGGTTTACAGAACAAGGGGTATGTTCACCAAATCCCAGGGATTGCCTCACGGTATAATGCTATTCTTCCTTTCAATGATTTAAAAGCCTCTGGTGATACTACTATTTCACAAATGGAGGCACTTGCTGCTCAACTTGATGAGCATATTGCTAAGAAATTAGAGATAATACTAGGAAAGATGCGAGAAGAATCGCAAAAGATCTCTGATGGTATAGCAACTGCCCAAACATCAATAAACCAAACAGAGATGAAAGCAGAAGGAGATATTGAAGCGAGGATTGCACGATACACCCTTGAGGTGGAACAAGGGACTGATGAAACAAAAACTAATATCGGAAAAACCTTTGAAACGAAACAGAGCGACCATCAAACACTATTGTCCAATTTAAAAGGTACCTTAATACATAAAACTGAAGAAATTGGCACCAAATTCGAACAAACTAATCAGGAGTTATTTCAAAAATATCAAGGCGGGATTGATGAGTTAGAAAATTCTGAAACTGAACGAAATCATGCATTAACAGCTCAGATAGAGAATTTAGTTTCACAATCGCAAGAATCCCTCGACCAGGGGATTCAAAATGTTCATCAATCAATGGCTACGACTGGAAATGCATTACTCCAATCGATTGATGAGCGAAATGAAAAATTGAGTAACCAAATCTCCAATGTAACCACGGAGATGGCTCAAAAAGTCGCAAAAGTAAGTGAGGATGGCCAACTCAAAGTAGGATCAAATCTTGAATCACTAAAAGATAAAATACATCAACAATTAGATGGAACTAAGCAAGATGCAGTTGGAGCATTCACCTCCGCAAGGGATGAGATCAAGACAAAAACTGTCGGAAGTGCGGAAAACTTACAACAGGTGCTTAATGATACTTTAGTGTCCACACAGAATCAGCTTGTTGAAATGCTGCAACAAGCACAAGAAAAAATATCCCAAAAGGTAGTAGAAGCGAGAAACCAAGTACAAACCTCTATCGATGAATTTTCAGAAGCAGTTAAGGTACAAACTGACAGTGATATTCAAAAAATTGTCATTAATACAGAATCAACACTTGGAGGGCTCGTACAAGATACAAAGTCAACTTACGATACAGCTCAGGGAGAAATCAATACAGCTTTTAGTGAACTGAAAACAGAAGCTAAAGATAGAACAGATGAGATTAAAGGAGCTGCTCTACTAGAATTAAGTAGGATTGTTGAAACACTTAAAACTGAAATTAATTCACATTTGGAGCAATATGGACAAACCTTGGCCCCTCAAGACCAGCATCTGAAAGAGGGACTTTTGAAATTTAAGACAGAGGTCTTAACAGCAAGATCTAAGGCATTAGAATTGTTCAAGACAATGATGGAAGGCTTTAAATCCATCGTTAATACTAAACATCAAGAAATGCAAGCATTAGCTACTCAAGAGACCAATACCCTCCTAGAGAGTATTAATCAATTTATTAAGGAGATAAATGGGCAAATAAGAGATTATGATGCTACATTTAATACAACGTTAACTGAAACCGCTGTTAAAATGTCAGAAAAGTTGATTGTTCAAACTCGTGAGCTCCAAGAAAAAATGGGTGTTGTGGTGAATGAGATGAGTAAAAGTGCTTCAGATCAACTTGCTACCACTAATCAATTAATATCTTCTAGTATTCAAGCTGAAATAGCAACTCTAGAAACAGAATTGGCTGATTATACAACTAAATTCAAAGAAGTTACCCAGCAGAATGAAGATGTGTTTAAAAACTATTTATTCTCATTAGAGAAACTTTCGTCTTTGGTAACAGATACTAAACATCCTGAAGTTCAAACAGCCCCTATTATATCACGAGAGGCGGTTCTTAATTATCTGCAAAGTATGTTTTCAAGGATGAAAGGAGGAATGACGTTATTGATTCCTCAAGCGAACGATATTCCTATTGAAATAATTCTTGAGACAAAAAATCATCAAAGAATTAATTTAGTATCAGATTTAGAACCAGCTAAACACACCGATCTGTTAAAGAAGCTTTTCTCAAAACCAAACGTTCGTGTTCGTAGAGTAGATGTTACAAAGTTTGAAGGTGTCGAGAAATACATAGCCGCGGATCGTGATGGTGAGGAGGTAATTATCGGGATCACTGAAGATCAAGGAGAAACTGTAGCAATCGCTAGCTATTCTGATGCATTTGTGACACTGATGGGTAAGATTGTGCTTGGGGACTACTTCTTAGCTCGATCCATTGAGATAACTCGGGCTGAAGTAGGAATGTAATCTGCGCCTTCCTCATTCTTTTTCTTATTTTCTTTTCCCTCTAGCAGTTACTTGAATATAAATCTCATAAGGAGGATTTAATTCTTGTTCTGCAGTGATGAGTTCGTCCCGGAATAGATAGAGGCATGAAATCAAAACTCGTGCACGGATAAGTCGTCTTTGTTCATCAGTATTACTTCCTCTCTCCATTTCTCTGACTACTTTAGTAAACTCTGCTTCTTCATTCTTATCTTCAAAAGCGATTCTCTTAATGATCTCAAAAGTGTGTTTCACAATTTCTTCAATCGCAACCCTATCTAAATCGAGTTCATAGTCAAAACTTTCAAAATCTGCTAATTCTAGCCTCCGTCTCCGGCGCTTAACATCCCCCTTCATCTGTCTTTTTTCTTCTTTAATTTTTTCCAGTTTTTTCTTTTCATCTTCCTCTTGAAGCCCAAGTAAAAGCTCAGCATAAAAGGATTCAGGATCAGCCGATTCTGCTAATGCAAGGAGATTTCGAGTAGCATAATAAAATAGGGGAATTTTGAAGTGAAACTCTCGTCTTTTCGCGCGAATTGCTAGTTTTTCTTCCTGCTTTTTTTCGTATTGAATAGCAAGACTCACTTTTTTCTTGTGTATTCGAGAAGCTGAATAAATCGCTTGTCCCAGAATACGAAAATCTAATCCTTGTTGCTGTAATTTTTGATGAAAATCGGGGAGAATTTCTTTCATTTTGAACTCCCGAATGAAAGAAACCCGCTCTGGAAAAAGATCTGGATTGATAAGGTAGATGTACGGTTCCTCTAAAAAGAATTGGCCACTATGACTGAATAACCGGATATAATCCTCTTCCTCCTCCTCCTCCTCCTCTTCTTCAACCTCTGATGGGTTTTCCAACTCTGCCATTTACTATCCTCAGTAGATCTTAGAAAGCTTGAGCTCGTTCTAACTGTTTTTCCTCACTCATTTGGATTGAAAAGACTGAACTTAATCCTTTAACATTAGTACAGCCGTATAATCTGTCAGCCCATGCCATTAGAATATCACGATGACTGATAACTAGGAATTGGGCGCCTGGTGTCTTTCGTTCTTGACTCGTTTTCTCCTCAGGATCAGAACCCACACTACGGCTCATTCGATGTAATAATTTTGCGACTCTTCTGACGTTCATAGGATCTAATGCTGCGTCAATCTCATCTAGGATGTAGAAAGGTTGAGCATCTACTGTTTGGACTGCAAAGATAAATGCCAATGCAGTCAATGCTTTCTCACCTCCAGACATAGATTCGAGAGAGGCAACCTTCTTGCCAGCAGGATGAGCTTCAATAAACATACCTCCCTCAAAAATATCCTCACCCTTCTTTGGATCTTTTTCTAGGATTAATCTGGCATCTCCTCCAGATAATTCATTAAAAATTGAACCAAAGTGTCTATTTACAGATCGAAAAACTTTCATGAATACAGAATACTTCTCCGTCTCTATCTCTTCAATGAAATCCAGAATTACTTGACGTTCTTCAATGAGAATATCTCTTCGATCCAATAATTCTATGTATCGAGCATTTTCTTCTTGAAATTCTTTTAAAGCTCTCATATTGACAGGTTCTAGTCGTGTTTTCTCCATAGTCTTTTGTTCGATATCCTTAGTGATCTTACTTTTATTTACTTTCTGTAATTCTTCTGCTTCTATAGGAAGAATTTCAATGTTGAGATCTAATGCCTCATTCTGCAAATTTTCCAGTTCTACAGTTAATCGTTCACGTTGAAGCTTAATTTCAGTAACTTTCTCTTCGTATTTTGTTATATTTTCGTTAAGCTTTTCTTTATCTTTAATAAGCTGCCCCTGATATTTTTTCTGAGTTCCAAGGTCTGTTTTTACTTCTTGCATCTCTTTTGATACTTCTTCCTCATTTTCCAAAATTTTATCCAGCTGTTCCCCTAACTGGACGTGCTGCTCTTCTAAAGCTTGTAATTCACCAGTTAAATTAGCATTCTCGACTTGAACTGTGTTAATTTCTTCTTTGGTTTCATTTAATCTTTGTTCCTTTTCTTCTTTACTCGTAATTAAGCTCTCAATACGTGATTCGACACCTGTGAGCTTTCCCTGTAGTTTTCCGAGCTCTTGTTCAACTTGATTCATTTTCTCTAAGAGAGGTCGTGTGTCTGCAGCTTCAAGTCTTTCCTCAATTTCTTTCATTTCATTAGAGATTTTTTCAAGACTCTGTTCATAAAACTCCATTTCTTTCTGTTGTTCGTCTCGAGCTTTCAATCTGTCCTGAAGTTGTTTTTGAAGGGGTTCCAATTCCAGTCTGTTTTTTTCCATATTATCTTGGTACAGATTAACCTCATTTTCTTGTTGAGTTTGTTGGATAGTAGAATCCTGGATTTGTTTTTCCAATTTTTGAATAGATTGAGTAATTACTTTTTCAAGTTCGAGTAATTTCTTTTTATTGGCTTGTTCTTCTTTTAATTGGTTATTAATACTATCCCTTTGTTCACGTGTCTTCTCCATGTCAGTACGAAGTTCATCAACGGTTTCTTGAGCAGCAGCCAAATGAAATCCACCATAGATAATCCCATTTGAATAAAACACATCCCCATCGGCAGTTGAGATTGTCTGTTCTCTTTTACGCCAAATTTTAACTGCTTCTGTGAGGTTAGAAACCACTTCGTTTTGTTCGCGTATTTTTTTAACAATATTGGAAAATTTTTCCGTAGATTTCAATTTGTACTTTTCAAGAGGAATGAAATTAGCTGCACCCACCGTATTATCCTTTAAAAGTTGGATGCATTTTATGGCAGAATCAATTGATTCCGTAATAATTGCATCGGAGAGATGACCTACTTCTGTAGGTAAACTTTGTCCTTCACTGGATAGGTTTTGGAATTCTCCCAATACGCCTTGAATTTCCCCATTATTTGCTTTGGAATTTATAAAAGAAACTGCAGGATTCTCTTTTCCTTGTTCAGATTTTAAAAATGAAGAGATGGTGTCTATTCGTGCCTTAAGTATTAGAAACTTATCGTTAAGCTCGCGACTTTCAGTCTCTAACGAGCTTATCTTTTCATCTAAATCGATTTTCTTTTGGTCAACCTCCCCTACCTTAGATCTCGCCTCATCGAGCTGATTTTGATCTTCAATTAGACTTTGATTTAGCTCTTCTGACTTGGTTTGTGCAGCTAAAATCTGATCTTCAAGATCTTTTTGACGCTTTCCGAACTCATTGACGTTGTTTTGGAATGCTGTCACCATATTCTGGGAAACTTCGAAAGAAACTTGAGTTTTTGTTAATCGGTCGTTCTCAATTCGATATCTACGTTCAGCATCATCAAATTCATTTTTAATTTCATCATATTGCTGATTTTTTTGCTCTAATTCAGTTTCAATACTATTTCGTTGATTTTGAGTTTCCTCGATCTTGGCTTGGAGTTCTTTTCTTGATTCTTCCAATTTCTCTTTACTTTGAAGGTCTTCTTCAGTTTTTTTGGCAATTTGATCTAAACGTTCTTGAAGTTGTTTAATGCGTTTCTCATTTGCTTTAATTGTTTTCTTGTTATATTCCGTTTTTTCCTCTATTTTTGCCTTCTCAATGTTCTTTTCTTCTGCAGATGTTCGAATTTCAGAGAGGGAAGTTTCTAATCGAATCGATTGATCTTCTAAAGATCTAATCTTTTCAGTAACTTCTTCTATTCTTTGATTAGCTTGTTCACGTTCGTTAATCTTAGTTTCCTGATCAGCACGAATATTAGCAATTTCTTCATCGAACTGGGATGCGTTTTGTTGATTATTATGAAAAGCATATGATATCAAAAGCGCTTTAAGCTGTAGAATTTCTTGATCAAGTTGTGTCCAGCGTTCTGCGTCTTCTTTTTCCTTACGTAAAATCTCAACACGTTTTGCAACTTCATTAACTAGTAATTGCAATTCATCCATTCTTCGTTGGGCTTCGTCTAGCTCAACAAGAGCGGTACGTTTCTTTTCATCAAATTGACCCACTCCCGCGAGATTTTCCATCAATTGACGGCGTTCAATGGGATTCATACCCACAATTTCGCCTACTTGACCTTGGGCTATTATGTTGTAGGAATTGATAACATCTATTCCAGCAATTCGAAGTTTATCAAGTATATCTGTTCGTGTTGTCCGCTTTCCGTTTAACCTGTAAGTTCCTGAACCATTTCGCTTTAATTCACGACTGGCAATCACTTCTTTTTCTTTCAGAGGAATTGCATAATCACTATTATCAAATACGATTTCAACAATTGCCTTTTCAGCTGGTTTCTTTCCGCCTATTCCGTTATAGATGAGGCCAATCATTTTCTCGGCTCTCATTGATTTTTTGGATAAGGCACCTAAACAAAAATTGACTCCGTCTATACTATTGGATTTTCCACTCCCATTTGGACCGACTATAACTGTGAATCCCGTTGCTAGTGGCATCCTGACGGTACCAGGTCCATAAGACTTCCACCCAGTCATTCTTATCTCTTTAATATGGACCATCGTTTCTACCTCTATATTAGAGATCATTATTAATTGTCAAAAAACCATTAGAACAAGATTTTGGTAAATAGCTATTCATGTATTTTATTATAGATTAGCAATTAAAGCCATTCCTTTTAAATCTTGATAAGTTACTGAAACTAGCTAAAAGCCTTAGAGTATAAATGTATCCGAAATAGGATAGTTTACGATTAAAAATTAGTCATTTTCTGTTTCTGGGGAAATATTCATTGAAACAATAATTACGTTTGGTTGTACTTTTTCTGAAAAAAATAGTAGAATTATGGAATTATTGTATATTAAGATTAGTCTCTTGCTTTAACACTTAATATCTCTGCGAACTCGGCTTTTTTCCGAATCTTAAAAACGAGTAGAAATATGAATGGATTTGAAAGGAAATTTAAAAAGAATATATCCCCCAAAAAAATGATTTAGGGTTGTTGAAGTGTCAGATATGGATGTTGAAGAATCAAATAAGGTTTCTGGAGAAGAAAAAAAGAGGTTTAAGTTTCTAACAACTCAAGAACTGAGAACGCGATTTTTATCTCAGAAAATTCGAAATATTATTGCTTTAGGAATTTTTGGAACAGCGAATGCTGTGATTGTAGCATTTATAATTGCTTATTTTAACGAAAGCTATTTGCAGGGGTTCCTCGAATTATCACCTACATATGCCAAGAATATCTATACTTATTCGATTTTTGCAGGATCAATTGGTTTTTTAGCAACTGTAATCATAGGAGGGGCTTTCTCCGATGACTTTCGTTCAAAGTACGGAGCACGGGCCCCTTACATATTAGGGGGTAGCATCTTGGCTGGAATGATGCTTCTTGTAACTCCGATTTTTGCAGGAACAGTAAATGAAGATCTAATGATAATATTATTCCCCTTATGCTTTTTTCTTATTTATGTAGGTCTAGGATTAGCATCATCTCCTCATGGGGCATTATTATCAGAGTTATTCACTAAAGAGCAGCGGGGATGGGTTGGGTTAGTCTTGGCTGGCTTTACAATTCTGGGTAGCTTAATTGGGTTAGTATTTTTTGATTTTTTCACAGAGATTCTTTTAGATTTAGCTGATATCTTTCAGCTTTCATTTTTAGCGGAGTTTGGATTATTCTTGCTTCCTGCTCTAATTATCATAATATGTGGGATTCTGGTTTTCATTTTGGTTGAGAAAGCAAATCCTCCATATCCACCTATTGATTCTCCCATCACTGACATTCTCCAAACTCCTCGATATCTCTTAAATGTTTCAGGGTCTGATTTTGGAAAAATGTTCTTCGTTCAATCTTTTTGGGGTTTTGCAAGTGAAGCGGTAGCTCTCTACTTACTTCTTCACCTAGATGCTGCAGGACTTCCTGAAGGAGATGCCCCTCTTGCGTTGTTAGTTACAGGTTTGGTTTCCGCTGCCATGGCGATTCCTGCTGGTTTATTTATTAAAAAATTTGGCAAGGTAAGAACAGCTATTGTCGGATCGTTAATATATTCAGGCTTTTGTTTCTTATTGGCTGGAATTAGTAATTATTTCCAGATATTTTTAGTAATTGCAGCCATTGGAGGGTTTGGAGCGGTTTTTATTGAATCGGTAAGGGCTTCCTTACCAGCTGATCTGGTCCCTGAGGGGAAAGAAGCCCAATTCATGGGGATCAATAAGTTTGGTTCGTTATGGACCCAACCAGTTGTAGCTCTCTTAGGTGGGTTATTGCTGACGCTTTTAGCCGATTGGGAATTTTCTTTCACAACAATCATGTTTTTACTAGCAGGAATCGCTTCATTAATCGCAACCGTTTTATTATTCTTAATTTCATATGAGAAGATGGTACGTGATGAGTACAGGAAGTTTTACAAGCGATATCTTACTGCTAGAGGATTTGTCGAGGAAAAATTAAATGGAATCTTAGATGCAATTATCTGATCCTGTTGTTTATCTTTTTCCTTATTTTTTCTTACTTTCAATGATAAGAATACCTAAATGGGCAAACGGTGATTCCATACCTTCTCCTGATTTTGCAGAGCATAGATAATAACCAGAAAGGTTGTACTCTTTTACAAAGTTTCCTGCAGACTCTATTACTATATTTCTAGTTTCTTCGTTTATAGTATCTATTTTATTTCCGAGAAGAACAATTGGGATCTTTGGATCATTATGTTCACGGATCATCTTTAGCCATTCAGGTAGTTCGGATAGAGTTTGAATTCTTGAGGTATCAAAAGCAACCATTGCACCAGATGAACCTTGACAATAACCAGGGAAAAGTGATCGAAAACGATCTTCACCTGCGTAATCCCAATATGCAATTCGTAAAACAGTTTCCCCGACCTCTTGATCCATAACTAAAAAATTGATGCCAACAGTGCTTACTGCAGGGATAAAATTGTTTGTTTCGTATCGCTTTAATAGTGTGGTTTTACCTACTCCTCCAGGTCCCGCAACTACGACTTTTACTGTTAAAGTGCGTTCATCAATGAAGAATCTTGATTTCATGATACTTGCAGCCTTTTACATTCTTAGAGAGACTTATTTTTGTCGGAATTCTTGAATCAAGACAGCCATCCTTTGGAATACTCTTTGCGTGTTTTCCCCAGTGAGAGCACTCGTTCTAAAATATTCTGCAATGGGATATTTATTTCTAAAATCATTGATTTTAAGAGGGGAAGTAGCAATCCCTAAATCAGCTTTTGTAGAAACTAGAAAGTTGACACTTTTTTTCTTACGTACTCGTTGTTCATAGACATCAATCCAATCATGAAGAGCGTCTAATGTCTCCTCTCGAGAAGGATCAAAAGCGAGAATGAGTCCATCACTATCAGATGCATATTGAGGAAAGATTTTCTTAAAACCAGGTTCACCCCCAAAATCAAACAGATGAATCACTACTGTTGATCCATCTTCTAATGTTATTGTTTTGATGGTGAAGTCAAATCCTACAGTAGATCGTAATCCCCTTAAGGGAAACTGATTATGAATAAAACGATGGACGAGGGTTGACTTACCAACTCGTTTTTCTCCTGCAATTACTACCTTGAGCGGTCTTTCCATCGTCACGGTTTAGTCACATCATTATCAACAGGATCTCAAATTAAGAAAACATTGGTGGTTTCTAATTTTTTATTCCATATTCGTTAATTACATCGTATTTTGATTTTTATCGTCTGAATTAATACTTTTGGATGAATTAGCTTGTGGTTCTTGAATAGTGTTACTATTATCAGAAGAGTCTTGACCTTTTTGAGGTGGAGGAGAAGGAATATAAATCTCAGAAGTTTTGATAAGAAGTGCGAGTTCTTCAGCTTGAACTGCTACCTTAGAAAGTAAAGAAAACACTATTTCATATTTTTCATTGACTTTGCGATCAATTATTGCTAAAATTTCGGCTTGGAATTGTTCCAGTTGTTTCTGATAATTCTTTATGCTTGTATTTTGCTCTTCCATTGTTTTCTCGTATTCTTGGACATTTTGTTGTAGTCCTTGTATCAAATCATCACGGGTTTTTTGAGCTTCATTTTTCAACTCACTCGAAAGATCAGCAATTGTTTTTTGAAGTTCTTTACCAATTTTTTTCGGCATAAAACTAGCTGATACTTCATCAAGGATTTGTGTATCTGATTCTTTTAGGGATTGCGCGGCAATCGTCAGCTCAGTTCTGATGTTTTCATTATAACTCTCAATAATGCGTGAAAAATTCTCAAAATGTGACTTTTGATCTTCCTTTGATAAACTGATTAATTCTTTCAATTTTTCTTTAAATTGACTTAAACTACTTCTTTGATCTTCTAGTTGAAGTGAATGATTCTTGTTTTGTTGTTCGAGTTGTGTTAATCCATCTCCTATTAATTCAATGGTTTTTGCAAGGCTTTCAAATTGTTCCTGGGTTTTTTCAAAATAATTTTCTATTTCTGATTGTAATGTTTCTTGACGTTGGTTTAATGAAGATATCTGCTCATTTAGCGTATTAATTGCTTCATTAAGAGTCGTATTAAACTCTTCTACAGGTACTCGTTTTAGAATTTCCGCTTTTTGGTCTTCAAGGTTATCATGAATACCAGACATTTTAGTGGAAAAATCTTCAAACTTCTTATCTACATGTTGAGTTTGAGTCTCTTGTTTTTCTGTTAATTCACTAAATCGCGATGAGATTTCTTGTTTTTCATTTTCTAAGTTTTTATTTTGTTGGTTTATGTTTTCTTCCAACATCCTAATAGTTTTTGAAACCTCATCAAGCTTTTGATCTAAGTTTTGCGCCTGTTGTTCATTTTTCTCCTTTAAGGCGTTAATCTGTTTATTAACCTCTTCAAAATCCGTCCCTAGTTTTACATCCAAATCCTGAAGTTGTTTTTCACAATTCTCAATAGTAGAACTCCCTTGGTTTAATTCTGTTGTCAATCTAACGATTTCTTCCTTGTTTTCTTGAACAACCTTGGTTAACTCAATGATCCGGTGAGCAAGTTGAAGGTCTACATCATCGGAATTATTAGAGTTCTGAGTCATAATTAATTTTCTCCTTCAAATTCATGGTTGTTTTATTGAGTGATAAACGAATATCTTCTAATCGATTAATTAATTTATTTTCAACACTTTCTTGGCGAACAAATTCTTCAATTTGGATCTGTTTCTTAACTACAGGTAAAAAACGCTTCCAATGAGCTGAAATCTCTTGAATATGCTTTGGCGCAGAAATGATCACAATTTTGGTCTCTGAATCAAGGGAGTCTACTAAAACACCCATTTTTGTTTCCTCTACTATTAACTCAGTAATCCCGACTTGTAGATTAGGGTGCCTTTTGAGGAGTAAAAGAGAATCCGCTTTTTGTTGAATAATAGGAAAGATTTCTTGAGGAGTTTGTAAAAAGATTCCAGTAACAGAGAAGCCTTCTGCAAATTTTTGTAGTATTGGTCGGAGAGACATGGATAAAATCCCAGTTTCAATTACAAATATTCTTTAGATGTATTTCCAAAATCAAAGCTAAAAAAGCTTACACATTGAAGTTCCCAGTAGAAGTTTTTATGTTACCGAAATAAAATAAAAGAAAAGGGAAAAATAAGGATTAAAAAAAATTTTTTAATCGATATTAGTCTATTCAGCTTTCGAGGTTTAAATAAAAGAGCTGAACCTATACAAGTAAAGAATGGTAGTATTAATTCGCCTTAGGGAGAATAAATATGGATCAAATATCTTCTACTGCTCAATTAACTGTCATCATTCCCACATTAAATGAGAAAAGTAATATAAATAAAATGATAACTCGATTAGTATCATTATATCCTCAAGTTTCGATAATTGTAGCTGATGATGGATCGACAGACGGAACTGCCGAAATTGTTAAGAATTGGGGAACAAAGAATCCAAAAATACAACTATTAAATCGCAAAGATGAGGCTGTAAAAGGGTTAACCATTTCTCTTGTTGATGCAATTAAAATTACAACAACTGATTATTTTTTCGTTATTGATTGTGATTTTCAACATCCTCCAGAGAAGATCGCGGATGGGTTTTCCCTATTGCTAGAAGGAAAAGAGTTGGTAATTGGAACCCGTTCAACTGTAGAGGGTTGGGGATTTCGACGTAAGCTTATTTCTTGGGGTGCAACTACTCTCGGGAAAATATCCTTGTTAATACGACGCCGACCCCGCCCAAAAGATATTATGAGCGGTTTTTTTGGGGGAAAAACTCAATTATTTGTTGAGCTCATCGATCAACATCCACGGACAGTTTCACCAAAAGGCTATAAACTCTTATTTGACATTCTAAAAGTAATACCCCGGAAAACGTCTATTGGGGTATTTTTCTACGTTTTTCATATTAGAGAAGCAGGAGAATCAAAAATTAGTCTAAAACATATTTTAGTTTATTTTAAATCACTCTTTTGAGCTGCTGGTTAAAGAAGAGATCATCAGCTTTGATTAAAAAAGAATTGAGATTAGTATTGCCTTGAAAAAGATCTCTGCTGCTGTGCTGCCGCACGTAGGCGACTTGTCGTCGTACGGCTTGTTTTGCGTTGGCGATTTACAAATCTCATGATGTTCTCTCCAAGTAATGTGAACGCTGCTTGAATATTCACACCTGTTTTCGCTGATGTTTCAATATAGAAGCAATCAAAACCTTCTGGTCTAGTAAGCTTAGTAAGGCGTTCAGTAAATATTCTTCCTTGTTCGGGGGATACTGTATCATCAGAGAGTTCTCGCATATCGATTTTGTTCGCAACAACCACGATAGGTACTCTACCCCTGCCATTATTTGTCCACAGTTCATTAATCCATTTAGGGGTGTTAAAATAGGAATCAGGGCGTGTAACATCATAAACAAGGAGTGCTCCGACACTACCTTTATAGTATACTTCTCGAACAGCATCAAATCGCTGCTGTCCTGCTAAATCCCATATCTGGTATCTTATAGACTCCCCTCGAATCACATCGTCCCTCATGGCAAAATCTGCACCAATAGTTAAGAGATATTGGGCTTTGAATCCTTTGCCAAGGTATCTCTCCCGGATGGCAGTTTTCCCAACACCACCATCGCCAATTAGTACAATTTTGAGAACTGTCACAAGTAATCTCACATCGAAGTTTGTTTATGCTTTCAAAGACAGGTAGTTTATTCGTTATTTTTTAATATGTTTTACTCGAGAGTTTATCCGTAAGTTATGAATTTAGTCGTTCTCACAGTCTCAGTTATAATAGCTTTTCTAATCTTCATGTTACATGAAAATCATTTCAATAAACCAGGTAATATCTTTTAAGAGTGAATAACCTGAATTTATACCTCGGATTGTCTTTGGAACTTTGATGTTGCATTCAATCCCCTTACCAGGGTGATCTTTCACAATTATCATGGTTTCACCAGTAGTTGTAATCCGATGGGCTATTCCTGTTCTCACACGTAATTTTTCAATAATTTTCGGAGGACTCTGAATCTCAATATCTTTCCATGCATCACTCCAGTCTATCTGACGTGGTTGTCCCTGATATACAATCTGGAGCTCAAAATCTCCCGAAGAAAGGCCATCGATTATTGTTGTGAAAAGTGCATGGTTTTCTTCTGGAAATGTAACGACAATTTCTGGAGTAGTTCTTGAATAGGTAAGAATAATTACTCGATCGGATTTATACTCAATACTCTTTGTTTGATATTGAATAGAGGTAAAAAGTGATTTATATGGGCTTTTTAGGGATTGCTTTTTATAACTGGTATTATACTCTTCTGAAACTGCTGGGGGTGGTTTCCAACTAGTCTTTGGTACTTCTGGTTTTGATATATCTTCCTGAACATCAACCGTATCTTCTAGTTTAGTTTCTACCTTTTGGATATATTGGACAGGTTTCTCGTGTCTTTCAAAGGTAAAATCTAATGGTTTTCTCTCTTCGTGTACTGGTACCTTTTTAACAATACTTCTGGTTAGATATCCTTTCTCAGAAAGAGCACCAATAGTTCCAAGGAGGATATTAAACGCTTGTATAAAACTATTCGAGCTCATTGTTTCCATTCGTACCTGAACTATAGGATTATCATTCACCCATCGAATAAAATATTCTTCTAAATCAAAGCTTTTTTGAATGAGGTTACCAAGATCTGTTTGCGCCAATATATAACGAGGAAAAATGGTATCATTGGATGATATGATAAACCGATCGTCAAGTTTGGGGATTCCAACCACAATATCGTGGGGATATTGTTCCCATCGAAGTTGAGGACTTAAAGTTAGGCTAGGTCTATTACTTCCTTTTTGAAATTTGTCCAGATCAACTTCTCCACGTAAAATCAGATCCTGATCAGTCCTAGTTGTCTCTTTTTCTGAAATTACTTTGACCTCTATAAGTTTGAATGGTCCAGCATTATGTGAGTGAATGATGGGATCAGTTGAAAGTCCCCCATAATCCACTATAACTGTATTAGAATATCGTCGACTAAGGTAACGATAAACATCCATAGAGAAATTTTTTTCTGCCTTAACAGTGGAAAATATTAAAAAGAATACGACGTAAATTGCACCAGCTACGAATAAACCGATAAAAAGGAACTGAAACATGAATATCACCAAGTAAAGAGGATGTTAATTATTAGTAGGGAATTCTATATCATTCACTGATCTTGTATTTCTAATAATAATCATT
Organism: Promethearchaeota archaeon; assembly: GCA_048939265.1. GTDB lineage: Archaea > Asgardarchaeota > Heimdallarchaeia > Hodarchaeales > Hodarchaeaceae > Hodarchaeum. Next base: position 22,701 of record JBHLPQ010000027.1, read on the forward strand.
TGATTCATTGAGAAAAATGTTTTTCTCTCGGAATATTGTTTTAAGATTTAAACTCAATGTTTAAAGAAGTTCTTTTCATGTATAACTTTAAAATACTAGAACTGTAATAAAAAGCATAAATCAATTAAAAAGACACTTAAATCTGATTGACGATGGACAATAGGTTTTTATTAAAACAAGCCATCTAAATACAAATCACCCATAATTAAGAGTTTGATCTAGTATGAACAGTCAAAATGAAAATTTTGTACAAATTGATATAAGAGTATTAGCAAAATTTTTGATTATTCTGTATTTAATTACCCCATATGTCTTTTTTTTCATATCGGTTCTATCCCATCCTTATCTCTTACTTGAACATTTAAAATGGATAACAAGTAATTGGTTTAACCCAATGGCAATGAATCTAATTCTTATCCTTTATTGGAGCCCAATACTTATGATAATTGGAGGAGTGAGTTACATAGCCAGAATGAGTAATTTATCAAGAATACCAATAAACAGTTCCGTTTATGATGCGATTACATTACCAACCATTCAATGTGGGCCAATAAAAATAATTTTCCCTATTGAAGAAGATGAACCAATCGAGGAGAATGCAGTTTAAGTAGAGAAAAGCAAAAAAAGCTGGCGAAACTAATTTACTTAAAACTGAAAATTGCGTGCGTAAATACAGATCTGCTTTTTAGACTCGTTTCACTAGCCTTCTTCCAATCACAAAAGAAGAGTTGAGAAATTATGAAAACGCGGAGAGAAAAAATAGTAGAGCTTTTATCTGAAGATGAAGGATTGACCTTATTGGAATTAGCAGACCTAATAAATGTTCCTGTTAAAGTTGTTGTTCAAGATTTGGATTCGGTAAGAAAAACAATACGATATGACAATAAACGAATTGAAGTTCGCCCTGCAGTCTGTATGAACTGTAATTATACCTTCTCTGGCAGATCTCGAATATCAGACCCTCACAAATGCCCAGAATGCCATTCAGAGAGAATTTCCAAGCAAATATTCCGAATTATCTCTTCTTAAGAATTTGAAACCGGTTGATAGGTACCTTGATACACTGTTTTATCGTCAACCGCACTAATGAAAATCATTTGAGCAATTGCTACAGAGATTTGAATTTGAAAGCTGAGGGATGATTGTAATAGAATACGTCCATGATTATCACCCACCCCTTGGAATCCTTTATCCCAAATTCCAGAATAGACAGTCGCACCCATTCGAAGAAGTGTTGAGCGAGGTGCAACGTACCCAATAGCGTCATTGGGAATCACAATTTCTTCTGTTACCTCAACAAGATAGGTTCCAGGATTCAGGTGCCAATAGTTGTTAAGGGGTTTCAGTTCCTGCATTTCAGGATATTGGCGGTCTTCTTTCTTAGAACTAAGTTTGACAGTTCCACTTAGACGAAATAATCGGCCAATTGATATGTCAATACCATTAGGTTGGACATCCCCTTGAGGAATACATTTCTGCATTTCTGAGCCTGGCCAAACTGCCGGCCGTAAGTGTTTCCAGTCCATCATGTGTGGTGATCCTCTTTATCATTATGGTCTTTTATTAACCAGTAGTTGGAGGTGTTATAAAGCAATTTTGGAAGCAAACAGAAAAAAATTAAAAGTAGACATGGAACCAAAAAGAAAAATCATGGATGGCAACACAAAATGGCAAATCGGAAGTGGCACTTAATTACTGCAATAATCATTTTCATTATTTATCTCGTGATTTATTGGTTTGTTGATACGAACTATATCCCAGAACTGATAGATATTTCCCCATTATGGGTTGTTACCGCCTTTCTGATGACACTAATTGGAGCAGAAGCTCCTGACTGGGATTTACTTCTAAATTGGATGCATCATCGAGATATAGCTACTCATAGTGTATTCATTCCACTATTTATTGCGTTAATATTCTTCATCCAAAAATTTTTAGCTATTCCTGATGATCAAAGTCTAATCTTAGCACTTGTCTTCACCCCTTTCTTTCTAGGATTCGCCTCTCATTTAATATTGGATCTTTTTCCAAGTGTAGATCCAGAAAAAGAAGTCAAGGAGAAGGGAGTTACTCGTACAACTGCAATGCTAGTTGGTGGATTTGTTTCAGGATTAACGGGATTAGAAACAATTAAAGCACTTCAAGGAACGTACCTCATCCATTTACCGTTTAAAATGCCGATAAAAAGTGAGACAGAGAGGGGTAAATGGGAGATGAGGAGGACATTACCTTTACATGCGTCTCGCTGGTGGTTGTTCTTTAATGGTTTAATAACAGGCCTCTTAGGGATCGTTCTCATTATCATCCTTATCTGGGGATGATGTGATTGGCATTCATGACCCTAGGATCTTTTTTATTATATCTAATGCCCAATCCAATTCATCTTTTGTGATAATGAGAGGGGGAGCAAATCGAATGGTGAAATCATGGGTTTCTTTCGCCAAAATTCCTTCCTTGATTAGTTTCTCAGTTAAGGGTCGGGCTTTTTCATTAAGCTCGACTGCAGTGAATAAACCCTTCCCTCTTACTTCTTTAATCCTGGGATGTCTGATCTTCTTAAGCTCTTCGAGAAAATATGTACCTAATTCTGCTGATCGTTCAGCTAACTTTTCCTCAACTAGAACATCCAACGCAACATCACCAACCGCACATGCTAAGGGAAAACCACCAAATGTAGAGCCATGAGAACCTGGAATAAAGACCTCCATAATCTCTTTTCTAGAAACAACTGCAGAAACTGGAAGTAAGCCACCTCCAAGAGCTTTTCCTAAGGTCATCACATCTGGAATAATTCCCTCGTGCTGATGACAAAACATCTTACCAGTTCGTCCAAATCCAGTCTGAATTTCATCAAGGACTAAAAGAACGTTATTCCTGGTACAGATCTCTCGAATCTTCTTTAAATAGCCATCAGAAGGCACAATAACACCTGCTTCCCCTTGGACGGGTTCCACTAAGAATGCTACCGTATTTGGAGTAATTGCTTCTTCCAAAGCTTCAGGATCATTAAAAGGAATAATCTTAAACCCAGGAGTATATGGGCCGAAATTTGTATTGGCAAGAGGATCTGTAGAAAAACCTACAATAGTGGTTGTTCTACCATGGAAATTGTCAGCGCATACAATTATCTCCGCTTTGTCTGGTTCAACTTTTTTCACTTCATACCCCCAACGACGTACCATTTTTATAGCAGTCTCAACTGCTTCTGCTCCAGTGTTCATAGGAAGGGCCATATCAAATCCTTCCCCGCACACATCAAGTAAATGCTTTAGATAAAGCCCCATTCTATCATTGTGAAATGCGCGCGAAGTCAAAGCAACACGATCAAGTTGATCTATCAATGCTTTCACAATTTTAGGGTGTACATGGCCTTGATTGACAGCCGAGTAAGCAGATAAACAATCTAAATACTTCTTTCCTTCAGGATCATAAACCCAAACACCTTGCGCTCTCGCTACAACAACAGGGATGGGATGATAATTATGAGCACCGAATTTCATGTCAATTTCCATATATTCTTTAGAGCTGGTCAATTTTAGAACCTCAAAAATATTAACAATGAGCTAAATACTTTGTCTAGTTCACTAGATTACAAACTTTAAAAGTTTGTGATTAGCGAAATAACTAAGAAATGATTATAATGTACTTACTCACTCTTGAAGTGATTACATTCCCCAGTATTTCAAGGGGCGTTCTTGTTTATAACTCGATATTTATTAAATCATTTTTTAATCATAAACATAAAATTCTAGGTGTTGAAGTTTTCCAGCGGATTTTCCTCTATTCTAACTTCTCTTAGGTTTGGACAATCTACTAACGGTGAAAGATCTATCTTTTCCAACCTATTCCTCATCAAGTTTATTTCTTCTACAGAGGGGTGTCAATTTAAAGGGGAGAGATCCACTCTTATTAAACCACTCTTTATCTCTTATAAACCTCAAGTTAACCAAGCAAATCCAAGAATTACTAACCACTATAAAAATAGTCATTAGTAACAAATTTTCTTAGCTATAAGGTGTTCCCAAACATGTCAACTCCAATAAAAGAGTTACTAACATTACCAATTGAGAAGAATGAGATAGAATTCATTTATTTTGGCTATTCAGGTGTGATTTTTAGAACAAAGGATAAAACCATTGCCATTGATATGTGTAAAATGTGTTTTGATAACGAGGATCAGATAAAAGCGTTGAAAAACTTAGATCTGCAATTAAACACCCACACCCATAGAGATCATTTTGATATTGAAACAACCATGAAAATTTTCGAGACTTCTGGGGCAATGGTGATTGCAGATCCAAACGTGGTCAAAGCCCTAGAAAAGAAGATTCCTACAGAGAAGGTGAAAGCTTTAAAGTCAGGTGAAAGGTTTTCAATTAATAGTTGTGAGATTTCAGCTGTGAGTGGAGTTCATCCTGGATCTATAACCCTCTTCAAGATTAAATTTCCTGAATTTAGTATCTTACATGGAGGTGATTCAGGATATATTCCATTGAAGGATTATGCTTCAGATCTAGCTTTCCTTCCTACA
>JBHLPQ010000028.1:0-27222 GCA_048939265.1 Promethearchaeota archaeon
ACATCGCTAATGGATCAAACTCGGAGGATAACGAACAAGTAGCCGACCCTTTCATGATTCCTTTAATTACTCCTTCTGAAATAGATAATAAATCAAAGCTTATATCCAAATCCAGAGTAATAGAGATAATAGATTTTGATCCAGACATTTACAATGGAATAAGGTCACTCAATCCTCAAGCACCAATACTAGTAAGGATTCCATTCAAGCGGGGTATTGAAGAGCAAACAGTAGAACTCGTTCAAGAGGGGGTGGATGGTCTTCATTTATATGCTAATTATCATGGATTAGAGTTTGAAAAAAATAATCCAAGATTTGTAAAGGATCTGATTAAAACAGTTCATACAACATTAATAAGAGAAGGGTTACGTGATGAAGTCACAATCATTACTAGTGGTGGTATCATCCTTGCTGAACATGTTCCCAAAGCGATTATATGCGGTGCAGATTTAGTTGCAATTGATACTGTGTCATTAGTTGCGTTGCAGTGCACGTTTGAAGGTGAATGTATTTCCTCTGAGAATGGAAGAATCTCTAAAGATAAATTTTCAAAAAAATGGGGTTCTCAGCGATTAATGAATCTATTTGCTTCATGGCATGACCAATTAATTGAAATATTGAGTGCAATGGGAATGCGTGATGTGCGAAGATTACGAGGAGACATTGGGAGAGCTATGTTTAACGAGGATTTAGAAAAGGAGGCGTTTGGTGATATTGCCAAGAGCTATTGACCTAATTATCAACAAACACGCTATGAACATTGCCAAGGGACTACAAGTTCTAGCATCGCTGAAATATGGGATTCCAGGAGCTTTAGGCGACAAACGTTGGACAGCTGATTTAATTTTAGCAACCTATGAACAGGCACAGACTGGTTGGCCTCCAAGATCAAGACTTGAATATAAGGTTGGAAGATCAGGAGGAGGGTTTGATTTACTTGATTTCAAAATGGATGATGTTCATACACAACAAGGTGATCCTGATATTGATCTTTCTATTCCATTAAACAAAAGGAAAGGCCCCAAAATTGTGATCTCAATACCAGTATATGGAGGAGGTATGTCCTTAGGATCCGTAAGTCAAAACTTCATGTTATCACGAGCAATTGCTGCTAAGCATATAAATACGTTTACGTGCACGGGAGAAGGGGGATATCCCCCTGTACTGGTACCTTATAAAGACCATGTTATCACTCAGGTAGCCACGGGATTATTTGGTGTCCGAGAAGAAACAATTCAGTATGCTCGAATAGTAGAGTTCAAGTATGCTCAAGGGGCAAAACCAGGTTTAGGTGGACACTTACTGGCAGATAAAGTAACTTCTATGGTAGCTAAGATGAGGGAATCAGTGCCTTTTACGACACTATATTCACCATTCCCCTTTCATTCCGTATATTCTGTTGAGGATCATAAAAAGCATGTGGACTGGATAAAGAGTGTGAATCCCAAAGCATTAGTATCTGTTAAAGTATCTACCCCGAAAGATATCGATATGGTAGCTATAGGTAGTTATTATGCAGGGGCAAATATTTTTCACATCGATGGAGCTTATGGGGGTACAGGAGCTGCTCCAGAGATTGCGAAGAAAAATATTGCGATGCCAATTGAGTATGCAATTCCTAAAGTGCATAAATATCTCGAATCAGAAGGGGTTCGTGATAAAATAGTACTGATCGCAAGTGGAGGGATTAGAACAGCGTATGATGTCGCTAAAGCGATAGCTTTGGGAGCTGATGGTTGTGTTATAGGTACAGCAGAAGCGATAGCTGTTGGTTGCACACATTGTGGAAACTGCGAGCGAGGAAGAGGATGTCAAATAGGAATCACAACAACTGATCCCGAACTGTCTTTACTCATTAATCCAGAATGGGGGGCTCAACGGATAATAAATCTATATCAATCGTGGGCTATTCAATGGAGACAAATACTTGAAACTTTTGAACTTCGTTCAATTAGGGAGTTAAGAGGTAGAACTGATCTTTTAGTTTATCATGGTGCATGAAATGAACACAGTAGAACGTATTATTAAGTCTCGAAGCCATTTGGTAAAAGGATTGCACATAAAAGAGAAAGAAGTTGGAGAAGGTGGTTGTGGGGTAATTGGAGCAGCATGTTCAGTTCCTTTAGAAGGGTGGCATTTCTTAGAATCTCTTATTCAGATGAAAAATCGTGGAAACGGGAAAGGAGGTGGAATTGCTGTTTTGGGTCTTTCTTCAGAACAATTAGGAGTTGCACAGCATATTTTAGAGGATTCTTACATTATTCAAATTGCATTCCTTGACTCAAGTTGTTTTGAGGATGTGACAAATGAGTTTATCAGACCAAATTTTGATGTGTATGCTGAAGATTGGGTAGAGACAATAGAGAATTATCAGGACATTGGCCTAGAAGTAGAACCACCAAGGGTATATAGGTATTTTTGTAGAGTAAAAGGGGAAATTCTCAATGAGTTCATGAAAAAGAATCACTTTGAGCTTTCTCCAAATGAAGCGGAGGATGAGTTTGTATATCAAAATACTTATGCTTTAAACAGAAAGTATTATGCATCTTTAGGTGAAAAAAGAGCTTTTGTACTATCCCATGGAAAAAATTTATTGGTTTTCAAATTAGTTGGTTATGGTCATCAAGTAATCGAATACTATAAGCTGGAAGCATTATCTGCTCATATATGGATAGGACACCACCGTTACCCCACAAAAGGAACGGTTTGGCATCCTGGAGGTGCACATCCATTTATTGGTTTACATGAAGCTCTGGTCCATAATGGTGATTTTTCAAACTATCATTCAGTATCTGAATACCTAGCACAACGAAACATCTTCTCTTTATTTTTGACTGACACAGAAGTAGCAGTTTATCTTTTTGACTTATGGAGTAGGATTTACAAGTACCCGCTTGAATTCTTACTTGAAGCGTTGGCACCAACAACAGAACGAGACTTTTTACTGTTAAGTAAAACAAAACAGGAAATCTATCGTGAACTACAAATAGCTCACATTCATGGATCCCCTGACGGACCCTGGTTCTTCATTGTGGGGCGATCAAAGCCTATAAATGACTCTATTGAGCTTATAGGGATTACAGATACCTCAATGCTTAGACCACAAGTTTTTGCTCTTCAATATAGAGAGGAAAGAATAGGATTAATCGCTTCAGAGCGGCAAGTAATCGATGCGTTTCTACGTAGTCTAGCAGATGCAGATTCCCGTTTTGCTGCAAAAGCAGACCATTACTGGAATGCACGAGGCGGGAGTTACACTGATGGTGGTGCTTTCATTTTCACTGTGAATCTTGGTAAAGATAGAAAGACAATGTATTGTACAGATAAGTTTGGTAATCCAATACATGTGGAAAAGAATACACTAGTAAAGGAATCATTTCAGGAAGTGTTCACAAGAATTTTTGATTATATTCCCATGACTATCTCATCTATTAATCCAGGAGTTGCTTCATTTTCACAGCTATGTGAAAAATTGTTGAAACAAGCTCAACAGTCTATCGAAGCAAGTAGAAACGCTGTGGAAGTACTCACAGCTTCACTCGATCGATTACATCTTACACCTTATTCGAAGGATGGCTGGGTTCGAGCCAATATTGAGGAAACACTTTGGAAAATCTTTAGGGGAATCCCATTAATAACTGAATCGATTGAAACACCCTGGGTGAGTATTGATTGGGAAACAAAAGACGCCCTGCGGGCTCCCTATTCTCATGAGAAAGCGTTGATAATGGATGTATCAAAATTTTCCCCTGAAGGAGAAAACTCTGCAGCCAGACTGATTGTCAATGCTTATAAACTTGGTTGGAAGCATATGTATACATTCGACTGGAGAGGACAGAGATTCTGTGGATGTGGATTAGGTTCAAACTCTTTCGATCTTAGAATTGATGTGTACGGAAATCCCGGAGACTACCTTGGATCTGGCCTTGATGGGGCTGAAATTTTTGTGCATGCCTCAGCTCAAGACCAAGTTGCTCAGATTATGAAAAATGGAAAACTCGTGATCTATGGAGACGTGGGCCAAACTTTCATGTATGGTGCCAAAGGAGGAGAAGCATATGTACTTGGCAATGCTGCAGGAAGACCATTGATTAATGCGGTCGGAAAACCGCGAGTAGTAATCAATGGTACTTGTTTGGATTATCTCGCAGAATCTTTCATGGCTGGAGACCCCCTGAAAGGAGGTGGATTCATTATACTTAATGGTATAGAATTTAATGATAAGGGTGAACAAACACCACTAATAACACCATACCCTGGGGGCAATCTTTTCTCATTGGCTTCTGGAGGAGCTATTTACATTCAAGATCCTCTTAAAAAAGTAGAAACAAGTCAATTGAATGGTGGACAATTCAGTCCCCTACAATCTAAAGATTGGGAACTTATCCAGCCTTATATACAAGAGAACGAACATTTATTCGGGTTTAGTTCTATGTTTGCTAAAAAGCAACAGAATCTGTTTGAATACTATCGTAAGGTTGAGCCCATAAGTTTGATGGTTTTAACTTAGTGAAATCTTGATTCTAACAATTTACTTAGTTATCCAAGAATTTCTCAGACATTTACCCAATAGAGATTATTATTGGAGGCAAATTCATATAATCTTTTTTTTTCATTTAAACAAATTACTGTTAATATCCATCTAATAATCAGAGAAAGGTGTGAATCCCTGTTTGATAATTAGAGATTACAATGAGGCGGATAAAGACCAAATTCTGCAGTTACACGATGAGTTTATGCAGGAATTCTTTCCTGAATTTCTCTCAGAAGATCCCCTTGGAGAGGAAGAGAGTTATGCTTACTTTATTCATCAACCAGGAAAGTTTTGGGTCGTGAAAGATAGAGAAGTAATTGTGGGTTTCATTGGAGTCCAACTCCAAACAAATAAACGGGCAGATTTAATTCAACTTCGAGTAAGAAAAAGTCATAGAAGAAGGGGAATCGGTACATTATTGGTTGAGAAGGTTGAAGAATATGCTCTCTCTCGTGGGAAGGAAAGGATGATTCTTCATACAGCTGAACGCTTGGTTAATGCACGAAAATTATACGAGAAGTCTGAATATATCTTAGAGAGTTCCACAAGAACTTCTCCTCCCCATGTATTCACCGTAATGACTTATAAGAAGGATTTGTTGTCAGAGAAGGAAAAATGACGTGTTTTATAGTAGGTTATACTTGAACACTTCTTGTCTAATTCATTTCTTCTTCTTTCCCTATTTATTATTGTGGATGAAAATTGAATGGTTACAATTTGATCAATAATTCGAAATTTTTGGAAAAGAATATAAAAAGAGTAATGTGTAAAGAGTAACGATTGAAGAAACATCTTTCCAAAAGAGGAATTCTTATTAAGAACATCTTTTTAAGAAAATACAACTAATTTCTTTGAGTGGACTTAATGGTTGAAAATTCATTGAAATTCAATGTCGATCTGATAATAACAAGAACCAAGGAAATTCAGGTGGGGTTAGAAAAAATAACAAATTATGTTAAAATAGATGTGAATGATTTTCTTAAAAACGAAGAACGAATAGCTGCTGTTAAGTATGAATTAATTGTGGTAATTGAAGCAGCTTCAATATTATGTAACCACATAACCATGAGGGTTGGTAATCGCGTACCTGATACATATAGTGATTGTTATACTGTATTAAAAGAATCAAATGTGATCTCTGCTGATTTAGCAGATCGACTTAAAAAAATGGCTCAATTCAGGAATCTTCTAGTCCATCGTTATGATATAATAGATGATAGAAGAGTATATTCCACCATTAAAAGGGATTTAAATGATCTGAATCTATTTATTGGTGAAATTAAGGCATTCTTAGAAAAACAGGATGTTATTTAGATAGAAACTATAAAGAAAAGAATTATAGAGGCAATTGAAAAAGAAAAGCATGTTATCTTTGCATTTCTCCACGGTAGTTCTTTAGAATACGATAAGTTCCATGATATTGATATTGCTCTTTTCATTCAAGGTGCTATCACCGAGTCAGTAAGAGATAAATATGAAATAGAACTATCAGTAGAGCTTGAAGAAACAATAGGCAGTAAAGTAGATATTACAATATTAAATGATGCTAAATTGGGTTTTCAATATCAGGTTTTAAAAGGAGAATTACTATTTTGTAAAGATTATGAAATCTACTATGAATTTGGAGAAAGAGTCTTACGGTATTATTTTGATTTTCAGCCATTAACCAAGCAAATGCTCTCTGAAATTAAATAGAAGAATAAGCTTATGCTTTCGTTCTTCACTAGTTATTTACAGTAGAATAGTAAGGAGAAAGAAATTAAATTGGGGCTAGAAGTGCCAATTATAATCGGTATAATCTTAATTGTCCTTTTTATATCCATATTCTGGCCTGGTATTGTGGGAGCGCCTTGGGTTCCGACATCAATGGGAATGGTCCATAAAATGTTAAAGTTGGCCAATATAGGACCAGATGATGTTGTCTATGACTTAGGGTGCGGTGATGGCCGAACTATTATCATTGCAGCCCGACACTATGGGGCCAGAGCTGTAGGGATTGAAATTGATCCACTGCGTTACCTGTGGTGTCAACTTTTAATCACAGTCATGAGATTACGGAGTCGTATCAAGATCATCTATGGGAATTTCTTCTACAAGGATTTAAGCGAGGCTACCTTAGTCACCTGCTATCTACTTCAGGATACTAATGATAAACTGGTAAAGAAGCTTAAGCAAGAATTACGTCCTGGTACCAAGGTAGTTTCCAACTATTTCACCTTTTCAGAACTGCAGATGGTTAGTAAAGATGGCGAAGCCAGGTTTTACTTGGTTCCATCAGGGAGCTGATTGAGCAAACACAATTTCAATTATACCCATTATTATTCCCATTCCCACAAGAATACCCTCGCATACTAACGTTTTGGATTTATCTTTCCTCACTTTTCCTTATTGAATGATAATGAATTTTAAAAGAATAGGGGTCTCTACTTTTGTTTTACACACTCAAAGATTATGAAGAATGGGATACGATCCGTATCAAATGCAAGTAGTCTTGGATGGTTTTTAATTACTTCATTATCAGGTTTAGGTTCTAAAATTTCTCGAATTAAAAATCCTGCATCTTTCAGGGCAACACTATATTCTGAAAGAGTTCGATCAAACTGCCAGATAGGTTCCAATGAACCCCATGAAATTAAAGTTCCTCCTGAATCAAAATATCTGTCTATCATCACGTAAAGCCGTTCTTCGTTCCGTGGAGTATCAAAAGGAAGTCGATAAAACAAATTACCAACTCTAGCAAATACTGGATGCAAATTTGACCAAATAAATCTTCCTTCTAGTTTCAATACGCGAGCAAGCTCTTTAAATGCCCGTCTATAATGTAAAACATCTACAAACACGATATTTGAAATAATTAAGTCAAATTTGTCATCATTTATTTGATGAAGATCTTCTAAAGAGCAAGCATGATAGTCGATTCCTAATTTTTGTTGCTCTTCTTTATTCAAGCAATAATCAATTAATACCTCTGATTGATCAACCCCTGTCACTAAAGCACCCCTTAACGCAAGAGCTCTACTGAAATACCCATTACCACATCCTGCATCAAGCACAGATAGGTTATTTACTTCTCCGATCAATTTCCACACTGCGGGATCAATAATCAACTGTCGATTTATATCCCCAATATCATCTTGAGAGGTGTGGTTCACTAGATCTATCCACTGTTTACTAGTCTGTTCCCACTGTGTTCGAACCTCTGTTTGATTTATTGTAGCTTGATCTAATAGAGGAGAATGGAATTTAACTGACCCGACACGGTTCGACATTTTCTTTCTCTTTGATAAGACAGCATTAGGGATTTTGAGAGCTTCATCCACTGTGATCTTCTTACCTCTTCTTACTTTCTCAGGCTTCCATTTCTCAAAATCTAATTCCTTTAATTCTACAGGATGAGTATGCTTTTCCATGTCCAACTGCCATGGATGTTTTCCTTGAAATTCTGAGTAATATAAATCAAAATGAGGTTTATTACAGCTCGAACACCTGAAGGAATAGGTATATGTAGTATTCCAAAAGGTAATAGGGTGAAGGACTGGTTTGTTACAATCACCACATATTAATTCTTGCTTATTTTCACACCAATAAAGCCAGCTAAAGTGGTGGAATCTATTACATCGTGAGCACTGGAATTGAGAATGTAATATACATCTAAATGCAGTATCATCCACGGAAAAATAGCCTGATCGAACGGGATACGTCGTTTCATATTTCTTAATGGTCTTACAATAAAAACACGTTGAACTTGCCTGTGAATCCATAAAACTGACCTCTTACTGAAGGTCTTTTATTCTTGTGATTTAGGTAATTTTCGGGAAGAGATTATAGTTGACTCATACTAATACTGACTTCGCTTTCCATGAAAGGTCCACTTGGGAATCCATAGAACTTTGATTGAGCATCTTGGAAGGTATCTAAAAATGAAACTTCCCATTCATTTTCCTGCTCATTGAATGTAACATTCACAGCAAAGTATGCTTCTGATGCTCGTTCATATTGGAATATTTTATAGTCTAATGTTTGTTTGGCTTCTTTAATAACCGAATTAATGCTTGTAATATTCCAAGCTGTCTGATTATATGAAAGAGATGCATAACTGTAGGTTTTTATGATGTCTTGTGTCAATTGGTTTACTAGATTTATCTTAATCTCATTCTCGTTTTTAATGAATGTCCATCTAAGTAAGGGAATTATTTCAGGTTTAGTGGAAATTGGGGATTGATTTAGTATTGTATTGACTTGAAGAGATCCATATATGACTATTACGAGAACAAAAAGCATACTGATTGATCTAGCTGACTTCTTGAAGTGTAAGAACGTATAGGTGCTAGAGTTGATCCATTTATTGTAAATGAAGCGAAGAACAACCAAACCAGACAACACTGATATTAATGGATCGATAACTGAAATTAGATTGAGAGCGATTCGTTGTTCGCTGAAGGGGTAGAAGAGCAGTATTCCGTTATACGATATAAGATCCAATATTAAATGTAATAATACACCAAAGACGCCCCATAATAAGCTACGATAATTTAGTTCAGTATATATCGCTTTAACTGGTTTTTTTAGTCTTTGGTTAAAATTTATTTTGGATAAATATTGGGTTGAAACAATTATTGCACCAGCGATAAAAGGAGCAGCAATCACTGTATGAAATAATCCACGATGCTGTAAAATGAATAGTTGAGGGATTATGAATGGAATCCAGGCAAATATTACATCCAGATCAGGAACAATCCCCCCGAAAATACATGCACGCTGTGAGTTTTCATTTCGACTCAGTTGAGATGCTATTGCCGCATTTACAGCTATATGGAAAAAAATGTCCATGTTAAATTGATTTTTTTAAACAATTAATATATGGTTATTCTCTGTTGAACATTAAGGAACCTTGCCTATTATCTCTGGAGGGATGCGTCTTAAGTAGTTAACAAGTACTTTCATACCAAAATCTTCTATCTGATCAGATTGAAATGATAAGACTTCGGTATACAAATTTATTGCTTTACTAATTTGAATTTTTGAAATTAATACAAATTCAGGATATATCAAAGCAATTAGAGCAACTAATATCAATCCTGTTGTTGACATAATTTCAATAAAATCATTTGTCCCCCAGAAATTTAAAATCAATCCAATCCTTTGAATTGGAAATAAGATTAACAGTAAGCCTACAAGAATCCATAATTTTCTTACTCGTTCGAGTCTAACATCTTCAATCAAAATATTAACTGTAGTGTAAACATAAATTGCAAAAATTAACGCCCCTATTCGATAAAGATGGCCCAAGGTATTTATAAGAATAAGAATCTCAGCTTCAGGTGAAAAGACTAATTCGAAGGGTATAAGCAAAAATAGAAATAACAATAAATTAGGATAAAAAATCAATGGAGGGGTTTTTTCCCATTTAATACGAAATGTATGTATTAAAATTAGAAACATTATGATAATATAGGAGGACATTTCAATTTGTGATAAGATTGGATTTGAGACTTCTAAATCAGTGTTGACTGCAAAAATTAGTAGATTTATAAATGCAGAAAAAAATAGTGAAGAAAAAATGAGATAATCCAATATACTCGTTTTTCTGTAATATTTATAAAGAATGGTGGTAGGAATTAAGCTTACTAATGCTAGTACAACATCTATGGTAAAGTAAAATAGATCCATAGTCATTACCTGTTTAATTTCATGGTCATAAATAATGATATTGATTACTAAAAGTTCTCTAATTTCAGTAACCTCTCTTGATCGTTACATCAAAGAGTAAATGTGACAAATAACCAAGAATAAAGCCCAATAAAAGATAAGTGATAATAGATTGTTGCCCAATGATGAGCCAGATGAATAGAATCCCTAAAATTAGAAGTATTAAAACAGAGTGGAAGAATTGTCTGTGATTCTCTTTGTGAGGGGGTTCGATCAGATTAGGTACTACTGAACCGAATACAGTGAGGCCTACAAAGAACACATATAAGATGAAATCAAAATATTCAATGAAACCCTGCCCATATACACCCGCAAGTAATGCAATAACCAAACCCATTATCATATGCTCTTCATTTCTCATATTGCTACCCTATGAACTAATGAACATCAAATCCCCTTCTATTTCCTGTTCTTCTTTTAGTATTTGTTTATACCAATAGTTCGTTAGTCTTTCGAGTATTCCTGTATGATAAGGCCCTCCCTCAATCCAAGATTTTCGGGATTTGCCAGGGTGATCAGGATAATCTTGTTCAAAAATAAGCCTTTCGGGGATACTTTGCTTTCTATATTCCCGTAACTTGTCTAGATACGCTTCCATCCACATTCTAATCTGAATTAGATAATCTTTCTCAACTACTGGACCACGACCTGGTACGATTCTATCGATTTCTCGCTCTTCCCATTTTCGATATAGATTCACCGCGCTAATTGGCCATACAAAAGGAGGCATAAAGCTCTGAATGGCATTTCCCGTAAATAGGACTTTATCTGAGGGACAATAAATTGATATCGCTCCAGCTAATGTGACTTCTAATTCTAAAGGATAGATATCTGAACCTAACACTTTTTTCTTGGAAAATCCTATTGTGGGGACAAAAATCTCATATTTCATCAGACTTTCATGGACCTTATTATCTTCTGGAACTTGGCGAATAATCCATTCCCGATAAGAACTATCCACTCCTTGTTTTAAATTTGTACGAATACCAGCCTTGGTTGCTGAAGAGCTAATAACCGTTACATCCTTAAATGCATCCATTCCCCATATTACATCCCATGATTTACTTGTTAATATTAGAGTTGATGTTTTCTTTGCAGTTTGAGTCTCTAAATCTTTCCTGAACTTAGATGCAAGATCAGCGTGAGGGCCTGAATTAACAAAAATTAATTCATCAGGAAGGATAATGCAACTCATATTCGTGTAGAAATAGGGTCTAATTAACGTATTTATCTCCTCAGTCATCATTGCGGTCATAATGATGTTTGGTGTTACCTTAAAGTAGTTTAACGCTGTTGTCATCATCACCACCCTAAAGGTACTCTTTGAGATATTGACCTGTATAGGATTCCTGTACCTTACTTACTTCTTCTGGCGTACCCGCAGTCACAAGATATCCTCCAAGATTTCCTCCTTCAGGTCCAAGATCAATAATGTAATCTGCCATTTTAATGATGTCAAGGTTATGCTCAATCACAATAACGCTATTTCCCGCGTCGATGAGTTTATTTATTGTAAAGAGAAGTTTCTTGATATCAGCAAGATGGAGACCAATAGATGGTTCATCGAAAACATACAGATTGTGTTCATGTCGTTTTAGCTTGCCCAATTCATTGGCTAATTTTATCCGTTGAGCTTCGCCCCCGCTAAGTGTTGTTGAAGACTGTCCCAACTTGAGATACCCTAGTCCCAGATCATTCATGACCTTCAGTTTATGGTGAATCAATCTAACACCTTTAAAAACATCTAAAGCCTTCTCAACAGGAAGATCTAAAATATCTGCGATACTATGGCCTCGATACTCAATCTCAAGTATCTCTGATTTGAATCGTTTTCCTTTACATATCGGGCATAATGTCCGGACATCAGGCATGAATTGTAGCTGGGTTACAATTTCACCTGTACCTTCGCATTCATCACACCTGCCTGAATCCTTGGAATTATAACTAAAGGTCGTCTTAGTATAAGTACGCTTCCTAGATTCAGGAAGTTTTGAGAAAATTTCTCTAATTTTATCATAGAAACCGACATAAGTCGCTGGATTGGACCGGGAAGTCCTCCCTATGGGGGATTGATCCATAATTCTGACATCTTTGAGGTGTTCTAAACCTTCAATCTTCTTATATTTTCCAGCGGTGATCCTCCGATCACGAAAACGGGAAATGAGTTCATTTGTTAAAATATCATTAATTAAACTACTTTTTCCTGAACCAGATACACCTGTAACACAAACTAACATACCTAATGGAATCTTTACATCAATATTCTTGAGATTGTTTTCTGAAGCTCCAGAGATTGTAATATATTCACCATTAATTGATCTTCTCTTTTTTGGGGTCTCGATAACCTTTTTCTGAGAGAGATATTGTCCTGTAATAGAGTTTGAACTAGTCTTGATATTTTCAACGGTGCCCTCTGCGACAATTTCCCCACCATTTTCCCCAGAGCCAGGCCCTAGATCCACAATCCAATCAGCTGCTTCCATCATCTCCGTGTCGTGTTCAACAACAATCACAGTATTTCCAAGGTCCCTTAGTTTTTTGAGAGTGTTAATGATCCGAAAGTTATCTCGATGATGAAGACCAATACTTGGTTCATCCAAGATATAAAGCATTCCCATTAATCCTGAACCAATCTGAGTAGACATTCTAACCCGTTGGATTTCCCCACCTGATAAAGTGTGGGCATTTCGATTTAAACTAACATAACCAACACCAATCTCACAAAGAAGGTCTAAACGTTTCTTCAGTTCTTCAATTATCGGTTCTTCAATGTGTTTCCGTTCTTCATCTACTATTAAGGTATCTAAGAAAGATCTGAGCTCGGTTAATGTCATGTCACCAAGCTCGTGAATATCCTTTCCATTCAAACGTACAAGTAATCGTTGGGGGAGCAGCTTGGTTCCTTGACAATCAGGACAAAGAACATTCGTCATACCACGAAAGTAAATATGATCATCCATAGATCTAGCAGATCGACGAGATTCATTTCGTACTCTTTCCTTGTACCAACGATCAATTGGAGGGATAAGACCTTCAAAGGCTACTTTTTTACCAACATTCGAAAATGTCTGTTCGAGATCCTCTGGTTGTCGAAGCACAAATTTTTCCCCTCCTGTACCGTAGAATATTATGTCACGAATTTTTGCATCTAAATCTTTGAAAGGAGTATCTAAACTGAAACCATAATGTTTTGCCAAGCTCCAAATAACTAAATATTTGAATGGATGTTTTAAAGTGAAGATATTTTCATTAATAGCCCCCTTTCGAATGCTTTTCTTTTCATTCATGATAATTAACCACGGAACAGCCCTCCGATATACTCCAAGACCACGACAAGTTAAACAAGCACTATCACCTTCATTTGGTGAGAAATACCACGGTAAGAGTTCTCCCATCATAAGATGGTGCTTTGAACACGCAAAATCCTGATAAAATGATTCAAATTTCTGATTTTTTTCTGGGATATGTATCTTGATGTACCCTTCCCCAATTCTTTGACATTCCCGTATTGTATCTAGCATAATCTGGTGGAGATCTGAATTGACTTCAAATTTATCAATAAAGGCTTCAATGATGTAGTTTTTCTTCTCATCAAGGGGTATCTGATCTCCAACATCATATTCTCGTCCATCGATACAGATTTTACCGATCCCACGTCTTCGTAGGGAATCAAATAAGTACCGATAATCTTCATCGTATATTTTGAATACTGGAGCGTAGATTTCTACCATAGTGTTTTGAGGTAGAGATAATAAGTTCTCAACGATCTGGTTGGCTGTTTTCACAGAAACCTCTGTATTACAATAAGGACAGAAAGCTTTTCCTTTAGTTGCATAAAGCAGCCGAAGGTAAGTTGAAATATCGGTTAACGTTCCCACGGTAGAGCGATAATTACGTAAACTCTGATGTTGTTCAATAGATACAACAGCAGATAGTCCAAATATAAAATCAACATCAGGTCTTCGAGCCTGAACAACTCGTGACCGCGCATACGTTGATAATGATTCGAGGAATAACCTCTGGCCTTCACCAAAGATCACATCGAAAGCTAGGCTAGATTTTCCTGATCCACTAACTCCAGTCACTACAGTTAATTGATTCCGGGGGATTTTCACATTTACATTCTTCAGATTATTTTGACGTGCTCCAATCACTTCGATTGTGTCTCTCATCTTCATTCCTCTCTTCCAATGTAAAAAACCGTCGTCTCATCTACTGTAACTCGGCTTCTAGCTGTGATTCTCTTTGGTTTCACCCCTAACATCAGGACACCCTGATCACTTAACCAACTGATTGACTCTACTAAGGTTAACCCTTGCATCCCAGTCGCTTTCTGGAAATGCAGATCCAACTCGGAATGGGTTCTCTCTCCGATACCCTTCTTTAAATAATCAAATAATGGTTTGAAAAAGATCGGAGTATTCTGCACTACAAATTCTTCAATGAGATTTAATGCATACTTAACACTCTGTTCAGAAAATCCCTTCTTGAATACATGTAAGATTATATTGTCAAGGATTTCATTAGTTGAAACTTCCTGTGCTTGAGTAAGAATATCTCTACCAGGAATTTTACCTTCAAGAAAGATTAGAATTCGGGCTATTTCCTGAGTGGCGTTAATTACCCAGTTGATACTTTTTTCAAGGGATTCCTCAACATATAGTGTTTTCTTAATTTTAAACATGTCCCCCACCAGCATTTCAGAGCGAATAAGGATCTGTAACTCCCTATCTCTATCCGCGACTGAGAACATATCTCTATTAAACTCTGAGATCCCTTTATCAGATGAACGGATGAGTTTACTTGTGGAAAGCATATGATGTACCATGCTTCCTTGAAGAAATCGTTGTTGATTTCTACGGTAATCATTTCGTGAGATAATGTAGGCATTAATTTGCACCTCATTCTCTCTTATTACGATCAGATCCTGAAGCACTTTTTCCTCCTTGGTAACAATCACCATGTCAATATCCGATTTCTCCCACACAATACCATTAGTATAACTCCCAAGAACAAAAACCGCAAGAATGCTATTATCTGGTTCGATTTTATTCATTAATAATTCGAGGGCGATATTAAACTTTTGACGTAGTTCTTTATCTTCAACCAAAGTATTTCCTCCGGCAAATGGAAGATATTAATCATCTAATAAAAGAAAACCTTCTCTTTAAAAGCGAAGGATTTCTGAAGAAGACAAACAGGGAGATAAACTCCCCTCTATAAAAGTATTTTTTTCATGGCAAGCCGGAGGATTTTCAATTTTATTTTTGTAAAAATACTAAACCAATTTTCGCCAAATTATTTTCCCAAAATCGATTAAAGTTAAAAAGAAATTTCATATATAGTTTTCGGTTATGGCAAAACAAACGGAATTGGATTTTTTTCACATTGGCCTTTTTTTCAGAATCAACACAGTGAGTGTACAAAGGATGATTATTAACATTATTAATCCCGTTAATATATTAGAGCGTCCACTGTTTAGATCGGGTATTTGAGTTATAACTAAGTATTGTGAGACCACAGGATGTGGATCTCGATTTCCTGCATTCCCATCGATCTTATAAGAAAGATCAACAAACCCGTCAGCATTTGTATCTGGATTAGTCCACTCATCCCAATAATTACTTGTAAACTCATTATTTTTCCCATCATCAAAAGCTTGAGAGCTACCTTCGGCATAGTTTCTAATAAAATCGTTCTGGATCACCTTATTAGCTGTACATGATGTTTCAAACAGAATCCCATATCTATAGTTCCAAGAGAACGTATTATTAGAAAACACATTACTATCAGATTCATATAACCTAATACCAAACCACT
This sequence comes from Promethearchaeota archaeon, assembly GCA_048939265.1. Taxonomy (GTDB): domain Archaea; phylum Asgardarchaeota; class Heimdallarchaeia; order Hodarchaeales; family Hodarchaeaceae; genus Hodarchaeum. Next base: position 16,064 of record JBHLPQ010000028.1, read on the forward strand.
TATTTCTAGTCACACAATTATTGAAAATTTGGGTACGACTAGCGTTACCTAGGGAAACGCCATTTAGACTGTTGTTTGAAACAAAATTATCAGATATAATACTCCTTTCTAAATCTAATAGTCTTATTCCAGTATATTTGTTATCTGAAATATTATTTGAGGAAACAACACAGCTTCCAGAGCGGCCAAATATTATTCCTGAACCCAAGTTATTAGTTACTATGTTCCCAGTTAAGTTGCTACCCCCAGAATCCCAGAGCTCAATGCCAGTCCACAAATTCTCGGTAACTGTATTATTAAATATCAGATTATTCTTAGAGTTATCAAAAAATATTCCTTCCATGCTATTTCGGGTAAACATGCTTTTAAAAATTATATTATTTGTAGAATGGTTTAGGAAAATGCCATAAAAGTTATTACTAACATTCATGTAGGAAATAATTCCATTTTCTACATTTGAGAGATATATTCCTCCATTTCCACCACTTAAGATACAATTTGAAATAAAGAAATATGAATCTGTATTTCGTATTTCAATTAAATTACTATGTCTAGGTCCAATAATCCGTAACCTATCAATAATATATGGGGAAGATTGAATTCCAGCGCCTATCCATTTCTCTGCTCTAGCGATATTTCTAAAATTCTTGTCCCCATCAATATAAATGGGGTCGTGATCAGTATAGTTTATTATTAAGTTTGGAAGGGATTTGGGGATGTAATGTGCCTCTACATTATGTTTAAGAGTGAAATCATAATAGATTAATCTGTTAATTGACGAGCTAATAGATAGGGTCACTCCTATCAAGCTTAAAATAAAGAAGATATATCTTGTATTCATTAAGAATTAATATCACAGTGACTTGTTTTTAACTTTTCATTCTCCTCAATGATATGTTTGATTGATTTCGAGACGATTTAAAAAAGAGATACTACGTTTTTTCATGTGTTATTCTTATCGGTTCCTTAATGTTGTAATCTTCCTGTTGAGCTCGTTTAATACCTAATGCGTCTCTAAGATATTCCTGTACTCGTTTCACTTGCTCTTCTGGAGTGAGTGATGCTTCTAGTTTGAATATTGATGATATTTGCTTCTTTAATCGATTTAGATTCTTATACTCTTGAATTGCAATATCATAAAATAGTCTATTTCCAGTATTCTCAGATGTTCTCAAACATCTCTTTAACCATAATTTCACTTTATCGAACTGGTAGGTAGCAAGATAAATCCTAGCTCGTAAGAGATACACCTGACAGAGGCAATCTAAGCACTGAGTGTTTTCACATTGCCTTTGTAATTCATCAATGCCATTTAGCAAATCTTTCTTTGCTTCATCCGTCGGATCACTTAACCAAATGTAGAAATCTGATTCTACTATCGCAAAATGGCATATAACTTTAAATTTCTCATCTAATTCGTCAATTTTAAGCGCCTGCTGCCAATCTTTTTTTGCTGATCCCCAGTTTCTTTCTGTTTCAGCTAATAATGCTTGTATCATATGATAGAACGCGTCAAGAATAACATCGCCAAATAAGGTTCTAGGAAAGCGTTTGAAAACATAACTGCTAGGAATTAATGTGTTGGTCTCTTTTTGAGCCTGAGCAATTCGGAAGAGTGTTTCAGCAATCAATTCCTCCTTTTCTAGAAGTTCAAAGACAGTTAGCGCTTCTTCATACTGGTGTATTGCATTAAAGAATTTTCCTTGGAAAAATAAGGCAATCCCTTTCTCAATTAACACTTTTGCCTGCATTTCAGTTTGAACCAAAGTCAAATAATCTACGAATCCTAATTTCTGTACTTTCTCTGCAGTAGCGTAATCTGGTGCCTTTAAGCGAGCTATCAGACTTCTTCTTCGCTTTTCCTTTTGATATTTAACCCCGCCAATTATTGCTGGAATACAAGCTAGGATTACGAAAAATCCCATATGAAAGATGCTAAAGCTGAAAAGTGGGACACTCCAAAAGTTTTGTGGATCACTTCCTCCTTTATATTCGTCTATATTCAGAACCCAATCTGCGTCACGGTCACTTAGAGCATCACTGGCATCATTCGCATTTAGATTCATGCGGAATTCCCAGAGATCAGGCATTCCGTCCCCATCCTTGTCATAGAAGGAATATATCTTATTACATCGCTCTAATTTTGGTGCTGAGTTCATAGGGTTCAAGGAACCACTATCTTCAAAGTTTTGTATCCAATCACGGATCGCTGTTATCATGTGGTTCTGACTTAAATAGACGTAATAACAATCATTAGCAGCTACCTCTTCAATGCGATGATACATTTGTTCCCGTACTTCAGTATTCTGTTGAATAGCAGCTTCTTGAATTAAATCATTTAGTAGTGGGTTATTGATATTAAGTTGCGTCGCAAAAAATCCGTGATTTCCATGTAAATATGGAGTAACAAAATTATCTGGATCAGCATAATCAGCTGCCCAACCTTGATAATAAATTGGTATTTCTTTTGTCATTCTTGAGCTTTCATAACTAGCTGGATCCATTGGTTTTAGTAAAACGTCAATACCTACATCACACAATACAATCGATTTAGCTAACAATTGAAAAGCCAATGCACTTACATCAGAATCAGCATTGTACGGAATTATGATCGATCCTTTCCAACCAACCTTTTCAAAGAAGGATTTCGCAATCTCTAAGTTATAAGTAGGAAGGATACCCTTTTCTAAAAGAAGATCATGATGACCAAACATATTCTTAGGGATTATCCCTTCCATTCGCTCTAAGATCCCAGGGAGTCCTTCATTGGTAAAGGATACATAATCAAATGCTGTAACAATAGCTTTACGGAAAAATAAAGCTGTAAATGGGTTATCGGGACTTGCGGTCTCCTCATTAGAGGAGTATCGATAATGATTACTTGCATTATAAGTGGAGTTAATGTATTCAAAAAGGAACTCACTCGACAATGTTTCCTTCATACTCATACCGAGTACATAATTATTAAACATGGGAGTTATGTGGATATTCACACCCTCGATAACAGACTCACCATTCGACTGAAGAACTTTAGAAGCGTACAATCGCCCTATACATGCCATATCAACATCTTCATTATCCTTAAGATGTTGGATACGAGATTCATCATCTGACACAGTTCTGATTTCGATTACTTTTACTGCATGGGGAACAAAAGACCCCCACCAGTTCGTGTTTTTCTTCAAAACCACTACATCTTCATCTAGAGATTCTAGCATGTACGGTCCAGTACCCACAGCATTCTCTCCCATCCAACTGTGATTTGCAGCACCTCTAGGATGTGATCCTGGTACAACACCAGAATCCTTAGGATCACTAGTCTTTGTAAGCCCTAATATTGTGTAATCAGTAAGATTCTCAAACCATTGCTCAAGCGGAACCATACCAAATGTGTCATCATTTATATCTATATTGTAATTTATCGGCTTATTTTCGATGATAGCTTTGGGGGAAACTGCAGAAGCAACCGTATAAGCTAATGTATGGATAAAAGGTGAATAGACTGATCCGAGATTGATCTCCAAGGTAAAATCGTCTAGAACGACTACCCCACCCGCAGCAAGGTAGTTTAGTGCATCGGTGACGTTCGGATTATGAAGGGTCATGTAGGCAGCTCCCCCCTTAATAACCTGAGCAAGCATCCAAGAAGGGCCATAGGGATCTCCAATTATGATAGCTCTGTCAAGAGAGTATTTCATGATATACGCGTTAAAGACAACGCCATCATGGAAGGAAACGTTTTCCCTGAGATTGAAGGTGAACTTTAAACCATCTGGAGAAATTTCCCATGATTTGGCCAGTTTCCCCTCCATTTCTACAGCGGAGTTCCCCTTATAATCAATTAAACATTCATAAATAAAGTCTACAATGATATTACCATAAGATTCATAGTTTGTTGCAGGATCAATTGGACCAATATACTTAGGACATCCCGAGGATTCCCAGACAAATTTTTCTGGGTTTTTTAACTCCTGCTCGGTATTTTTAGAAGAGATTGGTTTTATTGTACTAGGAGATATAATAAGAATAGATATTATACTCAGAATCAATAGTATACTCAAAGTTAGATTAAATTTTAGTCTCACAATCCTTGTTTCCCGAAATTAAGTTATCATCAACACTTCATCAACTCGAAGATTCTTAAACATTACTCTAGAGGCAGTCTAATAGTTTCTAAAAAAACGGTCATAATGGCCATTTTTTAGATATTAAGAACATTAGGTATCAATTTTTCATTAGAAAGAGGAATAAACTGATTTAAAATTAGAATATTGATATCACCACAGGATAAATTTTTTAAGCTGTTTTTCTTTGCATCGATCTAAATTTTAAAGAGATTCAGTCAAAAACTTAATTCTGTTCCTCTTGGAAGCATTTTTTGGTATCATGTATTCTCTTGGAAATAAAAACCCCGAACATAAGTATCTATGGATGGTCGCAGGTAATGAGATCTTATGGAATTGCTTAAGTGCGTACAAACTTGACTCACAACGTAATTAAACCGGAGAAGTCCGTTATGAAGAATTCAAAAATTATTGGGTCTCTCATAATAATTTCAGTCATTATTGCATCTGCTATCTTAATTCTACAATTGGGGAGGCCTACTCCTAAACCATTAGAAATGGGCCAAGTTACTAGAGTCAGAATCACAGTTCTAGTAGATAACAATCCTGCGGCCTCACTCTCTTCACCTTGGGGAGTTAGCATGTTTATTGAAACAGATAATGTAAGTATTTTATTTGATGCGGGTCCAAGCCCAAGAGCGTTAGAAGAAAATGCTGCAACATTGGGTATTAACTTGAGTATAATGTGTGATTTGGCAGTTCTTTCTCATGAACATTCGGATCATATTGATGGATTTTCCCACGTAGCAGTCACAAATCCACACATGACAGTATGTATTCCAGCGAATATGACTCAATCTAGTACTGATCATCTTATAAATTTAGGTTTAAATGTAAAAAAGTATCAGGAAACGACAGTCCTTTATCCTGGTGTAGCAATAATAGGACAGCTCAATGGACCACCCTTTGAACAGGCGTTAGCTGTTAATGTTCAAAATATTGGTTTAGTACTCATTGTTGGATGCAGCCATCCTGGTGTTGAGAACATTCTGGCAAAAGCTGTAAGAGAACTAGATGCAAACGATCCTTACCTCGTGATTGGTGGCTTTCACCTAGGATCTGCTTCTGAAAGTGTCATTAGCAATACAGTTGAGAGTCTTATCAAACTGGGAGTGCAAAAGATTTATCCCATACATTGTAGTGGTGATAGAATAAGGGACTATCTCTTAATAAATTATCCCGATTATTATGGAGATGGTCAAGTTGGTTTCCAACTCTTTCTTAATGGATCCTCAAATACCTAATAATTTGAAGAACAAGACCAGCTCTCTCTGGGATCAAGAAAAAAGGAAACAGCTGAAGCCGAAACTAGCTGAATAATGGTTCAACTTCAGGTTTAGTGAGGATATATAGTGCAGCTACCCCAAAAATAGTTCCTACTGGTACAAGAAATAGCGAGAAAGCTCCAATAATCATTGTACCCATGCGACCAGAGTTTTTATATTGCATCAATTTGATTCCGCTCAAGATAGCCGCAAGGGAAAAAATCACGATTACAATTGCGATAAAACCAAAAAATACCGCAATAAAAGTACCGATTGTTTCTGAAGCTAATTCACTGTCCGTAGAATCAATTACACCCTCAGCCATTAAAGCAGGAATAAATGCTGCGAAAAAACCGAGAAAAGCTGACCCAAGTAATCCAACTATTCCTAGTACAACTTCAACTACAGCAATAATTTGGATATACCCTCGAATTTCTTTGGTTCGAGGTCTATCTGACCGAGTCAATGCTGTGCCACAGGATTGACAAAAGAATTCATTTGGTTTTGCTATTTCACCGCAATTGGGACATTCATTTAGACTCATAATTTTCCACCATGTGTCGAGTATTATCTACTGAGGACTTGTTTATGAAATTTAAATAGGTTATGAAAGAGGCTTGCATACTACTGTAATGTAGCAATATTTCAAAAATAGAAGGAAAATTAATGAGACAATTCATTATGTCTCCATTTCTTAACTTCTGAAAAAATTATTAACTGTATTAGAGCCTTATTGTAGTTAAATGTTCATGAAATCCCTAACATTTTTAAGAAAAGCACTAGAATTCGAATAAGACGATATTATGCCACACTTCTTAGACAAACTAATGAATCCTCAATCAATTGCCTTTCTTGGGGCAAGTAACAACTTCACAACAATGGGTACTGGACAGCTATATGTTTTACGAACTCGTTTCACAGGAAGAGTCTATCCTATTCATCCTAAAGCGGAATCGATTTTAGGATTTCCAGCTTTCAAAAATCTAGAGGATTTACCAGAAGTTCCAGATCTCCTCGTCATTGTACTACCGACTCGTCTTGTTCTTGAGTACTTAGAAAAAGCAGGACAAATTGGAATTCCATATGTGGTTATAGTATCTGCGGGATTTAGTGAGGTCGGTGAATCTGAAAATCAGGAAAGAATTAATGAAATTGCCAATCATTATGGGATGCGGATTATTGGGCCAAATTGTATTGGGATAATTAATCTTCATTCCTCACAGGGTATTTTTAATTGTACTTGGTTTCCTTTTGAGCTCCCTGAGAATCAAAATGGGAATGTTTCTCTGATCAGCCAATCAGGCTCCTGGATCTCCCAAATTCTAATATGGATGGAAAGAAGAGGGATCCGACTGGGAAAAGCTATCTCTGTTGGAAATGAAGCCAATGTTGATATCACAGATTGTATGGAATATTTCATTGATGATCCTCAAACCAAAGTTGTTGGCGCATACATTGAGGGGGTGAAACGTAATGGGCGTCGCTTTTTACAGACTCTTCGTGAACTAGCTCAAAAAAAACCCGTTATTGTTCATTATGTGGGAGGAACCCAAGCTGGATCAAGAGCAGGCATGTCTCATACAGCTTCTCTGGGAGGAAAATCCTCGGTATATGAAACTGTATTTAAACAAGCAGGAGTAATTGAAACAACTACGATGGAAGAGTTATATGAATTTCTTCATGCTTTCTCACTCACTTATCCACCTAAAGGTGATCGAATCGGACTCATAACAAATTCAGGTGGGCCAGCGGTGACTTTCGCGGACAGTTGTGAGAGATACGGGTTACCAGTTCCCCCCTTCTCTTCCAGTCTCCAAGGGAAAATAAGAGAAGCTGCACTGTCGACTGCTTCTGTTGTAAATCCTGTCGATCTCACATTTGACATGAATATGGATCTATTTTATCGGGAGGTACCACAACTCGTCTGGGAATCAGGAGAGGTGGATGCTCTTTTATTTTATGGTGTATTTGGAGGGAATATGATGGAACGGATGTTCCAGTTTGGTAATAATGAATTTATGGAAATGCTGCCAGCTGAGTACCTTGAGGTAATGTTAAGAGATAATATAAAGGATTTTGTTACTTGGATTCATGAAAAAGAGATTCCAGTGTTAATTAGTTGCTTAGATACTGCTGATGAAGCAGTAGAATATCTCCAGAATAATGGCATCGCAGTCTTCAAATGGCCTTCAATGGCAGCACGAGCAATGAAAGCATTAGTGGATTACTATTCAAAAAGGAGAGAAGAAGATTAGTATCTTATTATTATCAGAATGTCCTTTTAGACCAAAAAGTGCCTTTGTGGTTTAACCACTGTCGATAACAAAGGATAACAAAGTTATGATCAAATGCAAGATCTAGTTCTAAGGCCTCTTCTACTGTACATAAGCGTATTCTCCCTGCGTCAGATCCCGCTTTTAAAGTTCCACTATATTCACAGATAAATACCGTAGATATCACACGTCCCCTTGGGTCTCGCTCAGGAGCAGAAAAGATACCCAAAATTTCTTTCGGTTTAACATCTACACCAGTTTCCTCTCTCATTTCACGAATTAGGGCTTCTTCAACAGTTTCATCTTCTTCAACTGTTCCTCCAGGTATTGCCCAATAATCATAGTAGGTGTCACTTTTACGTTGAATAAGGACAATTTTTCCATTTTCGTTAATCAGGAGTCCGTCTGCCGCATGAACCATCTTATTAAGCATCGTAATGCCACAATTAATTGGTTAAAAAAGAAAGAGGAAGGATAATTCTATTAATCAACTCGTTTTTTTCTGTATATAAGTTAATTGTGCGTCGAACCGGCTTCGCCAGCCATTTTTTGGATTAACCTAGCAAGACAAACCTGCCCTTGTTTGAAGTCTTCCACTTTAATGTTTTCATTAGGAGCATGAGCACGGCTCCCTGCATGACCTACTCCTATTGAGAGAACTGGTATATGATCGGAAAATAAGTAGAGGGGCCCCGAACCAGGGCTCCAAGGGTGAATAATTGGAGTATATCCATAGACTTCGAGCATAGCTTCCTTGACTATACTAACAAAAGGAACCGATAACGGGGTAAAAGCAGGACGATACCCTTCATACCATTCAATTTCAACATTGAAGTTATTTTTCTTGAAGTGATCTCGTAACATTTGAATAACGTTTTCAGGAGTCTGGTTTGGTACTAGCCTGAAATCCAGTTTGGCATAAGCCTCGGCAGGAAGCACGGTTTTCCCACCTTCCCCTTGCCACCCTGACCAAATACCACAAATGGTACAGGTTGGGCTAAAATAATATTTTTGAAGGAACTCCTCACCATGTAAGTCCCCTATGAACTTTTCTATACCAAGTTGTTCTTTTTCCTTGTCTTCATCCATCGTGTCGTTTATTGCTGAAATGGCCTCTAATTGTTCCTTAGATGGATCGGCGATGGGATCATAATAATTTTCAATTAGAATTTCATCTGTTTGGTCGTTTCGCAATGACGCAAGAGCTGCAACTAAGTGATTTGCTGGATTCTCAACTACAGCTCCATATGCTGAATGGAGGTCTCGCTTTGGCCCCATAGTTTTTAATTGAACATAACAAATCCCTTTTACTCCCGCCCAGATCTCTTGCATTCCTTGAGCATTTGATCCTCCGAATTCCCAAATACATGAGGTTTGGTTTGAAAATAAGAATTCATGATGAGTATCCACATACTCCTTTAAATTTGGACTTGAAACTTCTTCTTCACCTTCAATAATAAATTTCACATTAACAGGCAGCTCCCCCTGTAGTTCCTGAATCATTTTAACGGCGTAAACTCTCGCTATTATATTTCCCTTATTATCAGCAACTCCTCGGCCATATATCTTCCCCTCTCTTATCTCTGGTTCAAATGGAGGACTTGTCCATAAATCAAATGGTTCTGCAGGTTGTACATCATAATGATCATAAAAAAGGATGGTTTTTGGTTTATCAGTCTTTGACGCACTTGTAAAAACAGGTTCTCCTTTAGTTTTAGAGACATCTGTCTCAAAATCTAATTGTCTGAAAATCTTGTTCAATTCTTCAATGGCGTCAGATGAATATTTCCCTCCTTTTACAGTCACAGTAGGTATTCTAGTGAGCTTGAACAGATCCTCTAAAGCATTATCAAGGTTCTCCTTTGCAAATTTCTCTAATTCTTTTAGTGATAACATTCATACACCTCCTAATCAAGTGAGTATTATTTGAGACCTTTTTTATTAAAAATTTTAGTTTAAATCAAATTACACAATTTACTAAGAACGATTTACGAAGAATTGAAAAAGTCAAATAGCGGTACCCCCGTACAAATTAAAGATTTATGGCATTTCTTTTTGGTTTATTTAGAAATAGGTGAGAATATGAATTCTAAGTTTTCTAATTCAATTCAAATTGGTATCGTTGATTTATCCACCTCCAAAATAACCAGAGAAACTCATTCATTTCAAGAGGAATTGTTTAAAAAGTATCTCGGAGGGGAAGGTCTCGCAGCTGAATATCTCCTACGAAATATGCCATCTGACGCGGACCCATTAGGACCTGAGAATATTTTGTGCTTCATCACAGGTGTTCTTAGTGGAACAACTGTTCCTTTTTCTGGCCGTTATATTGTTGCTGGAAAGTCACCCTTGACTGGTACGTGGGGAGAAGCTAATTCAGGTGGACGATTTGGCCCTGAACTGCGTCAAACTGGGTTTGATTTATTACTCATTAAAGGCAAAGCAAAAGAGCTTTCAATACTGAACATCACAAACGACTCTATTGAGATAATCCCCTCTTCTCATCTTAGAGGCCTAGATTGTGTTGAAACTGAAGTAGAATTGAAGAAGAAGTATGGATCAAAAGTTCAAATAGCTAGTATTGGATTAGCTGGGGAGAATTTGGTTTTAGTTACTGGTATTGTAACGGATAAATCTAGAGTAGCTGGAAGAAGCGGTCTAGGGGCAGTAATGGGATCAAAAAATCTAAAGGCCGTAGTTGTTCGAGGAACAAAGGATATCCCAATTTACGATTCTGAAGGGCTTCGTGAACTCCGTACTGTGGTTAATAAATGGGTTTCAAAAGGTTTGAACTTTCTATTGAAACCCAGCTTGAAAATGTCCACTACATTTGCACCATGGCTTCGACGCTTTAAAGTAAAGAACTATGAATCTATGAGTACCAGTAGTATGATTATTGAATCTTATAAGCGGTGGGGAACCGCAGCAGGAACAGCAGTGCTAGTTGAGACTGGCGATGCTCCAGTCAAGAATTGGAAAGGATGTTTCAAGGATTTTCCTTTGAAGAAAAGCGCAAAATTAGCAACTGATAGTGTTACAAAGTATCGGATCAGGAAATACGGGTGTAAAAGGTGTCCAATGGCTTGCGGGGGGATAATGAACTATAAGGATGATCAATATGAAATCTTAGAAACTCATAAACCGGAGTATGAAACTTTAGCAATGCTTGGCTCAAATCTCCTCAACGATGATCTTGGTTCTATTTATGCGATGAATGATTATTGTAACAGGCAGGGATTAGATACTATCGCTGTTGGGTCAATTCTTGGATTTCTTATGGAAGCCACGGAAAGTGGAATAATAACCAATGATGATTTAGGGGGTCTCGATATTTCTTGGGGGAATTCGGCAGATCTTCTTCCTTTAATCAAGAAAATTACTAATCGGGACGGAATTGGAGACATATTAGCAACTGGAATCGGTCGAGCAGCTCAGCAACTTGGTGGTGAGGAGTTTGCAATTCATATTAACAATCAAGCAATTCCAGCTCATGATCC
>JBHLPQ010000160.1:0-8620 GCA_048939265.1 Promethearchaeota archaeon
GTCAAGAGGACTAATATCAGCCCAAACTGCACTATCAAGCGAGGGGTGGAATGCCGCAAAACTGACTCCTAACAAATATGCGGAAAAATAATACATTAGTGGATTTTCACTAAGGCCTACAATTAATGCGGAAATGACAATCCCATAGACACCCATTACAATGAGATTCTTTCGGCTAAAGCGATCAGAGAACCATCCCATCGGTATAACACATACTAAATCCGCAAAGAATACTACAATCCAGAAAATAATTGTATGGCTAAATGTGGTTATTCCAAAAAAAGGTAGGTTTAGTGATAAATCGGGGTAACGTACTTGACCAATCTGTGAAATTGTCGCAAATGCGACTCCAAGCATGAGATAGATAAAAAACCGAGACACTAAATAATTTTTAACTGACCTACGACTTAAGATCTGACTAATAGGTGTAGGAAACTTATCATTTACCCAAGGAGATATAGGAAGAGAAATGAAATAAAAAATTAATGCAGTTAAAATAGTGATACATCCAATAAATAATAATGGAATCTCATAATCCCAGTTCAGAGCCGAGGAAAAAGCTAAAATGACTAATGAAACCATTGCACTTAGAAAAATTGCACATGCGTAAACTCGTCCCCGCTGATAAACATCTGTATATCCAGCATAAAAAGCACCTGCCACAGTCGCTAAAATACCCAATGAAATTCCTAGAGAGGGGAAACCAATCAGAACAAAAATTACAAAATTTACGCCAACAATAACTAAAAAGAGAGAAATACCAGTAGCTACTAATGATCCTGTGATTAAAGGTTTTACTAATTGTGGATTCCTATCAACAAAGTATCCTGTAATGTATAAGGATAAGGAAGCGAGAAATGTGGTGAGAACTAGAATTAATACTCCTGGATTCAAGATATTCTGGGTTATGTCTATCTGAAAGGTTGCACTAAGCATATCAAAGGCATAAATCAGAAGAAATAGGGGAGTAAGTAGCCATACAATGGCAACAGGTAGTATAATTAAGAAAATCTCAGTGATTTTCATTGGTATTCTAACCTATGGGGACTATATGATTTTTTAATAAAAACAAAATCCTAATTAAAAAATGCTTCTCATGATACAGATCGAACGACAGACAGTTTTTAACGATATTCTTAGACATTAGAGATTTTTTCAAACCAGCATCGGTGAAAAACAAATGGGAAAAACACCAATCACTGTAATTAAATTAGGTGGTAGCTTAATCACATATAAGAGAGATACTAATCTAATTGAGCAATATCTAAATCAGATTGATCGTTTCTTGTCAGGAACAGGTTCATTACATGAATTAAACATTAAAATTTCAAATTTAGTTAATTTTCAAAACTTAGGTAAGATTTTTAGAGAACTATCTATTTTTATTACTCAAAATCCTCAGAAAAAGCTTCTATTAATCCATGGGGCTGGTTCAATTGGTCATTCGTTAGTATTACACTTATTAAAGACAAAATCGGATTTAAGTGAGGTTTATTCAGTCATAAAACTGACTGTTGCGATTCTTAATCAGATGGTCATCTCTGAAGCAATAAAGCATGGCATTAATGCCATTTCTTTCTCTTCTCATCAAGTAATGAGGGGTTTTCCAACTGAAAAGACATCGGTCAGAAAAGCTGATGCTCCAGATCTGACAGTATTTGAGAATATAATAACTGAAACAAAAGCTGTCCCAATGTTGTATGGAGACGTCGGCTACTCCTCTAATGGGTGGAAAGTCTTCTCTGGGGATATTTATCCTGCAACTTTGGCAAGAGGAATGGTAAAAACATATATTGATTCAGCCATCTTTATAACTGATGTTGAGGGAAAAAAAACTGGAATATATACGAAAGATCCTAAATTCGATGATGCGGAGTTTATTACCTATATTGAGGTGGAAAATAATAAAATAGATTGTTTTGGAGCAAATGATAAGATCTTATCGTTTCAGGGAGGGCAAACTACTGAAGCTTTCGATGTTACCGAAGCAATGGGTGGAAAACTTCGTAATCTTATTGAATTAGCGAACAATCAGACAAACTGCTGGGTTGTTGGCCTAACAGATTTTATACAGGCATTAAATGGTGTGGACATTGGAACAAGAATTATCCCAAAAGGGACTAGAGGAATATCTGTTACTTTTCTGGGGATTGGTGATGCTTTCGCTTCAGGAGGGGGGAAAAGCGCAGGTATCTTTATCGAGGTTAAAAACCAAGGGATTCTCTTAGATTGTGGGCCACACACCTTACAGGCTTTAAAGAAATCAGGTAGGAAGACAGATGATGTTGATCTAATCCTTATTTCTCATTTTCATGGAGACCATTTTGGTGGGGTTCCATTCTTTTTGTTAGAAGCTTCTCTTCAACAACAAAGGAGTAAACCTCTCATAATTATTGGCCCTCCAAACATCGAGATAAAAATTAGAGCCCTTTATTCTGTTTTATACGAAACTATCGCCGATCAAGAGTATCCTTTTCCCTGTAAATTTCAAGAACTCACACCATTAACTTCTCCCCTAGATGAAAAAGACTTGAAGATCAAAGCTTTCAAAATGCTTCACTCTCCTGAAGCTCAAGGTTACAGAATAGAAATCAATAATTCCTCAATAGCTTATTCAGGTGATACTGGATGGACAGAAGAATTAATTCCTTTGGTAAGGAATACTCAACTTGCTATTGTAGAATGTAATTTTTTTAAAACTGAAGTTGAAATCCATCTGAATTATCATCAAGTATCTAGATTAAAATCCCTAACTGACAAGTTAGCCCTTATTCATCTAGGATCGGAAGTCATAGGAAAAATTCCAACAGAAGAGGAAGACGTATTTATACCTGAAGAAGGGCAAGTTCTAAGAATATGATGACAGAAGAATTAAAAAAATCTATTTATTTCATTCTGCTTTTTGCGATTCGGTTAATTGCCAAACAATGTTTCGCCTCTCTCCACTCTTGTTTGGAACGACCTTATATGTAACTTTTCCTTCTACTCGCATCTGAGTCAACACCATAGGAATACGATCAGCACAATCTTGATTAAACATACTCACACGTTCAATAATTTCAATTGTGGTTGCCTCAACAAGGTCCTGAAGGACAATCTCAATCCATTTTTCCGTTCCTGAGGTGTCTTCTTTGGATTCCAAACCTCGTTTCACCCAAGCTTGAATCAAGGTCAAATCTTCGAATGAATATAAAAACAGTATCAAATAAAAGAGAGATCATAAAACATTCGTAAGATTCTCATAGCTTACTGTTTAATCAGATGTTTTCATCTCTAATGGAATCTTTTCAACATTACTAAGAAAACCTTTTGAAGTAGTTTCAAATTTAAGCCTTTAATTGGAATATTTTCATTAAAAAACTTGTGACATTTCGGAGATAGTGGTTTGCCTAAACGTAAGGAAATCAAACATATTCTGAAACTGTTACTCTTAGGTGATGGAGCGGTAGGAAAAACATCATTGATTTTACGCTATATTGAAAACAGATTTCAAGAAGAATATAGTATGAGTCTAGGAGTGGATTTTTTAACAAAAACAGTTCAGTTTATTGATACTGATAACAATCAACGAACCGTATCTTTGCAGGTTTGGGATATTGCAGGACAGTCTCGACATGTGTCTTATTCCCATCTGTATTTAACAGGAGCTTTAGGGGCTCTTTATGTGTTTGATTTGACACGAAAGGAAACGCTCTTAGACATGCAGGAAAGGTGGCAATCACAAGTTCTGAGGGTTTCTCCACAGTGTTTATCAATTCTAATAGGAAATAAGGCGGATTTGAAGAACGAACGTGCATTAACAGAAGCGCAGACAAAACGCGTGCAAGAAGCTATGCATGTTATTGATTATATTGAGACCTCGGCAAAAACTGGAGAAAATGTCAATGAAGCTTTTCAAACCATGACCACGAGAATATTAAACGTCACTGCGAAGAAATTTCTATGAAATGAGGATTATTTCATGTCTTTAGAAAAATTCAAAGCGATTAAGGCTTTTTTCATCTTTCAAAAAGAAACAGGATCGACATTATTTACCCGATCCTATGAGACTCAAGATACAAAAACACCTGACCCGCATCTCGTAGTAGCTTTTTTGACCGCCATGTTCTCTTTCGCTAAGTCTTCATCGTTAAGTGAGCTTCAAGTTGTAGATATGACGGATCTGCGCTTCTCGTTCATTGAAAGAGGTGGTTTGGTTTTTGCTATCCTAGCCTCTTGTCTCGTAAGTCCTTTAGACTTACAATTTAAATTGACCACCATTGGAAGTCTGTTTTTAGCGGAATATGGAAATATAGTCGAAAAAATTCAACTTGTAGATACAGAAATCTTCGAAAAATTCGCAGGTAAGGTAGATGAAGTCTTCTTAGGCGAAACTCGTGAAATGTTAACCAGTTCGAAAAATGCTGCTCTATTTTATCTTAAGAAATTGATTCAAGATAAGAATATTGGTGCACGGGGAGCGATGATTGTTTCATTTACCGGAGATATCTTAGTTGAATACAAAATGGATCAGAATCGTATGGAAGGCGCCATCCGCTTATTGAATGTATCTACTTATATGAGAAACTTACGATATATGGTTGTATCTTCGGAGGCAACCAATTTAGTTGCTTACAAGATCAGCGAGGGACTCCTACTATATGTTGATGGAAATCCTGACTTAGGATTAGAAAGTCTCGTTGTTAAAGTCTCAGATACAGTTAGACAAGTAAAAGAGATTATTCCTCAGTAATACTACAAGTATTCAGACGAATTTTCTAATGGTGAGATAAATTTTGACGTATTTTATGCTAGCTCGAGAGGAAGATCTCCAAGCTATTGAAGAGATTATTCATGAGGCTTATCAACCTATTCGAAGAGCATTATCACGGCCACCAGGCGCACTAGAAAACACTAGCGAAAAATTGAGGGATGCTTATAAAAATAACCACCTCTATGGAATATATAAAGTGAAAGAAGGCCTTATTGGAACTTTTTCATTAATTCCCACAGATGAGAAAACAATTAAACTTGCCCATTTTGCTATCAATCCCTATTTTCAGAAACAAGGTGTAGGAAGTTGGACTATCCAAGAATTGATCAAAATGATCCAATTTCACATGCCAAAGGTAACATCTATTAGCCTAGAGATCTATTCAAAGATTCCAATTCATTATCTATTCTATAAAAAATTTGGTTTTTCTCAAACTGGAGAAAAACATATCCGAGGGGAAATAATTTTAATTCTTTCTAAATCACTGTGATCTATACAACCTCAAGTCGTTAGATAGAAAAAGGTATTAAAACAAACAAAGATGAGCTAAAATGACAGGGAATAATTTTGAAGGCATCAAAATACTTCAAAAACAATTATCGGAAATTATTGGAGTCAGTGGGCATGAAAAACCAGTTGTTGACTTCATTCAAGGCCAAATTGAAGATCTTGTTGACAAACTATGGATTGATCCTCTTGGATCGCTTTTAGCTATTATAGAAGGAGAAGGAGGAAAGGAACGCGTAATGCTTGATGGCCATGTCGATGAGATTGGATTTATGGTTAGCTATATTGACCCGAAAGGATTCCTTCGGTTCGTACCAATAGGAGGATGGGATTCCAGGACACTTTTAGGGCAATCAGTTAAGATTCTTACAAATGATAATAAAGAATTCCATGGAATAATTGGTTCGAAACCTCCCCACCTAACAACCGAAAGTGAAAGAAAAAATGCAGTTCTGATAAGTGATATGTACATTGATATCGGAATGACTTCAAAAGACGCAGTAGATGTTAGTGGGATCCAAATAGGATCTGTAGGAACTCTTTACGACCCTTTCGTGGAATTTCCAAATAACATGGTCAGAGGTAAAGCGTTTGATGATAGAACAGCTGTGAATGTTTTAATTCATCTAATCAAAGAGTTTTCAGCAAAGCCACCTTCAAGCACGATCCTCTTCAGTTTTTCTACTCAGGAAGAAGTTGGTGGTCGGGGTGCTACAGCTGCAGCATTCACCTTAGAGCCTACAATGGCTTTAGCCATTGAAAATACAACTGCAGCAGATGTTCCAGGAATAAAAGACTCAGAATGTCCTGCATACATCGGGAGGGGACCAGCAATTACTGTAGCAGATAGAAGTATGATAGCTCATCCATATATAAATAAACGTTTAATTGCCAACGCTAAACATGAGAATATACCATACCACATAAAAAAACCACTTTATGGTGGTACAAATGCTGGAAGAATTCATCAATCAAGGGGTGGGGTACCTTCTTCAGTTGTATCAGTTCCCTGTCGGTATATTCACTCCCCAACATCTTTATTATCATTAGAAGATATTCATCACACGATTCATCTTATTTCAGCATTTTTTCATAATCCCGCAAAAGTCCATTTTGACTAATAGATACAATCTTTCCTCAAAGAAAACACTAAGCGATTAACAAATATCCTTATATGTTTATATTCACAGTCAAGACTAGATTCACATATCCGCTTTATTGGGAGTAGCATGTCTGAAGAATCCCTCTTAAAAAATCTTAAAAGCCTGAAATCAAAGGATAATGATCTTAAATGGGCTGCTATAAATAATCTGAGGAAATTCTTGCAGGCAAATCCCAATCCCACGGACTACCGATTCCGAATGGTCGTCAAATCCCTTTTACCTTTTACAAAAGCTCCACAACACAATATCCGAGAAAGCGCATTAGTTACAATATTAGAAGCTATTCCAGAAGAAAAAAATGTAGAATCTTTAGTCAATGTGGCTCTTTCTGATTCTAGTCCTGGGATTCGGTCGTTAGCTCTTGAATGGCTTAGCTCAAGGAATCATCCCCAGCTTAAATCACAAGTGATAAAATTCATGGATGATCCAGCAGAAATTGTAAGAAAGACTGCTATTGACCTAGTTGTCACCCATCAAATTGAGGGAATTGAATCTCAATTACTCCAATTATTAGGATCAGAATCAGGGGGGCTTCGGAGATCAATAATATATGCTTTGGGGAAATTAAAAACACCAAGAGCTGTTGGTGCACTCGTAGAAATTATGCGTAACCCTGATTATGATGATTGGACTAGGAATCAAGCTGGGTCAGCCTTAGAACATCTAGGAGGACGAGAACTCATTGTACCATTTATAGAGAATCTTGCAGACCCTAATGATTACGTTCGAGAAACTGCAGCAGCTTTCCTCAATAAAAATGAACAAGAAATCATCTCTGCAGTCATGTCAGAAGGAAAAATTGATTTAGTCGCTCTCCTTCAACATGGATCAGATACTACAAAACAGAACTTTGACACGATAGTCTCGAGCCTTAAGACCCAAATGGTTTTTGCTATTAAAGATCTTGAAACTCGATTATTAACAAAGGAAAAGATCATTTTATCTGAAATGGCAGATGAAATAAATTCCAATTTAGATTGTGTGAAGATTCTAATAGAAAGAATTTTAGACTTAAAGCTAATTCCTCTCTCAGATGACATCTATCTTACAGAGACAGGTCTGAATAATGAATTAAAATCAAATTTAGAAAAAAATTCCTCTATTCACATTCCAACTCTTAAACAGGAGGACTTATTTCATCAAATCCCTGATGAAACACTTGAACAGAAAATTAAAGGTATACCTGGTATTTATGAAGTCAGTTCGGGACTTTACTTAAAAGAAGAATTACATTCTAAAATTGCATCTGAATTTGAGGAAACTGGTATTCTTAAAATTTCAACTATTGCAGAAGAAGTAAATTTGTCCATAGACCTAGCTAAGAAAGAATTAATATCAAGTTTCCACCCATCCTATGACGGCTGGTATGATTCTAATAATAATTATATCACATCGAAATACATTCTAAGCCAGCTTGAACGGCAGATAAACCAATTCAAAATAATCTCCCTATCGAGCTTTTTATCCCAAATGGGAAATCCAAAAATTGATCATTCTATACTGAAAGAAATGGTTAATAATCGTTATCAGGGAGTATGGCTGGAAGATATCGAGGTTTTTCTTGAACAAACAGAATATCAAAGGTTGAAGCAAGATGCATCCCGTATCGATGAGGCAAGAGTAACTCATCTTCTTAACCCGATTGGAATAGAATTCTCTTCTTTTCTCCAGAATTTACAACAAAAGTTGGATATTCGAACTTATCAATCGAGTGATGGTCAGTTAATTACTTTAGAGAATCTTCATCCACAGCTTCAACAACATATTCTTGGAAAAGGATATCTTTGCATTCCTGAGTTTCTTGAAGAAGTTAAACTAGATAAAATGGCAGGTACTATCAAACCTGTCATTTTAGATTATATTACCCAAGAATTTAGTGGTAGCACAACACCAGATACGGATGTCTTCTTCACGGAAGATCTAATTGCAGATGTTACAACAGAAGTCGAAGCTAAAGCCCGAATTAATTTCAATGTTCTTGCTTTTAAAATGGATTTAAACATGGACATACTCTCTTTAATAGTGAAACAAATCTTATTCATTCGAGGATTCACTAATACGATAGGAGAATTTGTAACTGAAGAAGGTATAAATCAAGAGATAAAGGGAATTTTAGAGTACCGTGAAGAATTTACACTCCAAGAGCTTTTTGAAATCCTTGAGATTGTAAAAGATAAGAAAAATGAGATAATAGTTC
>JBHLPQ010000319.1:0-2819 GCA_048939265.1 Promethearchaeota archaeon
ATAGGATATATTACAGTTTCCCATTTTATACAGGAATTAAATATGCAGCGGATCGCTACTATTATGTCAAGTGGGGCACCACCTTTCATTTCGGTACAAGAAAATCAACTTAGGCTGCCATTTGAAATCTATGGAAAACAGGATCTAGATTTCGCAGTTTTTATTCCGCATCTTCAGCCATATCGTCATGTCCAAATTGAATTTTCCGAAAAACTCTCTGAATGGATTCTCAACCACGATAACCTAGAAATGGCCTTCTTTATTGGAGGAGTTGATATACATTTGAAATCTTCAGACAGTAATCTCCAATATATCCCGAGTCGTGCCTTTTATTCTTATTCTAAATTACCTGATGGATTTACAGAAGAGGTAAACACAAATTTGTTAGATCCTGGATTATTTGTAGCTGGTCCACTAGCAATAATGCTGGGATATCTTGACATGAATATGTTTCCAGCAATTGGCCTCCTTGCTTATGCAGAACGAGATCGGCCAGATCCTTTTGGAGCAGTAGCTGCAGTAGAAAAGCTAAACACCCTGTTACAAGTAGAAGTTAAAACTAATGAGTTAATAAAAAATGCTCGGGTGATCGAGGAAGAAATAAAAAGACAACTAGCTCCAATGGAAGAAACAGAGAAGGATAAATTAACATCCAGACGTATGTATACCTAAAGTCAATTGTCAAGAACAAGATAAGTGAGGCCGATAACAAAACCCTGTTTCTACAATCATTTTCCAAATCGACGCTGTCTAGATTGATATGTTCGAATAGCTCGCCATAAATCAATTTTACGAAAACTTGGAAAATAGACATCAGCGAAGTATAACTCACTGTAAGCTGATTGCCAAGTTAAAAATCCAGAAAGTCTCTCTTCTCCTGACGTTCGTATTATAAGATCTGGATCAGGTATTCCGTTAGTATAAAGATGGCGCTCAACTACAACTTCATTTATATCATCTGCTGTCATTTCCCCACTTTCGACTTTATGTGCAATTGATTTGATAGCGTCGATCATTTCAGCGCGACCCCCATAACCAACTGCAATGATCAAAGTTGGTCCTTTGTCTTCTGTTTGTGTGATTTCTTCTGCGTCCTTTATGGCTTCCTGAACCCGCTGAGGAAGTAGATGAGTTCGGCCAATAACCTTAATTTTCACTTTACGCTTTTTAATTTCTGGATGATCTACGATTTCACGAAAGCTTTTTTCAAATAGGCGCATTAATTCTTTTACTTCTTTTTCATCTCTCTCAAAATTTTCCGTAGAAAAAGCATAAAGAGTAACATAATCGATTTGTAAGTCGTAGAACCAACGTAAGATTTCTTTCAGTTTCTCTCTTCCTAGGTGATGTCCTAGATTGCTAGGTAAATTTTTCGAACGAGCAAATCGACGATTTCCATCCATAATCAGCGCAACATGACGGGGATGGACTCCATGTTCTATTCCATCCTTTATCTCCGCCCATAACCTCCTCTCATATAAGCGGTATAAAATAGAATCAAGATTAAATTTCAACTATATACCTCGACCCAAATCTGATCTTATTTTCAATTGATCGAATCCTTTAAGAATCATAGATGCTAGTTAGAGTTCAATCAAAACTGTATATAACACTGATTAAAAAGAACTCTGATCCAAACTTCCGCAAGAATCCATAATTCCAAATATTTGCATGAGAAAAATATAAACAGAAAAATCTAGAATAAAATTAATAAAAAACTATAGTTTCTTTAATTTCCTTCCAAGATTGATTGAATAAAGCAAAAAAGAAAAAGGAAAATATGATTTTAGAAAAAAAACATGAGTTTTATTCTCAAATAAATGCGGGGGGTGAGATTTGAACTCACGAACGCCTATGCGACTAGGACCTCAACCTAGCTCCTTTGACCTGGCTGGGAAACCCCCGCTTCGTTGAATCAATTTGTTTCTAGGTTTTTTATTTTGTCTTTCGGTTTAAGTTGAGGAGATTATTTCAGATGTAATCTAGGCTGGCCGTACAATAATTATGAAGCTTTTTAGCACAGTCTTGAAACCCTTTATTGCTTTACTAGAAAATAATCGTAACATTAAACCACCAGCAGAAAAAGAATATACTATCTCTGTTCCTAATGGTTTACTTCGAAAATTTGTCGCATTATATACAATCATTGCGTTTGAATAATCTAATGGCTTTTTTACGGAATCACGGGGGATGATTTCTATCTCAAAACTTTTCACATCCTCCATTGATGCTATTATTAAAGGAATTTCAATTCTCCCTCTGAGTCCTTGATCTTCATCTCGAAAATCAATAAGCCAAAGGTCATTGTCTGAATCAAGTTCAGCTCTCATCCTTTCAGCTTTTATGATCATAAATAACCCCCTATTCCTCTGAACTTTGAGTTAATGCATACCGGTCAAATATGGCCCGAACACGATCTGCGACGGGGCCTGTGCCTTCTACACCACTCTCAGAAACTCGAACTCTTTCAAGGACAACTATTAATCCTGCTTCATCGTAAACCTTCACATCACCAGGTCGACGAAAAATCTGTTCTAATTCATCCTTTAATCCAAGGAGATCAAAGGGAGCTTCTTCTAGATATATTTCAGATATTTGATCGCCATTTATACAAATACGATGTAGTTCTGATGTTTCTTCATCACGTTTTGCTTTTATCAATACGCATGTAAGAGTTTCAGGATTAACCCCCTTTAATTCTCCTACATATTTTTTCTGATTTTTTAGAATGACGGCAACTCGCTTATTGACGAAGGAAATTATCTCTTTTTGATATGATCTCTTAGCAGCACCAATCATGGACAACTCGAATGCCTCCA
>JBHLPQ010000029.1:0-27137 GCA_048939265.1 Promethearchaeota archaeon
ATTTGAAATGAGTAATAAAAAAATCTAAGTAAAAAAAGAAAAAATCAATTAATAACAGTATAATTAAGCAACCAGCAGCTATTAAAAAAAGATTCATAAATTCTTGAGGGTCTATTGAAAGAAGTACACTCAGTATAATGATAGGTAGAATGAAACAGAATAATAAATATAAAAATAACACTTCAATTAGCCTAGATCTATTAAATATTAGTTTTATTTGGTTATCTTCATAAATCACTTGGCTTCGGGAGGACATTTCAATTATCCATCCATAATCTAATATATTTACCAAAATTAATAATATATATCTATACAAAAATTGAAAACAAACAGACAGTTATCTTCACAGTAGATTAGATTCAAATTCTATACAGATAAAAAGTAAAGTAACGGTCTACTATTAACTCAGTTATTCATCTATATGAATAACGTCTCTTATTCGGAAGAATCACCCCCTATAATATCGCACAAATGTCAAGGAAAAGTAGTATCTCGAGTTCCAATAATAGATAAATTTTGAGTCTTCGAATCCATCTCAGGTACCAACAATACCTGAAATCTGACCCGAGTACCAATAATAACTAAAATGAAATTCGACCGCTACACCATTGTACCAAAAATAATTACACTAACGGGGCTCAGAGACGCGAGATTTAGGCAAGTTAGTACCAATAATAATTAAAACTTACAATAGGACTACCTAATCAGCTTCTTTCTCTTAATTCCTTGAGGGTTCCCTAGTAGATTCATTAGATAATGAACTTGCCCCCGATGATAAGCTTCGTGGACGTAAAAAGCTTCCAATAAATCAGTGAACGTTAACTCTTCTCCCCAGGGAGCCCTAACTTCTTTGATAAAATCTTTTTCCTTACTATCATTAAGATAATGTTGTGTTTTTTCTTGTATATTATTCGATAGGATTTTGATCTCATTCAAAGTAAAATGGGGCAACTCACTTAATTTTATTTCATAGTTCCCAACCCATTGGGCCCCAACCCCGAAATCTTTTGGTGAAGCTGATGAATCGAAATTTTGATGTATGTAAACAACTTCTGAAGCCAGCACATGCCTAAAGATTTCATCGATTGCCCATAGATTTTCCTTAGGCCGTTTAATCAATAGCTCGTGAGGTAGATCATATTTCTCCATGTGTTGCCATAATTCCTCCCGATATTTCAAAACTCGTTTGTATTGAATTTGCCAATAATCTCTATAACTTGAAATCATTAAGATGTCCCTCGTAATTAGGAAAGATCAGCTTTTTGCGAATCGCCTTTACTCCACTTTTCTCAAAAAGGTTTTTGAGCAGCAATACCCAACCAACCTGGAGGATGACGAATTTTTCGAATTTGTAACTCTTCTTGATGAAAAAATGACATAAATTCTTTAATTAAAAGTGGTTTTTCATAACCGAATATCCATTGCCCTGTGTTCTCTAAGTACCAACGACTTGTGCGATATAGAATATCTGGAGTTGGAACCCAACAGATAAGCCAACCACCTGGATGGACATATTTAGCATGATTATGGAAGACAATTGATTGAACTGAAGGATTAAAATGTTCCAACAAACCATGTGAATGGACAAAATCAAATTGTTTATTCAGTGTTAATCTTACTACATCTTGTTGGATTAATATTGGTATTATCTTTGATTGACGATAGAATCGATCCGCCATAGCTAAAGCATTTTTCGATAGATCTACCAAAGTTGGCTTTAAATTGTATTTTCTTGAAAGTCGGAGGGAATTCATACCAGTGGAGGATCCTAATTCTAATAATGAGCCCTGTGGGATATTTAGGCCGTGTAAAAGGAAGCGATAATTTCGCCAA
The DNA here is from genome assembly GCA_048939265.1 of Promethearchaeota archaeon. GTDB lineage: Archaea > Asgardarchaeota > Heimdallarchaeia > Hodarchaeales > Hodarchaeaceae > Hodarchaeum. Next base: position 1,834 of record JBHLPQ010000029.1, read on the forward strand.
ACTGTGAAGAAATAATGAGCACGAATGAGAGCAGTTGAGGTACTCTTTGCATAAGCCTCCCAATCAGCGGTAGAAACAGAAGGCATTTTTTTTCACATAAAAGACTTTAAACTATTAAGAACTACGCGATATATTCTGATAAGCATTCTGAATTGATTTTGCCAGATCTGCTGCTGTTGTGCCTGGACTTTCGCAATTATGACTGGTTAAGAAAGATTCGATGTATGATTCCAGAGATGTCGCTGTTAAATCGACCTTACGAAGACGTTGCTCCAATAATGGAAGAATTGAATCAGGGTATATCCAGAAATCGCCACTTATTAGAACGTCAACGAGTATTGATCCTTGAAATTCACAAATCACCTGAATCAATCCACCGGTTGATTTATGAACGCCCTCAACAATATAATTTGAAGCGTGGATTTTAACTTTATGAATAAGGTTTTTTCCTCGGTTTGATACCTGAAATTTCCATTCATCAGTTAAATAAGTGCTTTTTAGTTGCTGCATCAATTCGAGTGTTTCAGGCTTGAGTGTAGTGGGATTCAGATGAATATCTAGAGTTGATTCGAGTTGGTGGGTATAAACGTCGATAATTTCATTCCGATTTGGTATAAATCCGAGTTCATCTAGGAAAGAGGTGAGTCCAGCTTCTAAGGATTGGTAGACTTTATCACGAAATTTTTCATTTGGTACTTTTAGTATCTGAGTCATCTCTTTACGAGGAAAATCTAGTATGAAATTCCCAACTAATACTTGCGCGCTTTCAAGGAGTGCAGCTCCATTTCCAGATATTTTGCGGCCATTTACTAAAATATCATTTACAGGGCGATACTTAGCATCTACATTAAAATGACGATATGTATTAACTACTGGTTTAAGAAGATTAGCATATAAGGTTGCTACCTGTCGTGGAACGATTTTTGAGTCGATATGGGCGATAACATTATAAAAAAGTTGGTTTGAATTGAGTAAAACAGCGCCCCCACCACAAGCTCGCCTAACGACTGGAATTTCATTTGCTTCACAAAATTCCAGATCCACAACTTGGTTAATGGATTGATGGAGCCCACAACAGACAATTGGATCTTTTGGCCAGTCAATAATTACCAAATCACGTTTTTGAATACCTCTACTTCTTGCTAAACTAGCAGCGTGCCAAATTGTTTGAGTATTGATACTATCATTCTCCCCAAACACAATTAAGTCCCATTCATCATTTTTAGAGGACATACCTATTCATCTGACGTAGAAAGAAAAATCTCTTAATTAAAATAACGGAAGTATTTACGCAATGAAAACATCACATTCGGTCTATGTCATCTAAGGAGATTATTTATTGAATCCTCCAAATATTGTTTTTCTGTCAGGGGGAACTGGAACACCAAAATTACTTCAAGGTGTTACTAATGTAATTGATGCTCGAAATATTACGGTTATAGGAAATACAGGAGATGATTGGAAGTTCTATGGGTTATATGTATCACCTGACATTGATAGTATATTATTGACGTTAACCAATCTCATTGATACCGAGAAGTGGTGGGGGATGAAGGACGACACTTTCAATCTAATAAATTTTCTAAAAAAGCAGTTAAAGGAAGATGTTTGGTTTAATCTAGGGGATTTTGACGCTGGATTGTGCCTATATAGGACTTATTTACTAAGTCAAGGATTTAATCTTACGGAGGCGACAGAAACTCTTCGAAAGCGTTTAGATATCCAATCTCGAGTATTACCGATGGCTGATCAAGCTATTCAGACGAAAGTTCATACACCTGAGCAAATACTACACTTACAGGAATATTGGGTTAAATATAAGGGAAAAACGCAAGTTACGAATGTTTTCTTTGAAGGAGATCTACGAAAAACTACTGATCAGGTATTAGAAGCCATCAAAAAGGCTGATGCAATTATAATAGGCCCAAGTAATCCTATTTCATCAGTGGGACCTATCCTGGCTCTTCATCCAATACGTAAAGCATTACAAAAAGCTTCTGGATATCGGATTGCAATCAGTCCTATTATTGGTACAAACGCGGTTTCGGGTCCGACATCAGCCTTTTTAAAAGCATGGGGACATGAGGTTTCTCCCGTAACGATTGTGAAATTATTTCATGATATATTGGACGCGTTTATGATTCATAAAACAGACAAAAATTATTCCGATACTATCAAAGGGATGGGAGTCGATCCCATTCTTGAAGATATTTACATTCACACCAAAAGTGACGCGTCGAGGTTATTTAAACGAATTATGGACAGTAAATGAATGTCAAGTTTCAGAAATCCAAGTATTTTAGCTGCAATGGCTGGAATAACTAATGGAGATTTCGCAAACCAGTGTTTAACCGAGGGAGGAGCCGGGATGGTCACTGTTGGAGGGTTCCCTATTGGAAAAGAAATGATCCTTGCTTCTTCTATAATAGCTCAAAGAGGTCGAGAGGAATTTATTCTCCATGAAGGAGAAGAACATAAAGAGATATTGAAAGAGATACATACAATCACAGATTTATCTCTGTTAATCATTAATCTAAGGCTCAATAATTCAGAAGAAGCCAAAAAGTTCGCACGAAATTTTGGAAATCTGCTTCCAGTAAAGCCAACAATTGAGATTAATGCTCATTGCCGCCAACCTGAAATTATACAATTTGGTGGTGGACAAGGACTTTTACAACGGTTTGAGGTTCTCTCAGAAATAATAAAAGCTTTCCAATCCGAAAACTTCTCAATTTCTTTAAAAATTCGCGGAAATGCAATAAATCCGAATTTCCTCATCCCTCAAGTTGAACGATGGCACATTAACTTTTTACATATCGATTCCTATAAGGAAGGAGTTATTGGAACAGATTTAGCCTTATTAAAATTCTATACAACAAAAACAAACGTACCAATTATAGGTAATAATTCAGTGGTGGATTACCCAAGTGCTCAAGCCATTTTAACAACTGGTGTACAATATTTTTCTGTGGCTAGGGCTGCAAGAAAAAACCCAGAAATCTTCAAAGGATTATTGAAACCTTTTTAGAAAAAATGAAATCTTGAATTTTTAAACAAATGAAGGTGTTTAACTGCTGGAAAACCCTAAACCATTGATTCTTATTCCAATTAAGGGTTTTTCAGAAACTAAATCACGAATTAAAGCGGCGATACCAGTTAAATATTCTCCATTGATAGATCGTTTAGTAGAATTAACTTTTTTTCGAACAATCGAAGCTATCATATCTTTTTCTTGTCCATTTGGCGTTGTATCACCCTCAATATCAGTTATAAGCAATAGTAAGAAGTTAGGAGCTTCATTCACTTATCGTGACTCCGGAAACGATTTGAATGTGGCATTATCAGAGGCTGTTCAAAAATTACCACTAGATCAGACAATCTTAATCATTTTACCAGATTTACCATTTATTTCTCAAGTTTTTTTTCACAAATTAATAGCTGAAGCAGAGAATTATGATATGCTGATTGTTCCCTCAATCTCAAGTGACAAGAACTTGGGAACTGCCGCACTATATCTAAAAAAACGAAATTTATTATCATTTCAATTTGGGAGGAACAGTTGTGAGCGGTATCAGGTAGAAGCGAGAAAAAAAGGCCTAAAGTTCCAGTTACTTACTTTTGATCCTTTTGCTCGAGATTTAGATACATTAAATGATGTTAAATATTTGAAACAACATCTAAAATCGATCGTTAAACCTGAACCCTTTCAGAAGATATTAGAACAGTTAGATATGATAGCTGCTTGATAAAAAGAGGCATTTTTTTGACCAAGAATATTTCTATAAAAAACCCTTCAAGTAAAATTTCAAAAAATCAAGCAGTAGAATTTTTACGTCAAAACAGGTCAGATATAATTGAATCCTGGAGGAAATCCGCTCAATCTATTGCCACTAAAGTTTTTCAACGCCAAATAACATTCACAACCAATGTTTTTATTCCTTTAACATTTCTTTGTAGAAATGCATGTCATTATTGTGGGTTTCGTAAATCAATGGTGCCTAAAGGCCAGGAATATATGAAACCAGAAAAAATAGAAGCGATATTTGCTAGAGCGAAGCTTTTTAATATAACAGAAGTCTTAATAACAATGGGGGACAAGCCTGAGAAGAAATATCCTAATGCAAAAAAGTGGTTAAAAACACACAGTTTTGACTCTACAATAGAATATACCTATTCCATTGCTGAGAAAGCGTTGAAATATGACCTATTACCTCATGTTAACGCTGGAACTTTGACTTTCGATGAACTTGGCCAATTACGTGAGGTATCTGCTAGTATAGGATTAATGCTTGAAACAATAAGCTCAAGATTAACACACTTGGGCCTACCTCATGATCAATCTCCTGATAAAAGCCCGAAAGAGAGAATGCGAACCATAACTTCAGCAGGTAAACAAAAAATCCCCTTCACAAGTGGAATATTAATTGGAATTGGAGAGTCTTTAGAAGAAACAGTAGATAGTCTTCTTGCCTTGAAAAAAGTCCACCAAGAGTATCAACACCTTCAAGAAGTGATAATCCAAAATTTTCACCCCCAAGAAGGTAGTTTAATGGCAAGTTCTTCCTCTCCCTCAATGGAATTAATGGAAAAAATCTTAATTGTAGCACGTCACATCCTTCCTCCTGAAATATCATTACAAATTCCACCAAATCTTGTAAAAGGTAGTGAACATCGTTTTATAATAGCTGGAATGTCTGATTGGGGAGGAATATCTCCAGTCACCACTGATTATATTAATCCAGATCACGCTTGGCCTTTAATTTCTAATTTAGAGAAAATAACACAAGAAGCAGGATATCGATTACAGGAAAGACTCCCTGTTTATCCTCGTTACATTAATTTAGAATGGCTTTCACCACAAATTTATGAGTTAATAAAGCAAATAATCCCCTAAACAAGGATGGTTATGGAAGACGGTGCATAAGACTGATCTAGAAGAGATTAACCTTCATATTGGAAAGAAAGAACTCCGACATATCCTTAAACGCGCATTGGATGACCAAAAGCCAACTTCTGATGAATTAGAAATATTATTTTCCGCGCAAGGACGGGAAATCCTTCTATTAGGCCAAGTAGCTGACATAATCAGGGAACGTCAAACAGGATCAGTTATCACATATGTAGTAAATCGCAATATTAATTTTACTAATATTTGCGTTAATAATTGTCTTTTTTGTGCTTACTCAGTCCCCTCTGATTCAAAAGATGGATATTTCGATATCTCTTTCGACACTTTACGTAAAAAGATCGAAGAAACTCGTCCCTATCGTATCACAGAGGTCTGTGTTCAGGGCGGGGTTCATCCAAAGGTTACCTTTGAAACTTATCTTGAAATCCTTCGCAATATTAAAGAAATAGATCCCAGTCTTCACATCCATGCGTTTTCCCCTCAAGAGATTGCTCATGCCGCTCATTCTATAGGTGAAGATATTGAAGTAGTCTTGCGGGAGTTCAAACATAACGGTTTAGATTCTATACCTGGCACTGCTGCAGAGATTCTTGATGATAACATTCGCCAAATAATATGCCCTCAAAAAATCAGCAGTGCTGAATGGATTCATATTATCGAATTAAGTCATCAGTTAAGGATCCCAACAACCGCAACAATTCTTTTTGGACATATTGAAAATTTTAACCATTGGATTCATCACTTTTCAGTATTAAAAAAGATCCAAGAGGAAACGCAAGGTTTTACCGAATTTATTCCTCTCCCATTTATTGGGAAAAATACCCGATTAATGACGAATTTTTCTTCTCAAATCAATAAATTAACTGGCTTAGATTATATGAAATTTTATGCGGTTTCTCGATTATATTTGGGAGAATTTTTTAAGAATATACAAACATCTTGGGTAAAATTAGGATTTCCAATGGCCCAAATTACATTAACAACTGGGTGCAATGATTTTGGAGGAACATTATTCGAGGAGAATATAACTCGATCAGCAGGAGGGTCATTTGGGCAATTTATTACACCAGAGAAATTCCGATCCGCTATTCAACAACTACAAAGAACTCCACGCGAGCGGGGGACACTGTATAACCTTTTACGATAAGAAATTCACATATTCTAATTCAGCTTGCACTAATACAGAGCTTATAAAGGGTGCTTATAATCCATTAACGGCATCGAGAATCCCTTTCATTCAGGTTTAAACATGTCCGTTGAGAAAAAAACCATCCTGGTTGTCGATGATGAAGAAGATACACTTGAGATGCTAAGTACTATTCTAGAACATGAAAATTATATAGCTTGGAACGCAACAAATGGTAAGGAAGCATTAGAACTAGTAAAAAGGGATCCTGATCTTATACTTCTAGATATTAGAATGCCAGGATTATCTGGACTTGAAGTTTGTCGCAGAATAAAACAAGATGACAAATTAAAACATATTCCAATTATTATTTTTTCTGCCAAAGTATTGAATCATGATATAAAGCTTGGACTAGAAGCTGGAGCTGAAGAGTATCTCACGAAACCATTTAGTACAAAAGAACTAGTCAAACTAATTAAAAAATATACTACCAAAGAGCCATAAAGACTGATTATATTAATCCTCAGTGATCTTTGACAATGTAATTATATCTATTGACAAAAGCTTATTCATTCTCTACGATTGAGGCAGTCTGTATGGTTTTCATTGTTATCTTAGCTGGAGGAGGAGGGGAACGTTTGTGGCCGATATCCCGGTTAAATCAGCCTAAGCAATTCATCTCTCTCGATGGAAAACAGTCTCTGATTCAGCGAACCTTTGACATTGCTAGTGAAATAGCAGGAGAAGAGAAAATCATTGTATCAACTAGAAAAGAACTAACATCGTTAATCCAAAAACAATTACCTCAAGCTCGAATGGTTATAGAACCAATTGGTCGAGACTCTGCAGCTGGAATGGGGCTTGCATGTGTACATCTGCTTTCTGAGAAGAATGATGAAGTTACACTTTTTATGGGAGCAGATTATCACATTCCAGACATAAATCACTTCAAAGAAGTTATAGCAATCGCAGTTCAACACGCTGAAAAAGGAAAAATTGTTACTATTGGTATAAAACCAAATCGAATCGAGACTCGCTTTGGGTACATTAATCCAGGAAACAGGCTTAATCAGACTTCAATTCCTACATTTGAAGTTAAGAGCTTTAAGGAGAAGCCTGATGAGGGCCAAGCACAAAAATATATTGATCGTGGGTATTTATGGAATTCTGGCATGTTTATTGTTAAACCTTCAATTTTATACCAAAAAATACGCCAACACATGCCCACTTTACATCAAGCTCTTGAAAGAATAAAGGAAACAGATTTTGATGAAACTGAGGCATATAAAGCCTTCAATCCCCTCCCTAAAGTATCCATTGATTATGGTGTTATGGAAAAGACATCCGACTTAGTCGTAGTTAAGGGAGATTTCCATTGGGATGATATTGGTACTTGGGATTCATTAGATCGTATACTAGAACCAGATTCCAATGGAAATGTAATCCAGGGGAAGTTTTTAGGCCTGAATGTGGAAAACTGTGTTGTTTTTGGAGAAAAACCAGTTATCACATTAGGAATTTCAGATATAGTGGTAGTCAACACTGAAGATTGTGTATTTGTCTGTCATAAAAAGAGAGCTCGTGATATTAAGCTGATAACAGAGAAACTAACAAAAGATCCTAATTTAAATTATCTATCGGTATATTAACTAGTCTCACACTGTGATTTGAGTCGAATTCATGGTTTTCTAAATGGAAAGGCCAAAACAAGAAACTTTACCCCAGGTATTAAATTTTCGTTCCTTTGTATTTGCCATAATACTGGCAATATTCGTTTATCTTATTATAATGATATTCAGTGATTGGGAGGATTTGATACACCAAATAATCAATGTTGATCTGATGGTGGTTATACTAGCAGTACTTCTAAGCTTGAGTAACTATTTTTGTAGATTTTTCAAATGGGTTCTATTCACACGTAGTCTAGAACTTGATATCCCGCTCAAGGATAATTTTTTGATATTTTTCGCTGGTCTAAGTCTTTCAATAACTCCCGCGAAAGTTGGTGAGGCTATTAGGGCTTTTTTTCTTCAGAAAACAAGCTCTGTGGATCTTTCAAAAGGTCTGGCTTCCACATTCTCAGAACGATTAATAGACTTACTAGCTGTGACAATACTGGCACTGATGGGGACATTGGTCTTGGGATTTCAACAATCAGTTGATTTTTTGCCAATATTGCTAATAATATTGCTTGGGATTCTCATTGGAGTTGTAATCTTCTTGTTCGATCCATTTTACAATATTTTCAGTTGGATCTTCCGTTTAGAGCCTTGGTCTGGGATTGGACAGAAAATTGATAAATTTCGCTCAGATGTGGTAGTCACTTTTCATTATGATGTGTTTTTAGGAGCATTATTATTAGGAATCATAGGATGGGCGTGTGAGGGTGTTGGTTTTTTCCTTTTAGCTCGAAGTTTGGGGATAGCTATTACGTTTGAAGCCTCAATTTTTATTTATGCAACATCATCTCTACTTGGGGCAATATCATTCCTTCCAGGTGGACTAGGAGTAATGGAGGGAAGTATGGAGCTTTTTCTCTTTAATCTCTTAGAAATTGAAAAACTTTCGACTGCTGGAGCTTTGGTAATTCTCATAAGAGTGACTACTCTATGGTTTGGCGTCACCTTGGGTTTAATTTTCCTCCTGTTAATCACCCAGAGATTAGGTAGAAATTCATCAAAGCTAGTAACAGCTTGAGATGAAGAATAATTCAAACGTTCTCATGAAAATATAACTTCGTTAAAAACGGAAAGATATCTTTTATAGGAAAGCACAAACCGCTTGTATGCATAGGATTGTATTCTTTTAGATAACTCTAAAAGATCATTTTCTTTCCAGCCTTCTATTTCAATTATCTTTTCAGCATAAGCTTTAGGTGTTCGTGTTTTCGCTATGAAACCAGTAATTCCATCTTCAATAAATTCAGTGGCGTAACCACCCCCTACGATAACAGGAACACCAATCACCATGGCTTCAGCTAGTTTAATCCCTGAAGCGGTATTCGGTGTATAAAGGAGGACGTCAAAAGAAGAGTAGTATTTTGATACCTCTTGGAATGGAACCCGCCCTGGGAAAATCGATTTTTTTAGATCCAAACGGCCTGTCATTTCTTTAATGTTAGAAAAAAACTCTCCATCACCTACCATAAGGAGAACTAAATCTCTCTTAGTCTTTTCTTGCGCAATTGCTGTTGCAGCTGGAATAGATTCCAAACCATAATGATCTGCGAATTTACCAAGATAACCAACCACAAATTCATTAGGAGTGATACCATATTTCTGTAGAATTTCTTTCTTATCACTAGGTTTTATTACTGACAAATCAGGAGATTGGCTAATTATACGTACCTTGTTGCCATTAATTCCAAGTGAAATGACCATCTGCTTACTTAATTGTGTTTCAACAATAACTAAGTTAACGAATCTTGAAAAAATACTACAAAGCATAAAGGCTACAAAATACCGGAATCTTCTCGTGCGATATATTCGATGGAGCATATCTGGATAATAATCTACATATTCAGCTATGACTTTTTTACCAGAAAGCCTAGAAATTATCCCAAAAACTGCTAAGTAAGCGTTCTCGACAAGAAGAATATCATAATTTCTTCTTAAGAGGCGTGGAACAGTTAAAATGAAACTTATAATATATCCTAGATAATATCCGAGGGCATGAACAGGTGAAATATGAATTTCTGAGTAGTCAACAGATTCAGAGATTCGATCTTTTATGAAATCGATCCGTTGAGGAAGTCGGGCTGTAATATCCCACGCAAGAACCCTGAGAGCTAATACCTTCAATCTGAGAAAAAACCACCAATTATCTAAAGGATCGTAAAAATCTTAATATTAGTAATAGGGAAGATGACATTAATAATAAATACGTTAACATATGCTTTCCTAAGTTTTAGTAACATTTTTTACTAGATTCATTTGGATATGCATTCAAATTGCAATTTTAAGGTTTCTTTGATGAAAAAGGTGATTTCTAGCCAGTCAGAGGATGAAATTCAAAAAAAAGCAGTTAATGTTGTGATTCCAGCCCGAAATGAAGAAAAACACATTCTACCAACATTAAAATCGTTGGATAGGCAAACACATCCACCTGCATACGTTGTTGTAGTTGACGATGGCTCTAATGACGATACTCTGGTGTTACTCAAAAATTATAAGCCAATGACGTTTAAGTTGGAAATTGTGGAACGTTCGGAGCGGATAGGCGGGGATAGCTTAGTAGGAAAGCCAAAGATTGCTGAAACTTTCAATAGAGGGTTTGAGAAAGCCTGTAAAGAACAATATGATTATATATTAGTGATTGGAGCCGACACACAATTAGAAAAAAGGTATATTGAAAAATTACTTAAAAAATTTGCAGAGAATTCCAAATTAGCAATAGCTTCAGGTCATCCTACTTACGAGCCTATGAATCCTGATCATGCTCGGGGGTCGGGAAGAATGTTTGATGCACGCTTTTGGAAATGGTATGGAGAGAAATATCCAGTTTCTTATGGATGGGAATCACAATGTCAGTTCGAGTGTTTAAGAGTAGGCCTCAAAGTCCGAAGTTTCTCAGATATTAAATCCCATGAATCTCGTAAAGGGGAGGGAACAGTAGATTTCTACGACTGGGGCCAGGGAATGCGCGCAATGGGATATAATCCAGTAATTGTCATCCTAAGAGGATTTCGATTTATTATAAGCCAAAAATTCGGTATCAGATCTGCTGTACGCCTTATCGCAGGTTTTTTTTCAAGTGGATCACAGTTCAATCTTTCTCACCGGCAAAAAAAGACACGAAAGTTTTTATTCAAATACCAATTAGTTACTACACCAAGAAAGATGTTAAACGCTCTTATACCTGTAAAATCCAAAAGAAATAATGATCCAAAACAGCAGGAATAATTATAGCAGAAACAACTAGAAGAACACTAGAGAGATGATATTGATGGAGCGGCAGCTTGGTTCGCGACCATATTGGGAAGAATTTCTAATCAATTTTGTTTTATCTCCTAAAAGTCAAGATAAGTTGATAAAAGAGGCAATAGACTACTTTAAATTGTCATTAAAGGAGTTTGCAAAAGAAGCAAACATCCCAGAAGGAACATTATACAAGATTTCTTCAGTAAAATCTTTTGACATCCGAGTATCAACGTTAGAAAATATAATTACAGCATTGAGAAGATTAGAAGTTCGCCCTCACGAGTCACCAGCTGTAGGCATAATAACTGCAAGATATGCCTTACAAGAAATTGAATCAACAATCTCTATAGGGGATCGTTCATTTGTGATGGCCGAATATCCTGCAGCAACCATTGAGGAAGAAATTATTCAGGGAATACGAGCAGAAAATGATGGTTGTGTTGCCCTGATTTGTGGACCAATTGCGGCAAATACACTTAACCGTGTGGTTCGGATACCAGTCATTGGGTTACGTTTTAACCGTGATCAATTGCAGAAAGCACTTGTTGAGGCAGTCACAAAAATTGGTGAATAGATGGGATATATCTGTTAAAAATTTAGCATGTTTTTCTTAACTTAATAACCAGTGTGAAAAACGACGACTTATATTTTGGTTTGATATTTGGATTGGCCGAACCTTTGCATTACCAGGTTTGATTTTCACAAGGATAAATTGGTATTTATTCCGTTCCAATAATACTTTTTTCATCTCTTCTTCAGAATAAACAGTACAAGTTTTTGTTATACCAAAGCTTTTGGCAACAATCTCAAGATTAACTCCACTCCAACTCAGGGTTGGTTGATCACCAGTCGAACCATACGTACCATTGTCAAGACAAATTATGGTCAGATTTTTTGCTCCATAGTGAGCAACCATGGGAAGAATTGAAAGATTCATAAGGATAGAACCATCACCATCGAGAACCATAACTTGCTTCGTGGTATATCGAGATATCCCAAACCCGATGGCGGAAACTTGGCCAAAACTTCCAGTCATATAAAAATTCCCAGGTCTGTCTTTAATATTGTAGAGTTCTTTTGAGGGAAAGCCAATATTTGAAATAAGAGCCACTTCATTAGGAATCTGTTTAATAATTTCTTGAATTGCCTGATATCGTGTCAGGGAGAGCGAAGATGAAGCTTTGTCGGATTTTATTTCTCTAGAAAAAGTAGGTTTCCGTGGTTTAATAGAATGCTCTATAATCAATCCTTTCGTCCAAATTCTTGGAGAAAGAAGGAATACATGAACGGCTTTTTCTGTGTATGAAGCAATTAGGTTTTTTTCTATTGTTGAAATTTGGTCTTGATTCTTAATATGATGAACAGAAACTCTCATAGCTTTAAAAATGTCTGATATTGCCCCACCAAAACGTTTTTGGGCTTCAATAGGTTCATCTATCACTCCACGCCAACTACAGAATATTGGAAGAGGGAATCGGTATGTTAAAGTCAAAGATGCCAGAGAATTCAATAGATTCCCTAAACCAGTGCTTTGAATAAGGAGAATAGGTTTCCTTCCTGCTAAAAATGCCCCTCCAGCTATTCCAATCCCTAGATCTTCTCGGGGTAATTGAATTACATCAAAAGCTGATTCTTGTTCTAGAAGCTTTAAAACTTCCTTAATTCTCGCACAAGGATTTGTTAGGACAACATCAACCCCTGCACGTCGTAAAGTTGTGAGAAACATTTGTTCAAAAGCCAACATTTGACACCTGAGCATTATACATTCAATTTTCCAGATAAGCCTGAATGTTATGGCATGTATTAATTCGGATCAATTAGTTGAGGAAGCGTTTGGTTACGTTGATACTACAGAGATTTCCTGAAATTCTGAATATGTTTCTTCTGGTTCTTTCCCGATTATTTCCGGGTTAATATGTTGAATTGGGAAATCTTCATGAATCCGTTTAAGACCTCCCCCTGTTACATTAAGTAAAACTATCTCATCAAGACCAACTTTTTCTTCTTCAGTTAGTTTTATCAGGCCTGCAACTCCAACAGCGGCAGCAGGAACAATATCTATACCTTCTGTGTCTTCAAAGAGTTTTCCAGCCGAAAAAGCTTCTTGATTAGTAACACCATGCATATCACCATTTGTGGCTTTTAAACAATCGAAAACACCTCCAAGAACAGAATATGGAGGGTGTCTATTTGATAAAACCTTAGCAGAAATCTCACTGATATTTTTCAAAATATCTTTTTCGTCTATTTGATCAAGAAACAGTTGGCGACTATTTTGTTTCCAAGCATCAACCATAGGAGTGAAAGGTAAATTTTGAATCAATTGCAATTTTGGTAATTTAGAGCCGAAACGGCCATCTTGAATTAATCTCAATGAGGATTCATAAGCAGCGATTCCACCAGTACCACTCCCAACAGCTTGAATATAATGATCAGGGAGTCGGCCAAGATGGACTGCTGTTTCTAACAGAACGATACCCATTCCATCCCGTCGTGCAACATTGTGTGCTCCTCCTTCATTAGTAATTTTTGAGAGAGTAGCAAATTTATTCGCAAATGAAATAGCATCAAAATAATCTGTATTTTCACCTAATGCAATTAATCGTACATTTGTTGAATCACGATTAGTAGGAATCCATATATGTTCTTCAGCTCCTGAAGGGACAATAATGACCAGGTTGAAATTTGTCAATGCAGATAAGTAAGCAAAAGACCTTGCTGTGTTTCCTGCTGATGCAATACAAAGACTATTGATGTTCTTATCAAATGCTCGGGCTATAGTAGGAGGGGCTTCTAGTTCTTTGAAAGTTCCTGTTTTTAATGAAGCCTTCCTCTCTGGAAAGTATCCATTAAATGCAATAAAAAGATTCCTGAGTCCTAATTCTCGACTTAGCCCCTCACTTCTGAATATTTTGATCTCTCCATTAGGAGATAAAGATTGATGGGTTGGTAACCACTCCTCAAACTTCCAAATCCCTTTAACTGGCTTTACTCTTAATTTTTGATTCTTATATACAGTCCGAACGAGACCCGCGTCATGATTACAGACCTGCAAATAGTGGTCACTAAAATTCCGACCACAAGAAGAACAAACAAGTGAATATTTCAATACAATCACGTAAATTATTTCAATGGTTTAGTATGAATACCACATTCTCCGCCACATTTACTAGTTCCAATCCATCTTCCTTCTCGCTCTAATCCTGTATCATTAACTAAAGAAGTACAGGGCTCACATCCAAGACTTCTGTAGCCTCGAGCGTAAAATGGATGGACAGGGATTTCATTAATCGCCATATAACGCCAAATATCAAGTTCAGTCCAATCTAAAATTGGATTTATCTTTGTTAAGCCATTTTTTTTCTCATAAGTCTTATAATCCTTCCGAGTTCTGCCTTCCGTGTTTCTTAATCCACAAATCCATGCGTCAAGGGTTTTAACTGCTTGTTTGGTCGGCTCCACTTTTAGAATACGACAACATTCATCAGGATCAGTCTTAGGAAGGCTGGGATCAACATAGGTAGAAGATATATATTCAGTGATGTTGAGGTGATATTTGGTAATCATCTCATCCTTATATTCAAAAGTTTCCTTGGGCTTAAAAGGAGTCATGACTGTAAAGATATTTATGGTAGGATCTACTTGTAAAGCCAGGTGTACAACAACCATACTGTCCTTACCGAAGCTACAAGCAACAGCTAAATTTTTACCAAATTGAACAATAGCATCTGCGATAATTTTTTTAGCATTTACGATCTTTTTAGGTAAAATATCATAAATGTTTGCATCAGGTATCAATTTATGTTGAATAGCGATGTTTTTGGGAAGGGTCATTGAACATTACTCTCCAAGTCTTAGGAAATGACTGATAAGTCTCAATGATGATGATATTCAAAATGATTCTTAAGACTTTCCAAAAAGTATAATTTGTTTATCTAAATGAACAAAAAAACAGACAATTTTTGGCAAAAAAGATAAATAAATATAACAATAATAGTATTATTAGCTTAAGAGATGTAAAAGGTCAAGAAATTGGTTATTTATAGATTATATTCCCATCAATGATCAAGATTATACTAATGCTGAATATCTTGGCCAAAACTTTATCTTAAAGGATAAATTAACACTTATTATTTCCCTCATATGGAAGAATAATTACCACAAAAGGCAATCTTTTTTAATTAATAGCCAATCAAGTTTTACATGTGATTAATATGGAACAACGTATGATAATAGGAGCTGTAGTCCTAGGGGCTATTGTTGTCGTAGCTGTCGGCATTGTGGGGTTAATGATATATTCACCTCCAGAACCAGAACCACCTGAAGAATTCGCGCGAATTCGCTATGGTGGACAATATTATCCTGGTGAATTTCTCCTGAAAGGTTATCCAGACCTTTGGGAAAAATACCATTTGAATGTCACACATACCCTCTTTGCTTCTGGGGCTGAGAATAATGAAGCTCTTTTGTCTAGAAAAGTCGATGTGAACTGTGGATCAGATACAAAGACGATTTCACTTTTTAATGCTGCTGCAGAAGGTGGGAATATTGAACCACTAATTATAGGAACATTACAACGTGGGGATCGGTATTCGACTGTTATTCCAGCTGATTCATCAATCACTTCCTGGACAGAGCTTGAAGGGGAACGAATTGGGTACCGTGCTGGAACAGGTGCAGACACGATCATGCGGCGTTACTTTGCAGATGACCCTGATGGCTTGGGACTTTCCTTTGATGACTTTGATTGGCAATCAATGGATGTAGCAGATATGGCTGCAGCGTTACAAGCTGATCAGATAGCTGCGTTTACAGCGTGGGAACCAACTCCTGCAATTGCAGTTGATCAAGGTATAGGAAAACTTCTCCGATCATACGGGGATGTAGCATTAGTTCCAGTCTCACTCCATACTACTAAAAGCTATGCAGCAGAAAATCCTGATATTCTTATCTCATTCTTAGCTGCTCATTTAGACAAGCTAGATATGATTAAAAATAATAGATCAACAGCAGCAGATTATGCTGCAGACGCGGCTTCTGAATATGGAAGTGCAGTATCCGCAGTAGCTTTTGAGGATCTGTTTCAAAGAATAGATTATACAGTAGACTTCAATACGACGATTATTGATGATATTCTAGCAACCGCTAACTTTCTAAAGAATGAGCTTGATCCTCCCTTAATCGATACTATACCAACACTAAACTACAACCGATCATTTATCGAAGCAGCAAAAGAATTACAAGAAAAAGTCTCAATTGCGAAATTAACACTTGCAAATCCACTTGATCTTGCTGCAAAGATTGCAATAAAACACGGCCTTGCACGTTCTTCCTTACGATTAGAAGCATCAATGTTCTATTCTTTACTTCAAGAAATCCAAGCAGCAATGGTTAATTTTCTGGTTGAAATTAAATCGTGTTGTATCTCCTAAAATGAGAAAAGTCTCTTTTCTCTTCCTTCCCATTTTTGATTTTTTTGTTTTTAGTTAAGAGAATTCTGTTACCATATTTAAATAATATTTCAAAACGCTTTGATGATTGAATTGGTTAATAAAACTGCAATAAAACAAGCATTACAATCGAGTCTACCTATAATTATAGTACTATTATGCTGGGAACTTCTTTCCTCCATGAGGATTTTGAATCCTGCTTTATTCTCAAAACCCTCTCTAATTTTCACCTCAATCTACAAAATGTTGGTAATTGACGTCGTTAGTATTCCTATCCCAATTGTTAATTTAGAAATGAATCTAGGTATTCTTGTTGTTGATATTATTGCAAGTTTAAACCGGCTAATAATCTCTTTCATCCTAGCTGGAGTAATTGGCATTATAACAGGACTAATGATGGGTTCAAATCAGTATGTTCGAAAGTTTCTAGACCCTATAATTACCATGATGATGCCTATCCCTGGAATTGCATGGGCTCCTATATTCTTGGTTTGGTTAGGTTTTGGTGACCCAACGCTACTTGTTGTAGGTCTTATTGCAGCTTTTTTTCCAATTGTTCAAAATGTTAGCGCTGCTACAGCGTCTATTGATCAAAAAATGATTTGGGCTTCTCAATCTATGGGGGCTACAAATCGAGGATTATTACTTCACGTTCTACTCCCTCACTCTTTTCCATTTCTTTTTACAGGATTTAAACTGGGATTGGCACGAGGTTGGCGCACAATCATTGCAGTGGAGTTGATAGCTGGTACGTTGACTGGCCTGGGGGTGATGATTTTCACTGCAAGGGAGTTTTTACAGCCTTATAAAATTTACGGGGGTATAATGGTCTTAGCTTTAATTTATTTTACTATCGAACTAGGGATTCGATATATCGAAAAAAATACAATAGAAAAATGGGGAATGGTCGATATAGGTGTGCTTCATGGATAAAAATAACAATTTAAATAAACGCTTAAGACAAATTCTCGAATTTTCGATTCCATTCGTCATTATTGGAATTGTTTGGGAATTCCTCGTTATATTATATTGTTTAACTGAAACACTAGATCACCTTCCTCCATTCATTCAAGAAGTGGCTAAAATACTAAGTAATTTTGCCTTAGACCCCCTTCTTTTCCCTCCCCCATCAAAAATTTGCACAACATTTCTTGATTTACTAGTAAATAGACACCCTTCATTAATAGAGCATCTAATACGTAGTTTGTTTCACATTTTCATGGGCTATTCGATTGGGGTGGGATTTGGAATCATGGTTGGTACAATTATGGGATTAAATCGAACATTCTATAATGTACTAAACCCTATACTTGGATTGTTAATTTCTGTCCCAACATTGGCTTGGGTACCATTGCTCCTAATAATTATTGGTTTGGGAGATGAAACAATAATTATAGCAATCTTCCTAGGATGTTTTTTTCCAATAGTATATAACACACTAAATGGAATTCGTGGTACCGATCCTCAATTAATTCGTGCGGCAGAAATAATGGGAGCAGGAAAGGTAGATATTTATTTCGAAGTTCTCTTGCCATCGTCTTTACTTTCCACGATAACTGGACTGCGATTAGCAGTAGGATATTCTTGGAGAGCCTTGGTCGGAGCTGAGATGCTTGCGGGCATTTCTATGGGGATTGGGCACCTGATTTATGCCGCCCGTTGGGGTTTTCAGCTTGATGTTATGTTTACAGGGCTAATTATTATTGCTGCAGGTGGACTGATTATGGATCGTTTGTTAATGCGCCCTCTCGAACAAACAACTGTAGAAAAATGGGGTATGGTGGAAAAGCGGAGTGTATAAGGAATGAATCAGCACAAAGGCAATTCAGAGATTAAGGCTGTTAATGTCAGTAAAATCTTCGTTGATGGGAAGAATTCGGTGCTTGCTCTTGAAGGCCTAAATCTAACAATGAAAGCAGGAGATTTCAACGTTATTGTTGGACCAAGTGGCTGTGGCAAATCAACTTTCCTCTACATGTTAGCAGGATTTGAAAAACCTACGAATGGGGAAATCTTGCTAAAAGGATGTCCTATAACAAAACCAGGCCCAGATCGTGGTATAGTATTTCAGGAGTACGCTCTTTTTCCATGGAGAACTGTGATGGGTAACGTCACTTTTGGTCTCGAACGAGCAGGAATTAAAAAAGATGAAGCTGAACAACAAGCTCAACATTATATTGATTTAGTAGGATTATCAGGCTTTGAAAAAGCGTATCCACACACTCTTTCAGGTGGTATGAAACAACGTGTTGCTATTGCACGAGCTTTGGCCTATCATCCCGATGTTTTACTCATGGATGAACCATTTGGTTCTATTGATGCACAAACACGGAAAATTATGCAGCAAGAGTTAATTCGACTGTGGTTGGAGATTGAAAAAGAAGAAGTGAGAAAAACAGTTGTATTTGTGACTCATTCTGTGATAGAGGCCGTTTTTCTTGCTGACAGGATATTTATAATGACAAGTAGACCTGGAAAAATTAAAGGAATCATCGATGTAGATATTCCACGACCCCGCGATTATCAGAGTAATGATTATTTAAACATCCGAAACCAAGTACTTAATCTTTTAGAGGAAGAAGTTCAAAAGAGTATAAGTCAAAATAAAATTGTACATAGATGAAGTCAATATAAGAGATAGATTAAGAGAAATCTTACATCGGGGAAAAATAAACCAGGATTTCATTTAAAGAAGGTGTCTAATAACATTGATTTCGATTTTAAATACCCCTTGACTTTTCCATACATATACGGAGTATTTCATAATAATGACTGTTTTCCTCACAAACGCAGAGTACAAGAATAGTTTGGCTGCTTTAAGAGCACTAGTGTCAAATAATGTGGAAGTTAATATGGGGGGACAGAGTAGATACAGTTTGGGGTTTTTTTCAAAATTACCTAATGCTAGAATTCAATATCCCCCTCCCAGAAGGGCTCCTGATAAATTTAGAAAATTTTTACTCACCTATCTTCGAAAGAATACAATCGATGTTTTAATGCCTGTAGGAACAGATACTTTTACCTTAGTTTCAAAATTTAAAGAAGAATTTGAAAAATTCACTACAGTTCCAGTTGTAAATTACGACAAATATGTTCAAGCTCATGACAAACATAGTGCTTTAGAAACTGCTACCAAATTAAATATCCCCACACCTCAAACATTTATTGTTACTTCATTAAAGGAGGCCTTGTCTTATTCTAAAGTTTTAAAATTTCCCTTAGTTGTGAAAGCACGAAAAGGTAGCGGTACTGTTCAAGTCAAATACGCTCATTCAAAAACAGACTTAGAAAGGATTTTAAAGTCATTTTCTCACCTTTCAAGAGAAAAATATTCCTCTTCAGAGGATATAATCGATTATTCTAAGCCTATACTTCAAGAGTTTTTACCTGGTGAGATTTATGACGTATTAGTTCTATTTGCTAAGGGTCGGATGCGAGCTGTTACTGTTCAAAAAAGGGTTCTTTGCTATCCTGTGAATGGGGGGTCTGGTGCTTTGAATGTGACAGTTAATTTCCCTGAACTAGTACAATACACTAAGAAGTTAATGTCTCACTTCAAGTGGCACGGTGTAGCAATGGTGGAGTTTAAACTGAATAAAGATGGTAAGCCTCATTTACTTGAGGTCAATCCAAAATTTTGGGGAACACTTGGATTATCTATCTCTGCCGGCCAAAATTTCCCATATTTACTTTATAGAATAGCTTTAGAAGAAGACATTCCTTCTCAATTTAGCTATCAACAAGGCAAGCTTCATGGATGGCCCTTTCCAATGGGGATCAATCATGTATTAGATTCTCCTTTTAAGATAAAATCATTTGGAGCATATTTGCAATTATTGGCTCAGAAAGACAGCACTGACATAAGAAAAGGGGATCTCACCCCACTTAGTTGGCAATTACTTTTATCTGCGAGAGCAATATTCAAAAAAGCATTCTCTAAGGCCCAAAAAGAGATAGAAGGTAATTAATTACTAATATCATTAAATAGGAGAAAGAAAATGCCTATTATATTACGAATTGATGTTGACAATCCTTATGGGTGGAATACATTTCCTAAAAAAGTTTTGAATTATTTTTCCATAAATTTCAGAAGACTCCCGATTCGATACAGCATTTTAGGTTATTTAAACTATGCAAATAAACTCTTTGAACGGCTTGAAATGGCTCAAGTTCCAGCCAGTTGGTTTTTTTTGGTTCAAACAAGACCTTCTAAACAACTTCAACAATCATTACTCAAGGCAAAACATGAGATAGCTTATCATGCAGAAAGAACTTCCTCATTAAAGAATTTTAAGTCAGATCTTCGAATTTTATCGAAAAATCTTACAACATCAATATTAGGGTTTTCAAAACATGGATCAGGTAAACGTAAGCTATCAAAATATCATACTGCGAAATACAATTTGGATTCATTAACACAATTTGGTCAAGAAGTGGATTTTAAATATTTTTCTGGAAATGATGAAACCCCAAGCTCAAACCTAATCAAAATGAATAACCTACAGGTTTTTCCTGGGGCTTTCTGGCTTAATGAAAATTATCGTGATATTTCCAAATATTCTATTGATTGGTTGCTTGAGAAAGCATCTACTGGTAAAACATTTGTAGTTCTAACTCATCCACATGCATGGGCTACTTCCCAGAAAGAAAAAAATGATCTTGAGAAATTGATATCATCTATTGATGATTTCCAAACTTTTTCTTCCATAATTTATTGAATTCACCAGGAGTCGCAAAAGGTAGCAAAAGATAAAGGCTCTTATGTGTTTTAAATCTCAAAAAGTTAGAAATTACTTTCAAGAGGACTTTCAATGGAGCATTGTTCGGACATGTGGCACTCAAATACACTCAAAGTATGCAGAGGCGTTTGATGTTATTAAATTGGTCATAACAAGCTGATAGATCTATGAATTATTTAAACTTTGAATATTGATCTGATACATATCGAAGCTGGATGCTGATCTCTGGATAAAAGCATACTTGAAGAGATTAATCAAAAAATGAGTGATGCATTAGCATAATATTTCTACTTTGTCTTGATATAGTTTCTGAGTGACTGTTCTAAGATTTTTTTGAATTTGCTTGCAATGATTTTAAATGAAAATATAGCATGTGCTCTTTTTGAAATGGTCTGTCGTTGGCTTATTGTTGGTGATGGTAAATTTGCTATTGTTTGACTTATTTTCTCGAAATTGAATTCATCTTTTGTTCTCCAATTCTTACATAAATTGAACTGTCTACTGAAAACGTCTGTTGCATCACCTGCAAAAGATAAAAAGGGCACACCACATGACAAGGCCTCAAAAATCTTTGTTAAAATGTTTACATTATAAAAGAATGTGAGATTTGAATTGATACTAGCTAAAGCATAATCAGCTCCTCTAATATAATCAGCCAATTCTTTTTGATCAATTTTTTCATTATAAAATGTAATATTAGAGAGATGATAAGCTTTTATCTTACTTTCTACTCTTTTTGAGTCATTTCCTGTACCTATAATGGTTAGATGGACATCTGCATTTTCTTTTTGTAGATATCTCATTACTTCGATCCATTTTGGAAAATCATGATAATGCAGAATTCCTCCAGCATATATCAAATTTAAATTGGCATCTGAAAGTGTTTTTCTTTTTCCTTTGAAAGTAAAAATTTTTGAATTTGCCCCATTTGTAACAAAATGTAATTTACTTGGATTTATACCATCTTTTATGATGTAAGGACGAAAATTTTCATGAGCATAGGTGATTGATTCCGCATGACGCATTGCAGAACACTGTTCCCATTTCTCAATTCGTCGTTTTAAGAATGGATGATACTCCCACTCTTGATAAGTGTCTCTTAGATCAAGAAGAGTACAATACTTTTTTGATAATGGATTTAGAATTGGTGTATATATAGTAGGAGGAGATGTAACCATAAATATTGTATTATCAACCTCTCTATCTTTGGTGTTACTAATTATTTGTTTATATAACGTATTACGTAATCGAAAACGTTTTACAATTTTTATTTTACTTCGTTTGTAATCTAGAGGTAACTCGTGGTAACTAACTTCAATACTATCCTTCTCCAATTCTTGGATAAGGTGACGAATTCGATTTCCACCAATATTTTGTGCTTGAGCATAAGATTCACCAATGATTTCTAAGTTAATCAGTTACACTCACGACCTGTACAGTTCTATCCATTTTTCAGTAACAATGTGTGCATCATGTTTTTTAGGAAATTTAGTAACGTCTTCACCGTAAAAAATGACTTTACCACCAAGAAAAAGCATTTGAAGAGCAGTAAGACTAAGAAAATATAACCATCCTTCATTTCTTTTAATATTCACCTTTACTTCATCGTAATATTCAAATAATTCAAAGAAACGAGGAAAGATGTCATAGGGGAAGTAGTATTTTGATTTATCAATGACAGTAAGGTGTAGATCTCGTTTTTTTGCAGTTTCGATTGCCGATTCTAGTGCTTGTTCATGACCTTGTCCCACATTAATATGAATGACGGTACCGGGGATATATGGGTTAACTCTTTTGAAATGGTCTTCATCCACAATATTAGGAACATAAATTACGCCCTCAGGAGCATTTTCTTTCAAATCGGGAGTGGAAACAGTCACAATATCAGCTTTCTGGTAATATTTTTGTTTAATATTCCATCTTTCACGAATATCTGACCCATGATAAGTTAGAACCACTTTTTTACGACGATAAAGCTTTTTCAGATATGGAATAATCTTGTCGAAAGAATGAACATGAATGATATCATATTTTCGTGCCATCATCAATGTTTTAAACGCAAATACCTTTGGAGAGTTGCTAGTGACATAAACTGCATCGGGAAAAACATTTGTGACACCTGGCATCCCAAAAACTTCACGCTCAATAAGATCTGCTTCATATCCAAACTTCCTTTGATATTTTGCTAATGTTTGGGGAACAGCAGCAATGTTACAAACGTGTAAGACCTTTAAATCTTTTGAATTTTTCATGGTGTCTCCAACCTCATGATTTTAGTTCTGTGTGTGTCAGATTTTCAGTCTTCTTCTAGATACAATAATTTTGATTTTGATTTTTATATATCTTATAATATACTTCAAAACCACAATTAATTGGATTCCACCAAGATCGTATTGTCCAATTTGGTAAATGCTGTATAAGAATTGTTATGTTTTGGTCACTAATTAGATTTAAACATTCTGATTCATCAAAGGGGATGAATACCACGAGCTCTTGTCCATAAGAGTAGATCAATAGTAACTAGTTGGAGAATAATGGAGATTCTCTGTCCCAAATATCTTCAAGAACGGTCTTATACTCGTTTTGCTCGCGGTACCAGGTAGAGTGGCAATATTTTATTGAAACAATAAAAGAGAATGAAATGTTTAGTAAAACAATCCCGACTAATAAGACGGTTACAATTCTGGTAAGGCCACTTTTAGATAATTCAATCTTTAAAAAAGAATCTGGTTTTAAATCAATTAAGTAGGTAATTCCATTAAGAAAATCCTCTCGATATTAATTTGAATAACAACTTCCAATTTCTGTTGTTGATCCATTAAAATCTAATTGAAACAGGTACAGAAAACTTTCAGAATTTCTATATTGAAACTGTTCAAGAAGAAGAAATCGTTCATCATTTCCAATCATCTCAATAAGGTTTGGGTTATTATAATTGACACTCCATTCGGAGTTGGGAAACATAACATACTGAATGTTTTCTTCTTGACAAAACAGGTATAAGTTTGAGGCATTTTGGTCATTAGGTGATTTCCATAAATCTGTTCTAAAAGTCATATTAAGTTCAAATTTTTGAAAATAGAAGAAATATGGGTTAGGACCCATTGTCACAAGAATCGATGATGTTGTAGGAATGTTTTCCTTGAGATAACGAGAAACTTCATTAAATGGTAGGTAATCATTATCAAATTCGTGTTGTGATATCTGATAAGAGTCAATTATCAGTGAAAATAAAACAATTATGAATAAAACAGAGCAGATTACACCTGGTGAAATGGTCTTTGTGAACAACATGGGCAAAGTTTGTCTAATTTTTTCAATAGATATGTAAACAAATTCCCCTGCATTATAATAGAAGAAAAATAAACCAGGGATGATGAATCTTGGCTCAGCTAGGGGCCAATAATCCAATGTATAAAAGAAATAGAGAATTACAAACCATAGAATCGTTATTAAATCCAAATAATTCAAATTTTTAGTAATACATCGAATAAAAAGACCAACGATTGCTAAAAGGAATATTATCCCTAACCAACTAGCTATTGCATTTAGGTACATTAAAATACGATCTAAATTGAATAAGTACTCTGGAGTAAAAATATAACTTCTCCAAACATACATATTGTAAAGGAAATACCAAGGGATATAATATAAAATACAAATAATGCTAAGATAAAAGAATAACCGAAATTCTTGAAAGACTTTAAAGAATGAAGGATTCATTTGATTCGCTTTTACTTGATGAAATGAGTAAATCAGACCAACAAATGCATAGAGAGGGATTAAAAGAATCAATGGATCCTTATAAAAAATGGCGATAAACAAGATAAAGTAGGAAATGAAAAGAAAACCTGCTCTTTTAGTCTTTAGGTATAATAACAAGTAATAGAAAGAAGCAAACTGTAAAAACAGGAAAGCTATCAGTAGGTATTCAAGGTAAACATAACTAAAGACAATAGGTGTACAAAAAAGCGATAATGTGCCAAAAATTGAAACACTTTGAGAAAAGAATAAGCGTAGAATTTTGTATGAAAACACAAAACAACCCAAAATTATTATTAAATTCAGGAGTCGATAATTTAATTCGCTAATCGGAAGGAATAAATTGGGGAAATTATAGATATAAGCGCTTACAGGTCCATATCTAATGAGGGAGGGAAG
>JBHLPQ010000320.1:0-2886 GCA_048939265.1 Promethearchaeota archaeon
ATTGACAAATACATTATCCGAGTCTGTCCATGATGTCAAAGGTTATGCAACTCTAGATACCCCTTATGTCGAGTTAATTCCCTCTACAACTCCTATTTATAACACTCCAACGCTTGAACCAGAAGAATCCGTTGAATTTACCATTGAAGCTCGTGTTCTAGATGAAACAACTAGTGTTGCTGTTGATGTACTCCTAATTATCGATGCAAGTGGTTCGATGGGTGATGAGATTAGTTCTGTCCAAAAAAAGCTCACAGAGCTGATAGAAAATTTATCAACAGGTATTCCCAAATTGAGAATGGGAGTGATTGTGTATGGCTGGAGTAAATATTCAGAAAACCCGATGTCGAGGCCTGAAAATCAACTAGAATTTACTAACGATTTTAATGCGGTGAAGAACTTCATAAATTCCTTATCTGCAACAGGAAGTTATGAACCTTGGGGAGCAGCTCTTTATCTTGCAAATACATGGGATTGGCGAGCAAATGCTCAGAAATTAATTATCATGGTCGGAGATGAAGATTGTGATCCAAGTCTAGTTGTCGGAGGCAGAGACGGGGATGATTTCTATAATGGTAGCGACCTAGTAGAGGTTGTGGCTAATCTACATGATAGAGGAGTAGTAATAAATACAATAAAAGCAATAAAACCAGGCGT
Organism: Promethearchaeota archaeon; assembly: GCA_048939265.1. Taxonomy (GTDB): domain Archaea; phylum Asgardarchaeota; class Heimdallarchaeia; order Hodarchaeales; family Hodarchaeaceae; genus Hodarchaeum. Next base: position 658 of record JBHLPQ010000320.1, read on the forward strand.
TGATTTAAACCTCGAAAATCAGTTCAATTGGATCGCAGCCTATACAGGGGGGGAATCAGTATTCTTACCAGAATTAGAGCAACAGGGTGTAGATTTACCCGCATTGATTCAGGAATGGACATTGGAGATGAGTCGGGAATATTATAAAAAGTTGAATGTGACCATTACGTGGCAAGACGGAACGGGGGTTGAATATCGTAACACTAAGACAGAGGGATTCTGGTTAGACTTTACCTTCCCTTCTGTAGTTATTTCAGAAAAAGTCACTCCTATAGAAATCAATGTCTATTCAGTTGAGATAATAGCAGAAGTTAGAGATATTTCAGAAATAAGCCATGTTACACTGTATCATAATGCGTATGGAGGATGGCAGGTTGTGTACATGACCCCTCTCCCTAATAGTTCATATTATTTCGTAGAACTTACTAATCTCCCTGGTCAATACAATTTAACGTACTCAATTGAAGCCTCTGACATCTTTAATAATGTCGGAACTACATCACAGTATTGGTTGATTGTAGAACCTACTCGTGTGGTTACTGGAGAGAAAAACACTGTATGGGTTGAATCGGGAGATCAGATTGTGGTAATGTATTTAGCAAAAATGCCTCAAACCTATTATCTCATATTAAGTGGAGACGAACAAATCAATTCAATAATTGTGAATATAGTCTATCCTGGAACAGAACAACAACAACCCCCTGCCTCATATTATTTTCAAGAGACTACCACATGGCGAAAAATAATTCCTTTTACCCATTCTCCGGCCGACATCATACTAAATATGACCATTCCATCTGATCTAGGTGATTTTACCTTTTCTTATGTCTGGATCACGTTAACAGAGGTAACTGGAGAAAATTACCGGGGAGTAATCACAGAAAAAATTCGTGTTCAAGGACTCCAATGGAATGGGATTAATGGATCCTCCTTTATCGTGGTCCACAATGCTTCATCACCTCTTGTTGTTCATGGAGAAGTATATTTTTCTAATTGGACTTATATCGGTGAGTTCTCGGTAATTGAAAGCTTATTAATTTCAAAAAATGACACCTATTTCGTATTAGTATGGGCAAAAGTGAGGACAGGAGAGTATAGGATTTCAGCTCCATTTGGACCACCAGATATCACAGACACATACCATGCTGGTGATTATGCAAGTGCAGGCGCTCTTTGGGGAAGTTCAGCATTAACAGCAGTGATATTAACTTGTATCACTTTGACATTCTTCTCAATTATCGTTAAGCGACGATCCAAGAAAAATCTTTGAAAGGTGGATTATGTTTTAGAATTCTCGTGTATGTTTTTATCTGAATCATTCTGTGATTCTTCCCTCAGATCTTGAGCCATCAGAGAGGGTTTTATCCCCATGATACTTTTGGACACTAGGATGGTTTGGTTTGGTAAAGTATATCCACATAGTGGGCATCTCGATTGCCTAGATAACTCTTTAATGGAACTAAAATCTAAATGGCAGGCTGAACAGGTAAACGGAAAAATTAGGAGATCACCCGAACAATTAGGACAAGATGATCGGCCAATACCGTGTAAATCAACGTAATCATTAATACAGACGTACCTTTGACATTGAGAACATTGGAAATAATGCATTTCTGCAATTTCACTCATACATACTTGACAACTAGCGTTTTGAGGGGGTGTTGGTTTTAGTAGAACCATTTGGGAACGAATTACAACAGATTTTCCAAATAGTAGGTCTTGAGAAAGTTCCTTTTTGATTGTCTTGGGAATATCTAAAGAGGATTTACCAAAAACCTCAGTTAATAGATCTATCGGTATTGCTTTACCCATTTCTAAATCCTGAGTCCAAGAATCTGTTTTAGATTGGGGAAGAAACCTTCGTTGTAGTTGTGGGCGAAATTTTATAAATAAGAATGACCCCACTCCGAGAATAATGATTCCAATGAGAAATAGGAATATTAGAACGGCAGGATTCATGATAGAATCCACTGGATCCGTACCCCACTGTTTCTCAATTCCATCAGACCAACCATCATTGTCAGTATCAGAGTCATGAGGATCAGTTCCTATCGTATATTCTATCAAATTTGTAAGACCATCATTATCTGGATCCTCAGCAGCATCGTCAGTTCCTACCAACAAGTTATTCTGATATTCATAGATATTTGGAAGACCATCACTATCAAGGTCATAATAGGCGTCATCATCAAGCCCTGCTAATAATCCATTTTGATATTCATAAAAATT
>JBHLPQ010000161.1:0-8551 GCA_048939265.1 Promethearchaeota archaeon
TTTTGCTAAAAATATCGAAGTTATTTCAACGGTCAGTAAAATTTGGGGCAAAGGGGCCTACAAACCTTGCATTAAATTCTGAAATAACTACCAATGGGAGTTATTATGATAAAATGCAACGAGAAGAAATTGAGGGAAGAGCTCTTGATGATGAACTAGTCGATAAACTGTGGGATCTTAGTTTAGAGATATGTAGTATAAAAAAATACGGTGTTTATGATCCAGACTAAAATCAAAAAACACTTAAATGTAAAAAAAAGAAGAAAAGGGAATTTTTGTATAATTACGCGAAAACCAAACCTCCAAACACAAGCCAACATAGAGCTGACTTAGCTACTAAGCTTAATATCTGGTACCCTCGTTCTCCGAAAAGATAATCTTTCCAGGGACCGATCTTCTTATACTGAAGGAACATGTTGAACGCGAAGCTGTTAAAGAAGAGAAAGTACATAACCACAGCAATATAAACAAAAGTGGGGATAGCATCGCCAACACCAGTATCAAAGCTTAAAAATGTGTCTACAATGACAATCCATGGCACAATACCAGCAACCCATCCTAACCAATAGGGTAACCAGCTTGTTTTCTCAGTATATTGATTAATTCTTTCCATAAGTAAACCAAACATGTTCATTAAGAAATTTAACACAAAAATTAGAGCAATAATCCAGAAATCAAGAATTCCAAATGCCAAGGAAATAAAAATTATCATTACTGACGAGCTAAAAGCATATTCCCACCATCTAATAGGATTCATCCTTTTCTGCAGATTTTCTACATAGGAATTATTTAGTGGGAATGCAATAAGAAAGTGGGCAATCGCTGACATTAGCAAGAAACTTGCCAATAGAATGCCGGCGATATTCTCAAATGCAAAAAATACGCTGGGCTCAGGAGCAAAGATGGGTTTTGTTCCCGTCAATTCTTTTATCACTAAGCTGGATTTATATATATCGACAGAAAAGTTTCTGATCTCATCAATAAACAAGCTAAGCGTAAGTATCAAAACACTTTGAACAAGATGCAAGATAGCCATAGCTATATTGAATTTCTTTAGGTAATTCATAGTGATTGGTGAAGTCTCACCATCTACAAATGAAAATTCAGTCATTTTTTCTACCTCACCTTAAATTAGTAAATTTAAGACAAACAAAAACTCACATTAGAACATATAAAAGAATTATCACACTTTTTTCGTATAAATCAATGCCTAGATCAAAGTGTTGAGAAGATTTATTAGAAAAACGAGTGATGGAAAATATATGAGTAGAGTCTTAATTCTATCGAAATCAGATGTCGAATCAGTTCTTTTGATGAGGGAATCTATAGCTGTTATGGAGGCTGCTTTCCGAGAGCTATCAGAAGGATTAGCTATTTTACCCCAACGAGTATTAATTCCAACAGAGAATGGGATTAGCCTATACATGCCTGCTTTTCTCCCTCAAACGAGATCGCTGGCAGTTAAGATTGTTACGGTGTTTGAAAAAAATCCCAATAAATATAACCTCCCAACTATCTTAGGGAAGGTTCTTTTACAGGATCCTAAAACAGGGGATGTCATAGCAATTATGGATGGGAGTTATTTGACAGCAATGAGGACGGGCGCGGTTTCGGGGTGTGCAATAAAATACTTAGCAAAAAAGGATGCTCTAAATGTCGGTCTTTTTGGCACTGGGGTGCAAGGATCGACTCAATTGTGGGCAGCTTGTGTTGCACGACCAGGAGTTAAACATTGTAAGGTGTACGATGTTAGGAAAGAAGCAGCAGAAATTTTTGTGCAGAAAATGGCAGGTAGGTTACCAAATTTGGACATTGAAGTCGTAGCATCACCTAAGGGAGCAATAACAGGAATGGATATAGTTTTAACAGCCACTACGTCTCCAATCCCTGTATTCAAAGGGGAATGGCTTGAACCTGGAATGCATATCTCTGCTATTGGATCATACACTCCGAAAACACGAGAAATAGATACAGAGACAGTTCGACGTGCAAAAGTAGTATGTGATGAATTCAATGCATGCCTCGAGGAGGCTGGTGACCTTATCATTCCTATTAATGAAGGTGTTATAACAAAAGAGCATATTCATGCTGAATTAGGTGAAATCATTTCAGGAAAAAAGCCTGGAAGGCAGGATGAATTAGAAATCACACTTTTTAAATCGGTAGGCTTAGCAATTCAGGATGCTGCAACTGCCAAATTGGTTTATGATAAGGCACGAGAAATGAATAAAGGAATTCAAGTTGAAATTTAATACCCTCTAAGTTTTTCCTCCATTAATTTAGATGATTTAGTTATAGATAAACCACCTAAGGCAGTACATCTCAATTCATGTGGAATACTACGACCTACCTTATCCATTGCCTCAATTACTTCTCCTAAAGGTATTACTACATCATAATTGGCTAAAGCCATATTAGCGCATGCTAAGGCATTACTTGCTGCTAAGACATTCTTCCCTAGACAAGGTACTTCTACTCTATTTGCTACAGGATCACATACCATCCCGAAAATGTTTTGTAATGCCATTGATGCTGCATTTATTGCTTGTTGTGTATTACCCTTCATTAAAGTTACAAGGCCTGCAGCAGCCATTCCTGAAGCTGAACCGCACTCAGCTTGACAACCTCCGATCTCAGCCGAGAAAGTCGATTTATTTGAAATAAAAATACCTATAATCCCCGCAGCAAGCATTGCCCTAGTGATTTCAGTTATTGTTAAACCCATTGTATCAGCTGCACCTATTAAAGCGCCTGGAACAGCTCCACATGCCCCTGCAGTTGGAGCAGCAACTATTACTCCCATCGAACTTTTTGTTTCCATGATAGCAGTGATATATAGAATCATTTGGTTTAAGATCCCTCCTTCTAGCAATTTCTTTTTCTCCATTTTTGTCTTGAAGGCCCCTGATTGGTACCCCAAAATTCTATCCTTATAATCAGTTCCCTTAATTCCTTCTAAGATGCCATTCTTCATAATCTCAACTATTTTTTTCATTTGACTGTATACTTCATCAGTAGAAATATTGCCTCTAGTACTTTCATAATGAATTGCTAACTCCCATAATAGGAAATTTTTGTCTTTGTTATATTTGAGCATTTCTTCGCATGTAATGAATGGAACTTCCATCTCCCTTTGTGATAACATTGGTAAAACGGGGTTTATTACTTTAAAATCTTTGATATTGAATTCAGTTTCAAGTTGATTGAGTACCTTCGTATCCAAGCGCTCTTGTGTCTTTATTTCAATAAAACTAGTTTTTTCTCCAACATTGTGAATGACTTCATAAGAAGGAAGAGCATCTTGAATGTATTTCAGAATTCGATCATCTGTTGTGAAAATCAAAGTTTCAAACTGGTCTCCAGTTATTGACACTGTAATGTTATCAATCTCAACTATTTCTATCATTCCACCACCTGTGGAAATTGCAACCACTTCATGGATTTCTTTATAATTTTTTAGTGTTATTTTGTAGGTATTAGGATGTTTCATGTTCAAATCTTTTATCTCAATACTTATTTTGATTCCAGCATCTCTTATAGCTTTTGCAGAATCAACTAGTCTTTCATTTGTGGCGTCCCACCCAAGAAAACCTCCAAAGAGTCCCATGTCAGATCCTTGGCTTTCATGCGTTGTAGCCAGTGAACCATTAGTATCAAATTCTATTAAGACTTCTTGAATATTACCTCCCATTAGATCCCTTGCCATTTTCCCTATCCTAACAGAAGCTGCACAATGAGAGCTCGATGGTCCTCTCATAATTGGCCCAATAACATCATTAAAGATGCTAGGAAATTTCTTTATTCCCATGAAATATTTCCTTCCTAACTTAAGTCTTGCCTCAACATATTTTTTATTACTGATTAAAATCAATTGTAGATACTGATGAGATTATGACTCAGATTTCGATGGATAGCAAATTCCACAGGAGTAGCGACTCCTCTTCCACTTTCATAGAAGGTTTTTAGACTGATGTATTTTTAGTCTTTTAAAGTGATAAAAGGATTCTTTGCTATCATATATTTATTCACCTGGATTTAAGAATTGAATAACACAGGTTTAAGTTTATCCGTGAAATTTTTTCGGAATTTAATCATTTTTGGTACAATTATCAACTGACAATAGGGTTGATTCGGGTTCTTTTTGAAATATTCTTGATGATATTCCTCTGCAGGGAAAAATTCTCCGAAAGCAGTAACTTCAGTTACTATTGGTTCTGGCCAATTATCACCTAAATCATGAATAACATTTCGAGCTTCCTCCTCTTGCTGTTCAGAGTGATAAAAAATCACAGACCGATATTGTGTACCAATATCGTTACCCTGGTGATTTAATTGCGTCGGATTGTGGATTGAAAAGAAGATTTCTAAGATTTCTCTGAAGGTGATAAGTTCTTGATTAAACGTAATCTGAACAACTTCTGCATGGCCCGTGGTTCCACTACAAACTTCTTCATAGGTTGGATTTGTTACTCCTCCTCCCGAGTAACCAGAAATAACCTTCTCGACTCCTTGAATATGATCAAAAACAGCTTCTAGACACCAAAAACATCCTCCTCCAAGAGTAGCGACTTCTGTATTGGTATGATTTGACATTTAAACTCACCTAATAACTAATTCTCTTTGAGGAAGATAATTTTAGAATAAAATAAGTACAATATGCAGTGAAAACTGAATAGAATAATTTTAAATGACTTACCTCAGCTTCATAACACCTTTAAAGCAGCTCAATTAGAGAGATTATTGAACTGTTATATTAATTTTACATGGAGATCAGGGAAAATTGATAGGTGTGATAATAGATATCGATGATACATTAATAGATACTCAACCAAGAACTCACCAAATTATGGAAATCATACTAAATTGTGAGATTGAGTTAGAGGATCTCTATACCCTATCTCAAGAAGGAATTTTCAATAAATATGCGACACAAAATCAAAAAAATAACGTGAAAATATTGAGAAAACAATTTCTTGGTGTATTGTTATGTAAAAACGAAGTAGGTATTGAACTACTTAAGTACAACAGACCAATCCCTTTTGCTGTTGATGTACTTCAGAAATGGAAGGGAAAGTATAAAATAATCTACCTTACAGGCCGATTAAAATCAATCCGTGACCAAACATTGAATGAATTAAGGGAATTTGGGTTTCCTATGGAAAATACGGAATTGATCATGTTTGATCCCTCAGATTGGGGAACTCGCAATTTCTTACTTGAAGCTCGAAAACGCTTACTAAATACCATAACAGAGTCTTCAACAATAGTCAAAGTTGTTGACGATTTTCCAGGGTATTTTCCAGCATATAAAGAGGTATCAATTCCTGATCGAATTGGTTTCCATCAGTTAAAAAATCGTTCTAAAGATGATTATATGACATATGGAGCAACACGAGTTATAGAAAGCTGGGAAGAACTATTAGGTGAACCACTAGGATCAGATTGATGATGATCTTAATTTAATTCCTTTGACCTAGGTTTAGAATTTTCCCTATAAGTTTAAATGGACTATTCTTTGGAGATCTCGAAAATTAATTCAGTTCCCACATCACAGGTTCTAACTTTTGTCGCTCCAAATCTTTGTCTCAAGATTTTAGTGACTGGAGTTTTCTTTACAAAACGTAATGGGAAATGATCAGTGCAATGGTTCAGATAAAGATCTGGAAGGCCATATTTCTCATCTAATATATTTGCCACCTGTTCTACCTCTTCTTTAGAATATCTAACCATATGCGTTCCTCCAAGTATTGCTTTGAATGGCTTATTGTTCATTTTCTGTACATGTTCTAGAGTGTTTAACAAACCTGCATGACAACATCCAGTTATTAATACCAACCCCTCCTTGGTATCTAAAACAATAGACTGATCATCAATAACAGGATCAACTTCTAAAGTCTCATTAACTTTGTGGTATGCATTGGGTTCTCTTCCATCACGGTGTGGACGCTTTGATATCTCACCTGTCATTGTTATTCCCTCTGCTAATTTAATCGGGTCACTAGTGAGTTGGAAATCTATCTTTCTCTGTTGCTCCTCGAGCAAATCTGGGAATCCTATGTTTCTCTTAATAGCTGCCATCTTAAACACTTTTTCTTCGGTTATGGAAGGGTGTCCAAATACTGGGATTGGATTTACTGGATTGATTAAGTCTAAGAGTCCAGGTAATCCATGGGTATGGTCATAGTGGCCGTGGGACAAGACAATTTTTGTAATTGTATCTGGAGATAACCCCAATTCGTTCATATTATGTATAAGAATCTCCGAATTCCCACCTGTATCAAAAAGTATGTTCTCATCACCTACAGAAATATAAAAAGCTTGGCCATGTGCACCCTTTAGCTTCTTTCCATCTGGAGACTCGTTTGTATAAACATTCGTTATTGTAGCTTTCATTATCAATCTCATCTCGAAGGTTGAAAAATACTCTCTAGGGATTATAAATGTCTTCTTAGTACGTAATGAGAGACTCTATCGACCATTTTTGTTTAATAAATACTATAGTTTATGAATTTATTTTTACAAGGAGGACCAGCACACACAGATGCCTCTGTTTTCCCTATTGTAATAATCCACGACCAGCAGATACCATAATTAAAATGACCATCTGAGGTATGATCACACATAGAGTGATCATGGTCCTGTAAAGCTTGAATTATTGGTTTGGTATCAATTTTTCCTTTATGTAGATCAAACCATTGTGTCAGAAATTCTTTTCGTGGATAATATAACTTAGCAAACTCATCGATTTGATTATATTTCTCCATTTCAGAAGAGTCAAAGATCATAGTTACAAACTCAAAACCATCATCTGAATAAGTTACCTTAGTTTTTTTTCTGTGAGCTTCAACCTTAGCAATCGTATTATTTTTATCAATGATTAAATATGCTGTACCCCATGTTTTTGGTATTTTTTTAAGAAATTCCGTCGCATCCTCTGTTGTTTCGCAGTTATCAAGGATCCACCGTGTTGCTACATTCAACATTACCCCTGGCCCCGAATTGATAAATGATGCTGATGTAGATGATATAGCTAGTCCCCGTTCGTTCGTTCCTCCAAATCTCGACATATTTAATGTCATAAACGTAAAGCCAAAGCTCTGGATTCTCTGCTTAGGTTTTGTATAGCAAAGTGTGAGGTTTTTACTATCTTCCTCTATCCATTCGTGGTTTCGTGCTAGAATAGGAAGACCGCTTTTAGTATGTTCCCCAGAGATAGCCATGACAAGACAAGATGGTTGCAATCTATATGGAGTAAGCTCATTGGCCACAAGAATATTATAATCTATTTTAATCCCATCTGCTATTCCATGCAGCTCCTCTAATAGCTCTGGAGTGTATTTGTAAACTTCTTTTTCATACTCTAGACTTAGGTTAAGTTTATCTGTGGAGAATTTAGGAGGAAATTCTTCTATACTAGAAAATTCCTCTTTAAACTGTTTTGCAATATTGAGTCCCATTTCATAATAAGAACCGCTTACATGTTGCTCAAACATTATCATATCATCTTAATCCCAAAGTATTGCAGTTTAATTAACCGGAATCGAGAGGATTAATATATAAAAATTTGTGTTAATCAATCCTGTTTCAGAATTGAGAAATGAAGCTTCTAGGAGAAAAGAACCATTCCTGAATTTGATTTCACACGAGGAACACAGCTACTACTACTAGCTACAGTCATCCTGATTACCAGCTGGTTGATTAACGTTGCTTTTTATCCAAATGGTATCGGTATTATCCTTACCTTACTAATCATTCCTTTTTCCGCCCTTGCAACCTATGCTGCTGCTACTGATATGGATTGGTCTTTATTCGACCGTTGGGGGAGTACTACGGTAACTGTAAGAACTAGATACCTTGGCAAAACATCAGCGGTCTCTGTGTGGAGTGTTGTGGCTGTAGGGTTTGTTGGCCTAGAGATCTTCGCATTATTTCTAATAGGTAGTGTAACAGATATATGGGAACTACTCGTAATAGTACTGTTCATCCTTGGAGGAATTCTGATCATTATTGGGGGATACATTGCTCATAAGGAATGGGAGGTGTAAATCAAAGAGTTTCTGTAATTTCATAGTTTCAAAACCATATCTTACTTGTAATAAATAATTTAGTCATCCATGATTAATTTTTTGATAATGAAACCAGTAGGCTTTTAAAGGCAAGAAAAAAACACTTTATAGAGCGTAAATCAGAATTCTAAAAGTGAAACCTGGACAACTGGATTAATTTTATATCTTAGGAATAACTTAAGACTAATAATTTGAGCCACGGGGAAGAGTTTTACTTTTTTTAATAGGATTTAGTTCTATTCGTACAGAATTTAACGTGTAAATAATGTCTTATTATTTTGAAACAAATGAAAGCCTTAAGTCAAGATTTGAAATGTCAAGTCTAACAGAAAATGACTTCATATCTTTCAAAATCAATCTATGATGAACAAAAATACCTAACAACAGTGGAATCATTATGTCAACTGATACATTTGCACAGCTAGGAATTAGTGATCCAGTTCTTCAGGTTTGTCATGAAGAAAAGTTCATTCATCCAACTGAAA
>JBHLPQ010000162.1:0-8507 GCA_048939265.1 Promethearchaeota archaeon
GACAGAGTTACTGATGCAAACACAAGGAAAAAGTTACACCATTCTACTTTTACAGAACTGGGCTTTTTTATCTGCAGTATTCTATCATTCTTGTTACTTCTTGTAGCTCTCTTGTCTGAAGGAATAGAAGAACTACCTACATTACAAGGTTCAATTAGTAATCTCACTTACATTTTCTCAAATATACCCCAGATAATTGGATTAGTTTTCTTTGACCCGTTATTATTTTTGAATAATGCAATAGCCACAGCATTAACGCTGCCATTTAATTTGGTAATAACAAGTTTACAAGAAATGTTAAATTTGATACTTCCAATAAATTATGTTGGCACATGCATATTTGTTGCGTTATTATTATTCACAGTGTCTCTGTGTTTCTATTTCTACTTTTCTTGGATCCAAAAAGGAAAAATTGCTGATTTGAAAGTCTTAGAATTATTTAATGAAATCGGCTTGTCTCCCTCAACTCAGTATTATTTTAAATATCCCCATGAAGTGAGTGGGGGCGAACGGCAACGTGTATCTATTGCACGTGCAATTATTTTAAATCCTGATTTATTAATCGCTGATGAACCAACAAGCATGTTAGATGTTAGCCGCCGTGCTGGTATTCTCGATTCATTAAAATCGTTACAATTGGCCCATAATCTTGCCATACTTTTCATTACTCACGATTTAGCTACTGCAAGGCATTTTGGAGATCGTATTGCAATTATGTATGTTGGTAAAGTGGTTGAAATGGGTGAGGTGGATGAAATATTCAAGAGACCTTTTCACCCCTATACTACTGCTCTAATAGATGCAATTCCAACTCCAATTCCTGGGGAAAAGGATTATGAACTACCTAAAGGAGAAGTTGCTGATGCTATAAATCCCCCCTCTGGTTGTAGGTTTCATCCCCGCTGTTCATATGCAGATCTTGCTATTTGCAGCAAAGAAGAACCAAAACTAGTAGAACTCCAACCAAACCATTGGATAGCATGTCACTTCCCATTATCACAAGAATAATCATCTAAATAGACTTATTTCTGCCCAAGTCTGTCAGAATAAAGCTTCAGGTACAATTTCCTGAATGTAATCCATTGATTTTTTCAATTCATCCAAGTTCAACTCAAAAACGATTGGACCATGGAAATTTGTATCTAATAATTTCCCGAGTAGTTCATTTACTGGAAGGTCATACTCTCCTAGAGGTTTATGGTCTATCCTGGGTTTCATTCCATCATGTAGATGGAATTCAACAATCCGATCGCGGTACATTTCAAAAAATTCAATAACTCCACCTCCCCATTCGCCAGAATAGCCTGCTAGGAGATGACCAGTATCAAAGCACACACTTAAGTCTAGAGTTGTGATACACTCATCCATTTCTCTAAAGGGGAATTCAACGTTTTCTACTGCAAGTTTACGAGGGGATATGTCTGTTAAATCGATGATTTGCTCAAGACTTTTCTGAGCGGTTGACGCAAACACACTGGTTATGAATGATTTTGCAAAATCGGGTAACTGAATCGTTCCAAATTCCGAAATCAATGCTCCAGTAGCATGTACCACCCAACAGATGGGATCTAACTTTTTGGTCAGTTCAATTGCATTCACAAGGCATTCTATTGACGCATTTTTTATGTGTTCATTCGGTGACGCTAATTCAATCGACCAAAGTGGAAGGTGTACTGAACAAGAATATTTATTCTGCTTTTTTAATTCTGTTAATTGATTGATAACCTCTTCACTTAGAAGACCAGGTAAAACATATGCTAAATCAGCTGTAACCTCAAAATGGGTGAATTTATCTTGTAAACTATCCTTTACAACCTGAACATAATTAACATTTGAAATATCTATCTTTCCTTGTTCTATCATTCCAATGAAGTCGGAAAATTCAAAGGGTCTAATACCAAAGAGTAATACCAAGAATACATCTCCTATTATTATGCTAGAGAGAGATAATCTTATTGGATCATACTCGAATGAAGGTGTTAAAAGGCTATGTGTTTATTATTAGATAATAAAATAATCCCTCTTCAGTGATTTCATTCTTTTCTTATATCTCATCTCCAATTGGTTGAAGTAACATGTTTGGGTGGATTATCCCTCCTCCAAAACCTTCGAGAAAGACAACAAAGATTTTTGTACAGGAAAGAGAAAGAAAAATTAACACATTGAAACAAGCGGGTTTTCTTAGATCACAAAATATTGCACAAGCAATGCTTAAAATCCCTCGAGAGGTATTTGTCCCTCACAATTACCGAGATCATTCCTATGAAGAACTTCCTTTTCCCCTTCCTGGAAGAAAATCAACAATTTCATGTCCTCATTCATATCCGATGTTTTATGAAGCTATAAATCTATCATTAGGCGACAATCTGTTAGAAATCGGTACAGGATCAGGTTATGGAGCAGTATTGGCTGCAGAGATAGTAGGACCACCAGGCCAGGTCACTTCGATTGAAATAGATCACGACACATTTTTATATGCAAAAAGATGCATTTCCTTGTTTAATTACTCTAATTTAACTTTAGTAGAGGCAGATGGAGGATTTGGTTACCCCTTAAATGCTCCGTATGATAAAATATGTATAACTGCCGCTTGTGTTGAAATTCCATATCCCCTGATTAACCAACTTAAGAATGGAGGAAAGTTAATTACCCCTCGTCAAGGATTTGATAACTCTCAAGATCTGATTTTGCTTGAAAAGAAAAATAGCAAGAATATTAAACTGGACTCAATCGAAAAAGTATTGTATGTTCCTCTTCAGGGTGAATATGGATGTTAGTTTACAAATGTCAGAACCAATAAATCCTAAGAAATATGAAAGAAAGGTTAGTCCTTTAGAACGTATATTTAATTGTTCTCCCTATGCGATTGTTTCAATGATTACTCGGATAAAAGGTAACATTTCCGAAAATTTGTTAAAAGATGCTGTTAGAAAAGTCCAACAGAGACATTTCAATCTCAGGGTTCGAATTTATGAAGATAATGATCATAATCTTTGGTTTACGTCAGAAGAGGTAAACAAAATCCCTATCAGAATTGTATCACGAAAATCGGAAGATCATTGGATTGATATATATCATGGTGAATGTAAAATTCCTTTTGACTTTGAGGAACGCCCTGCTATCCGATTTATTTTAGTTCACTCTCCAGAAATATCTGAATTAATCATTTTATGCCATCATATAATATGTGATGGGATGTCATTAGCATATCTAGCAAGAGATATAATGACACATCTTGGGGATCCGACTAGAGAAGTGGAGGTATTACCTGATCCCGTCCCAATGAACAAGGACAACTTCCCAACAGAAGTCTCAGTTAATCCTATAGTTAAGTTTTTTCTCAATCGTTTCAATAAAAAATGGAAACAAGATGAGATCTATTTTGATCACGAGGATTACAATGCTCTCAATGAAGCTTATTGGAAAAAATATAAACATCAAATACTCACAATTGAGCTTTCCGAAGCACAAACTTCCATATTGGTAGACAGATGTCGAAAAGAGGGAGTAACAGTAAATACTGCATTATCTGCTGCGTTTGCAGGTGCCCAATCCATTCTACAGATTGATAAATTTAATCAAAATATCGCGATTGCTGGTAGCGTTAGAGAGCGTCTTCTACGACCTGCAGGCGAGGCTATGGGATATTTTGCAGGGGGAGTAACTCTGAAGTTTAAATACAATAGCAAAGCGGATTTCTGGGATAATGCACGAAAACTTCATCAAAGAGTAAAAAAACTCTATACAAACAAGAATCTATTCAAAGAGTTAATTCCTTGGTGTTACCTTGAACCAGGCTTAATGGAATCACTTAGTTACAAAATGATAGGGGAATTAATCCCAAGAGACTCGCCTCGGCATGATAAACTTTCTGCTTTCAGCAAGCGAGACGATATAGTATCATCTATCCTTAAACGAGAGAAAATGGACTCTCTAGATAAACCATTTCTGGGAACTGCGGTAACAAATCTCACTCGATTGGACTTCCCTAGAACTTATGGATCATTAGAATTGGATCGGTTAATTATGAACCCTGGTGGTATGTTTCCATTAGCTATTGTTTGTTTGGTTTTAGGAGCCGTTACTTGTTCTGGAAAACTTAGCTTACTTATAGAATATGTGGAAGAAACCATTAACTCAAAAAATATGGAGAAAATTAAGGAAAAAGCATTGAAATTCATACTTACTGAATAGACCAGATTGGCCAAGTGTCCCCTCAGTTTTCTTTTTTTTCATAAAACTCCTCAATCTGTTTTGCATGACCACCTTCATGTCCCTCACCTCTGTACATATAATCAAACAAAGAGCTTACAGTGACGGGCATATCTTTAGTCCATTCGTAGGGTGACTGATGTTCCCATTCAAATTCAGATAACCTCATTATTCTTTGAATTAGTCTTTCATACGAGTTTTGCCATTCATCTATGATCTGGTTTAAAGGCCAGTCCTTTCGGTGTTGGACTTCTCTTTCATTGAATTCAGCTTCAGTTATTTCCTCTTCGTTGATAAACCAAGGTTTTTTATTTTTTAAAAGTTCATCAATGGCGTTTTTAAGGCTTATATTCCAAGCGGAGATATGAGAAATGATATTTTTAGGTGTCCACTTCACCGAGATGATGTCATTAATTATTTGGTGATCATTTAAACCATTAACTACAGTTTCTAATCTGAGATGATTATTTTTCAAGAATTGAATTGCCTGTTGTTTATTCATTGTTATACTTCCATATTATCAGTACTTATTTAACCCATTGCAGGAGATGCAATGCAATAAATTAAGTCAGAATTACGCGTTCTCCTTTGATTCGTACCGAAACGCATTCTTAATGAGTATTTGTATTCTTTAAATCCTAAGTGATAAAAGAACTGAAGTGGGACGGTAGCTGTCTCTGTAACCCCAATGAGAACCCATTCAAATTCGTTATTTTTTAATATACCTATTTCAAGTAATTTACTAATTAAATCAAGGGCAATCGTATTATTATTTGCTAGTAATGGACCAATTGTGAAAGAATTTTCAAAATAACGTATGAAGCCATAACCTTTAACCATATTCTCTTGTATAAACACTACTCCATCACTTTTAGGATTTTTCAACATTATTTGTAAAATTTTCTTCCTATTTGCTCCGAAAATAGACCTATCGAATTGTCCGATGTCTCCAAGGTGTTCCTCTTGTGCATAGATGCTTTGGGGAGAAGGAATTATTGATTTCATAAAAGAAGAGGTCATTATTTTTAGTCGGAAAGACCGTTCTATCTTCGAAAAATGATGCTTTTCATAAAGTTTGACAGCATTAGGAACGGCATCTAAGAGGATTTCCTTACAGCCAATCTCTAATAAGTGTTTCACTGCTTTTGAGAATAAAATTCCTCCAATACCCTTCTTTTGATGTTTTTCATCTACGATTAAGAATCCTATCCACCCTGTAGAAGGAGCGTGGTAATAAGTTAATACAATTCCATAAGGTTGTTGGGTTGCGGAATCTTCTGCAAGGTATGCAGAGTCACTGAATTCAAGAAAGATACTAGGAATTTTTTGACTAAAACCCCATTTGACCTGAGTATCAAGATATTTGAGAAAATCTGCGTCTCTTTCATACAAAGTTCGTATATGGATCGACGTCATATGATTGTTCCAATGAATCTTCTCTAAATTTATGTTTTGGTAGTGGCAGAAAGAGTTTGAAAAACTAAAGAGATTGAGTTATCACTTTCTCTTGTATTTATTTCCATTCTGTCATTCGATTGTCTACGTACTCCCCAGTGTAACTTTTTAACATTAATACTATCCATAAGTGATTCCCAACTGGCCTCTGATGTTTCGATTCCTATCAATTGAACATTAGAATTCAGGTTCATGCATTTTTTCTTTGATTGTATGATTTTCAGGGTTCGAGACAATGACTGTTTTGAATGGATCCAAACAATTTGGCTAAAGGGAAGCATTCGGCTTAACTTTCTTAGTTTCTTGAGTTTAACGTGCTTACACTCGATCCATAAATCTGGAATTAGGTTTTCTTGTGTAGGGATTTCTGATTTTCTCCAAGCAATTAAATCTGGTTTAAAGCGACTCAAACGAAAATGGGGTTCAATAACCAGGTCTTTATCCCAAAAATAACAATATGCGAGGATTTTCAGAATGATATGTTGTTTTGATTCCATTCTACCTTTTTGTAGTATTATACGTCGTGATTCTACTTCTTCTGTTACATAACTCTCCCAAAATATTTTGATCGGCAATTTGCGAGAAATTAGGTAACTCATTACACTACTACCAGTATCATCTGGTTATTTAGCAAATTTTCTATATTCTTCGTTAATAATAATTTCTTGGAGAAGCTGAACTATTTGCCAAACTTCATAATATGTATTATATAAAGCAACAGGTGCAACTCTTATAATGTTAGGTGGCCGATAGTCCGTAACGACACCTTTGGATTTCAAGGCTTCTGTTATTCGAAATGCTTCAGCATGTTCAATTGCTACATGGCCAGTTCTTCGCTCAGGATCACGAGGAGTACCCACCTCGAAGTTGTAAGGATCTTGAGAAAGTAGATCATCTATCAAGGATATTAAATAAGAAGTTATTTTGATGGATTTCTCCCTGATTCTATCGATTCCAGCTTCTAACATGACCGATAATGCTCCCTCAATTGGTGCAGAACATAGAATGTTGGAACTTGACATCTGCCATCCACCAGCAGACTTCGCATGCTCAAAATCGAGAAGCATATCGAATTGTTTCTCTTTTACATAACCGAACCATCCAGTAAGCCCAGGGTCTCTAAGAAAATGTTTTTTATTTACATAGAGAAAAGCTGTACCTCCAGGGCCAGAATTAAGGTACTTGTAACTACACCAAACTGCGAAGTCAACTCCCCAGTCATCAAAATAGTGAGGGACGGCTCCAACCGAATGACAACAATCAAAACCTATTGGAATTTCTCTTTTATGTGCTTCTTTAGTCAAATAAGCTATATCCAATAATTGACCACTGCGATATAGAGCTGATGGGAGCAAAATAAGAGCAATATCATCAGTCATAAGGTCAACTATCTTTTCCTCTTCAAAAAAGCGTCCACTAGGTGGTACAAGTACTAAATGCTGTTCAGGATCCAGTCCTTTGAGTTTGATCTGGCTCTTAAGGGCATAAATATCTGTTGGAAAATCTAATTCATCTGCGAGTATTTTAGTCCTCTTTCCCTGAGGATGATAAAACGTACTAATAAGAGAATGAAGGTTCACAGTTGTTGTGCCAGTAGCAACGACTTCATTTGGTTCCGCTCCAACTAAAGGAGCCATTTTTGCTCCTAATGTTTCCCCATAATACCACCAAGGCCGTTCGCCCTCAAACCATCCATAAATTCCTTTTGTTTTCCATTCGTTAATAACTCTAAGAAGGGATTGTTCAGCATCTTTTGGTAATAATCCTAGCGAATTACCATCAAGATAAATGGTATTTTTTGGTATAAAGAAACTTGAACGAAATTCCCTCAAAGGATCTTCCAAATCTAGCTGTTTGGCATAATCCTCCGTTGTTATAAAGGTGTACACTTTCACTACTCTCAGAAGGGGATATTATATCCAGTTATAAAGGACCCTTCATAGTAGTTTATTTTTCTGATTGAGATCTAATTATTTCAGAAAGTATTTCCTGAATTGAATTTCCTTGATATTGAAATAGCTCGACATTGTTTTCAGTAAGAACCGCCTTAGGCCCTAAACCAAAGTTTGTAAGATCTTTTATAGCTAGTATATCAAGTTTATTTTCTGTAAGGAACTTTGCAGCCAGAATTCCTCGTTTTCGTTCAGCTAGCCGATGTGGATTCTCTATTTTTCTTATAGAAATTTTTTTTCCAGTAAGACGATCTATTTCAACGATTAAAAAAGCAGGGGCCATTCCAAAATGTTCAGCAGGAGGTTCATCAAGAGTAGTATTTAGAGAAGAAACAGCAACCCCTGCTATAAATTTCCGTCTCTCAATAGGTTCCACACTTATCATGATACTATCTAATTGAGGAGTTAATTTTTTCAAAGCGGATTCAATTTCCTGAGTTACTTTTGACAGTGATTTAACTGTTTCAGAGGAAAGCATACGGATTTCAATATCCGCGAAATAGAAAGGACCAGAACGACGTATTCTTACATTTTTTATCTTTTTTACCTCGGGAAATTGGATAATGATTGTTTCCATTTGTTCTATAATATCAGGATCCTCTAAAGCATCTAATAAAGTTAATAATGAATTTTTACCGAAAATTAAACCTGTTTTCAAAATGAAAACTCCTATTATCAATCCTATTACACCTTCTAACCAAGGTATATTTACTAAATGAGCCAAAATTCCCAGAAAAATTAATGAATTCATTAGAATATCAAATTGAAATTCCTTAGCGGTGCTTATTAGTGCGTTTGATGCAATTTTAGTGCCAATTTTCAAATTATAACGATATAATCCAAATGCAGCAAAGATAGAAAATAATGTCATTAAGAGGCCAAGAATGG
>JBHLPQ010000163.1:0-8486 GCA_048939265.1 Promethearchaeota archaeon
AGAAATGTACTAGAAAACAGAGCCATATATGGATTTAACGACACAGGATTGTTTATCTTGCCCGTCTTTGCTCCAGGATCAGATGGAATCGTAGCATCATTGACAGTGTTAACCCAAATGGCTCGTGAACAAGTCAAATCCACTGATTTATATCGAAAACATCAAATTTTCCCCCAAAGACTAGCAGAAATCACTTTTCCAGTTAATAAAATGTTAGATTTCTTCACATCTACCCTCAATCACCCCCCTAAAGGATATTTTGCGATTGATACTTTTGTTGGTATCAAGTTAATTACTGAAGTAAATGAATGGATTCACTTTCATTTGGCAACTGAATTAAATACACTGCAAATTGAAATATTTGATCCGAAGGCAAAATCAGAAAGGCAAGGGGAGTTAATAGAGATTGCACGAAACTTGGTGGAAAGTTATCTAGCTGATGGCTGATTTTATTTAACAATTAGCATTTTTAGATCTAGTAGGGACATGTTGGGAAATTATAATATGCTATTATTAAGTCTGGCTAGGGATTCTAAGGATTAGAATATACTTAGCTTCAGAGGAGGGTTATTTAGAAAAAAGTGAATAAGATATCTTATATATAATCCAGGGAAATACTATGTAAACAATATTCAACATTGCGATAAGAGTCTGAAAGCTGTTGCAAAAGAATTTCGAAAGGCGCATTCCGATAGCTATTGTTGGATTAGAAAACGCAGGAAAGACCACTTTAAGTATGCGCCTCCAAACTGGGAAGTATCTTCAAACACTCCCAACAGCAGGGTTAGATGTGGAGGTTGTGGAAATACAAGGGCATATTTTCCAGCTTTTTGATTTAGGTGGTCATCAACACTTCAGACTATTATTCTGGAAAAATTATGTTCAATTATCTCAAGGAATAATCTTTGTCATCGATGCCAGTGATGATAATAAATTAGATGAAGTAGTCGACTGGCTTTGGAAGTGCTTAGAGTGGAATAAAAATGCCCCACTTTTAATATTAGCCAACAAATCAGATCTAAATCACGTTGGGTTAGAAAAGATAATAGATGAAATTAGATTAGCTCAGCTACCCATGCAAAATCCAAACCGTTCATTTCGGATCTTTGAAGTCTCAATGAAGGTTGGAACAAATCTTGATGAGGCACTTTCTTGGTTTGCAGACAAAACAGCAAACAATATTGGAGACAATCAAATTAGATTACTTGGATTCTATCTCTATCTCCCAACTGGAATTCCAATTGCTTCACACTTATTTTCAAATGGAAATTCAAACGATTTTGATCTAGATATGATGCCTGGATTTTTAAATGCTTTTGATCAATTTACAAGTGGTATGATGGGGCCAAATGAGGGATTACAATCATTAAGTACTTTAAATCATTCTATTTTAATGGTTAAACGAGAAGGGGTTTTATGTGCGGTAATTACTGATAAAGATTCTGATCTCAGTGTCACACGTGTCATTGCAGAGTCTATTCTAACATATGTTGAGACTACTTTTGCAGAGAAGCTTTCATTATTTCAAAAAGATGGAAAAATCCGTTTTCCGAAGGATTTTATTTTAGAATTCTTGAACCGAGAGTTTCCTGAAAATGTCGTTATTGGATCATCTTGAATAAAGCCAATCTTCAGAATTATATTTGGTAGAAGCTAATTCCAAAGCCATCTTTTTTTCTTCTGATGTTAATTCACCAATAGTAAATTGAAACAAGGCATCTTCCTTTTTCATTAAAGAAGAAATTAGATATTCTGCTAAATCATTAGGTGTGATTTTTTTTTCAAGTATATCGGTGAGTGTGGTTATTTGTTGGTAAACTGACTGAACCATACTTTCTCGTGTTCGACCAGGACGAGCCCGCAAAACCGTGTACATAATCTCAGGGCGATAATTTACAAGAATAGTGCCATGTTGTAACACTGTATCTCCATCACGAGCTTGTGCATTACCAGAGATTTTTTTCCCATCACTAAAGACTGATGGACAATGAATTTGCCCATAATCAATTTTAAGACCGAGTTTTTCGAGTGGTTGGAAGACTATTTTCGAGATCTCGTAATATACTGCTTCAACTGTTTTTATATTAAAATTTTGAAGATTAGAAACAATACTATAGGTTAACTCCCCAACTTCGTCATGAAAAACTGCACCCCCTCCTGAGATTCGTCTAACACAATCAAATCCAAGGTTTTTAATTGAATCCATATCTACTTCTTCTTCTAATATTTGATTTTTCCCAATAGAAACAGCACTGGGTTTCCAGCTATAAAAACGAAGAGTACTTTCATCTTGAAAATTACGAAAAATAGATTCATCAATTGCCATGTTCATGGAGGCTTGGTCTACAGAGAAATTTAGAAGCCGCCAATTATTCATATGTGCCACATAAATCCAAAGAAATTTATAATCCTTAATCATCATAGTTAAGAAATACTTGAAAAGTCTATCGGATTTTTCACATCAATTTTAATACCCTTAGATGTTATATCAAAGGGATGTATCTTTTTAGAGTGGGGCATCCCTCGCATCTTCAGAATTTCAATTCCCCTTTCTCGAGCAGAATGAACAGTAATATACTGAAGATGAATAACCCCATATGCCAGAAAATCTTCAGTCGAGAACTGAGGATATTTTGTATCATGGACAATCTCGCCTGTTGATTCGTAAACAGCTAAAGTGGTACACTTTTCTTCCCAAAGAATACCAATTACTCTATGGAGTTCCTTCCGTACCTCAAATTGATCTCGAAAGAGAAGGGAGAAAGTGTTCAGAGGATCAATAACCAAGCGATTAACTCCTGTATTACGAACAGCATCAATAATTTTTTGAGTAATGTAATCTAATGATGCCTCACGTAGACGACTTGCTTGTTGCATAATCCCCATCTCAGTGGAACTGAAATCAAGAATAGTTAATTCACCCATTTGTTGGAGACTCAACAGATCCCACCCATAATTCCGCATGATGGCATGAAGAGCTAGTAAAGGTTCATTGAATGTCACCAATAATCCAGGCTCATGATACTGAAGTATTCCTTCCAATAGGAATTGTACACCTAATGTAGTTTTTCCTACTCCAGCTCCACCTCTCATTGCGATGAACCATCCTGCAGGAATTCCCCCTCCTAAGATTTGATCAAGTCCTTTAATACCTGTAGGTTTCACATTAAGCGACAATCACAACAACTCAAATTTCTCTGACTTTAATTTATGTTTAAGGAAACCTGACATTCAAATCTAAGCCCAGATTTTAAACCTTATTATATTAACGAGAAACTGTGATGTAATAAAAACATGCCGAAATTGCAATAAAGGGAGAAACTATCCTTAACTTCAAGGATTATGAGACAATAAAACATTTAATTGGGATAAAATGAGTAAAACATTTCTAGCAAGCAAACTAGGTTGAAACTAACACATCATATGGATCCTTTATCTCCTCTTCTTCTTCTTCTCCAGTAATTACCTTGTACACTTTGATCTTGACCATTTGACCAGCTAGGTTAAGGAGTTCTACGTCCTTTTTCCTTATCTTTAAATGGTAACCGTTCGCGCAACGAGAAACTTTAGTAGTGAAAATTAAAAGTGGTTCATCTCTACGTGACAAAATATCGACTCCATGAATTGAATATCAAGATATATATATCAAAGCTTTTCGATATACTATTTATATCTAGTCTTTTAAATATTCTTCTTTAATATTTGGATTAATTACCTTAGATTCTCAGAGAAAGAACCATACAGAATAAAAAAGGTGGATCACTTCATTTAATAGCTTTTAACCGAAATTGATGTTTTTAATTCCACCACAATAATAGATTAAAGAGGGGAGAATTTCTTAGGGGAAGAATTAAGGTAATCTATGATTTTCAAGGCAAGGTTAAGGAATCCGGGCTCGACACCAGTGCCATCCAGTGCAGAGGTTTCATAGTAAGGGGCGTCAATTTTTTCAGCAAAAGCTTTTCCCTCCTCTTGTTGGACATCGATCTGATCTTTTAAGTCTGATTTGTTTCCAAACAGCATTAAAGGGACGTTTCCCACTCTCTGTGTGAAATCTGAATACCATTTTTCTAATTCATGCAAAGTCGAAGCTCTAGTGAGATCAAAAACTAAGATTCCCCCACGAGCATAAAGATAGTACTGTTTTCGGATCGTACGAAATGTATCTTGGCCTGAAATATCCCATACCTGCATCGTCATATTTGTTCCCTCCTCTAACTGCAATTTTTTAATTAAGAAGTTACTACCGATTGTTGTAATATAATCGTGGGTAAAAGTGTGTTGAATATATCTACGAATAAGAGAAGTCTTTCCCACTGATCCTTCTCCTAACATAACAATTTTACAACTATAATGAACCATTATGCTCACTTTGATACAAAATTATAAGAATTTCATATGGAAATATCATCATTGCATAATTAAAATCTTTTTGTAAGACGAATTGTTCTTTTATGAATTAGTGGCTAAATTTTATAATAGTATTGTTATATTTCCATTCTTAATAGGATTTTGATTTGAAACATACGGAACCATACTATAATGAGTAGGAGCTTAACTTACCAGAAGTATGAATTTCTTTTTCTTTATGGTATTTTGGTAGGTATTTGGGTTTTCTATGCCCTTGTCTCACAGCTGGTAGCAAACTGGGTTATTGTCATCCAAACTATCTTCTATTCATATATTATTGCGTGTTTTCTCATAAAAGAAAACCATCGTCAGATAATACATTCGCTCACCTGTATTATTATTCTTCTTGTTTATCGAATTGATGACTTGATAGTAAATTCAGTTTATCCCAAAATTTTAACCGAAATAACGACCCAAATTATTTTTCTATTCCTGAAATATGGAGATTCCCTTTTCTTATTCTTATTATTCTTCTCAATGTGTGTTTTCCAATCATTAAGAAGAGGTGAAATGAAATTCGTCTCCAACTGGTTTTCTATCGCTGTATTTATTGTTCTTTTCTTTATATCATTCATTTACACCTTTTCTTCCGAGAATGTGTTACTATTAGACGCAACAACTATACAAATGGATTCATCTCGAATTTCTATTGTTAATTCATGTTCAGGCATTTATGGGTTGATCATATTTTTGAGTACCTTTATTTTTTTTGTAAACGTTACAAGAACTAATAGGGAATTCAACTTCCACCAGGTATTACTTTCTGGATCAGTGGGTATAATAGGTATTTATTTATTAAACCTATTCAGAATTCTGATCCTAATTCTCCTAACTTTTTATTTCCCTGCTGATCTTTGGAGTGAAACACATATCTATTTGGGGGGGATCTTTATTATTGGGTATTTAACCATTTTTTGGGGGATCATTTGGTTAAAACTCCCTTTCAATTCATCTTAAGAATTGATATTGGATAGAATCTGCTTTTAATAATTTGATAAATCTAGCTAAAAACAGATCATTTTCAGGTGAGATCCTAAAGTGAAATTTATCCCTATTAAAAACCTGCAGGAAAAGGTTAACGAACAGGCAAATGTACGCGGATGGCTTCATCATGTTCGTCGTCAAGGAAGGTTAATCTTCCTCGTTATTAGAGATCCCTCTGGATATGTACAGGCTGTTGTGAAACCTAAAACAATTGGTGAATCTAACTTTAAGGTAGCAGAGCAACTTACTCGTGAAACCGCGGTATTAGCAGAAGGGATCGTTAAGAAAGACGATCGTGCTCCTTATATTGGTTTAGAACTTCAAATCTCCGCGATTAACCCCGTAATTAAATACGCTTCACCTGAATTAGAGTATGAGATACGCCCAGATTCTGGGCCACAGGTTCTGTTGGATAAAAGACATTTAGTTTTAAGAGGGGAACAGGCATCAAATATCATGCGATTCAGGGACCTGATTACACGAGCATTTCGGGAATTCTTCTTTGGAAGGGAATTTGTAGAAGTGGCACCTTCCACAATTGTACAGACGCAGGTTGAGGGAGGATCCACCCTTTTTGCATTTAAGTACTTTGAACACGAAGCATATTTGACACAATCGAGTCAGTTGTATCTAGAAACTGTTTTAGCAAGTTTAGGCAATGTATTCTGCGTATTACCTTCATTCCGGGCAGAAAAATCTCGGACAAGAAGACATTTGACTGAATACACTCATATAGAAGCAGAAATGCCATGGTATGAATTCGAAGATTTAATAGAGTTCATGGAAGATATGACCATACATGTGTATTCTAGAGCAAAAGAAATACCTATACTTGAGAAATTCAATCCTTCGTTAGAGATTCCCTCCAAACCATTCGAACGAGTCACTTACGAACGAGCAATTGACCTATTACGTGAGTATGGAATAAAAGGGGAATCTGAAGCCTATTTGGAATACGGGGATGATATTACAGAAGGTCCTGAACGAGCGTTAGTAGATAAAATCGGCAGCCCTGCTTTCCTGACACATTTCCCAACAGGAATGAAACCATTCTATATGAAACTAAACCCAGAAAATCCAGAAGTCATGAATGCAGTTGATCTTTTGATTCCTAATGTAGGTGAAATTATTGGGGGGTCTCAACGAGAAGATGACCTTGATACTCTTTTGGAAAGAATGAAAGCTGAAGGTTTAGATCCAAAACCCTATTATTGGTATATAGATCAGCGGAAATATGGAACCGTACCCCATTCAGGATTTGGTTTAGGATTGGAAAGACAAGTCCAAGGATTATTGAATTTGGAACATATTCGTGAAGCCTGTCTATATCCCCGGCTGATAAATCGAGCTACTCCCTGATTTATATATTGTTATTAGCCAATAGGTTCCAATTTTGTGATGATTTTCCCACAAGCCCCACAGGATTCAGGGATATTAAATCGATCTTTAACCTCGAAAACATTCTCACATTCACTACATTTCCAACGTGAGGGAGATAATAATTCTGATTCTAATCTTAAGAACATAGAAGTGAATCGATTTAGGATTTGGTCAATTTTACTACTTATTTGCCCTACTTCACTTGTTTTCTTTAGTTCCTGAGGGGACTCAGGATCCTGTAATAATTTCAAGTCTTGTTTAAGATTATTTATTTGAATTTGAATTTCTTTTGAATCGGGTACAACTTTTATTATGTCTCTACTTTGCAGCCAGTCTAGAAGAAAATCTACCTTATCCAATATTGCACTTGCCTGCTGAACTGCTGCTTCTCTGGAGAGGATATCTGGTAATTTTTGAATTTCTGTTGATAATTCCTGCAAATACGTTTTCAAATCTCCCTGAAGATTTAGTTGTGTATACATTCGTAACAAAGTTATATAGTGCGAGAACTGTTTATCCGGGTCAGTTTTGACTAAGACTGCACTTGTTATTTCACGAACATCTTCAGGTCGACAGATATCGCTACTTAGTTTCTCTCCAATAGGTACTTTCCAGCGGGAATTGACTACAATTTGTTTGCCACGAGTATAAGTGAGGTCAACAAGTTCACGGTTTTTAGATGATAAACACTCCCAGTAGGTATATTCTGACTTTTTTTCGTCTTGAACTAGTTGATCCAATCCCGCGTTACAATGTTCGCAATTCGTAATAGTTTCTTCATCCTCTATCCTATTCATTTTTCCACAGGCAAAACAATAGAAGAAAATATACTCAGTAGTAAATTTTCCAAATGTACCTGTTCCTGATACTTGAGAATCGTCAGCAGCCTGGCGCATTCGGGCAAAAAGAGAGTCTGAATCATCTAACATAGCAGTCAAAGAACCACCTAATCCTTCAGCAGCTTCTTCTCGTTCTTTTTCTTCTCTCTTTTTTGTTAAATAAGCCTCACGTTCTTCAGGAGACATTTTTTCGATTCGTTTCAGCTCTTTAACCCGTTCTTGTAGTCGATTGCGATCAGAAGGAGTTAACGCCTCTAAAAAATCCTGTGGAAGAGTTGTAATTTCCTCCATAGACATTTCTTCGAAATCAGTTCTTAATTTTGCCATAGAACCAGGGGGAACACCTTCTTGGGGCGGCATTATCGAACCTGGTACTGGTGGAGGAGGTGGAGGGGCTCCAGGAGCTGTTCCCCTCGGAATAGGAGGTGGGGTGGGTGAGGACACAGTCATTGGTATGGATCTTGAGACTCTGCCAATAGCTCCCATAATTCTATCTTCTAAGTCGTCCAAAAAACCTGCTGTTGTTTTAAACTTCTCTTTTTGTTCAGTGTGAATCTTTTTGATTTCAATTAGGAGGTGTTCCGACATTGCATCAAGACGGGGAAATAGAGATGACATAATATCGAACATTACCCATTGTTCAACATCACCGAATGTGCCATAAGGTTCAGAAGGAAGCCTGGTCATTCTAGGATAGATGTCTGCATCATTCAGGTTACGTTTCGCCCAACTCCATATTGTTGACTTGTTTTTAGGGCTACCGAGTAATTCTTCAGCTATTTGAGCGAAGGATTCGTTGTTACGGCGTCTTTTTATAATTTCCTCCCGTCGCTGCTCAACACTCATCTGAAACCATGAATTTTGGGGATTAGA
>JBHLPQ010000321.1:0-2856 GCA_048939265.1 Promethearchaeota archaeon
GGGTCGTTTAATCGTCTAATCTTTAGAGATTAGGCATATAACAATCAATTTGGAAGCTATCTATTAGGTTTAAAAAAAGGACTCCCATCTCCCTATGAATTATTTTGACTCTAATGCACGTGTTTTCTGATAAAGCCCCCAATCGAGATTTGATTTAATGATATGTTCTTTAATAATCCCTGAAACTGATTTTTCACCAAATACAATAATGGTCTCACCAATTTCTAAATCTGGTAATTCTTCTCCTTCAATACTAAATTCTAGGTCTTCGCGGTCGTCGGTAATAATAATTTTCGTGGGATTGATATTCTTAACCTTGGCAATTATCTGGAATTTTGTATCAGCTGTAATGTTTTGCAGAGATAGAATTGTAGTCTCACCATAGGGCATTGAAGATTTCCTTCTCATTTCATCTCCTTCTTTCACTTCTATCAAACTATGTAATATTTTAAGTGATCCCATGACCTCTTACATATGAATTTGTGTTTTTTCTTAAATTTGTTTAATCATCCAACTACTTTAAAAGAAAGCCATAATTTCGCTTAATAAGTCCTTTTGGCTTGAAATTGTTGATGATAATGCAATTTTGTGATTGTGGCGCTCTTCTAGTTCCTGATACACAAGCAAACGGAAAGATACAGATGAAATGCCCTGCTTGTGGAAAAATTATTAGTTCAGATTCAAACTCAAAAGCTTTTGAAATCTCACAAAAGATTCATCATACAGATAAGGAAAAGACTGTTATTATTGAAGAACCTCATGACCTTGATACAATGCCAACAGCAACTGTTCGTTGTGATAAATGTAATAATAATGAAGCTTTTTACTGGCAGTTACAAACAAGAAGTGCCGACGAAGCCTCTACAACATTTTATCGGTGTAAACGATGTGGACATACTTGGAGGGATTATGGCTAATATTCTATCGGCTTTCTTACTTTGCTATGGTTTCTTAACAACTATAACTGCATGTTTTTTTTCAAAAGCGTCTATGGAACGAAATTCTTGAATTTTTAACCCAAATTCTTGTTCTAACTCTTCCATTTGTTTGGAAAATATCTCCTCTGGTTTTAGAACTACATCAATACTTTGGGATTTAACAGCTAGAAAACCATATCCCCCCTCTTTTAGAAACTCCTGTGAGTTCCTACCGAATATCGTTGCTTGTTCTGGTTGTGCAACGTCTTGATAGATCAAATCTACTTCAAAAACAAAAGGGGAATATTCCTCTGGTCGTCTTGCGTCTGCAAGTATGGGAATTAAATTTTTTCTTTGTTCTGCTAAACGAAAGAATCGTCGCATCACCTTGGGGGAGAATTCGATTCCATATATCATCCCATATTTCAAGATATCAGAGAAGTGAGAAGCAGTTGTACCTGTTGAGACCCCTAGGTACAAGATGTGTTTATCGTGAATCTGAGGGAGTTTTTTCATCCCTGATAAGTAAGCAGCGGCAAATTTTGACCGATAAGGATCCCATACCCGATATTCTTCTCCATTGATAGAAAGTAACTGTTCTCCATAAACAGATGTTCCTGGAACTTTATTACATGTTACTAGTCGCGATTTGTCCTTCTCTTTTACTTGAAAAAGTCCCTCTATACTGGTTTTTGTAAGTTGCACATCCAACACTCTCAAAATTTATCTATTTTTTTCTGCTTTTACCTTTGAAATCCCTTTTTCCTTTTTTAAAGGAAGATTTTCGCTTACGTTTCTTTTTAAGTCGTTTTTGTGTCAGCTGCTGTTCTGAAGGTTCAGGAAATGAGGATTTAATGCCCTCAATTTTGTTTTCTAGTTCTTTCAGAAGAGTAGTACCAATAAATTCGCCGCTAAAAAAATCAACTCTTGCAGCTATAGATAATTTACCAGCTAACGCTCTTGCTATCTTACCTCGCTGATGTTTTTTTGATGAATGTATATAAGAAGATTGAAAAATTACACCATGTTTTGGTGGATCCTCTCCTGATCTTAAATGTCTAAATAATGCTTTTTCTGCTCCCAAAACTTGAACAGTCCCTGATGAGCATTTAGCTAAGTCTTCAAGACTCCCTGCAAGGGCTATCAATCGGGCACCTAGGAGACTTCCAACAAGACTTTGAATGTTAGGTGCAATTTCTTTCATACTCTCATCTATATATTTCTCTAAATCATCCTTTGTCTTAAGAATTTCAACTCCAAATCGTGCTAGCTGTGAGATGGGGTTCATATCATAAGTTGAAATTTCTGTTCCGAGAGATTGTTGTGCTGCTTGCAAAATAAGGTCACGTCTTTTATCAGATAAATGAGAGAGAGTATCTGCATCAATGTTGGAACGTATTGCTCCTCCAGTTTTAGAAATCAAAGTAATGTACTGAGGATTGTCTCGTACTAAATCTTGTAACTCTGGAAAATGAATTCCATACCATTCAGATAATCGAGCATAAATTAAGTTTAAGATTGAATTTACATCATCTATGCTCTTAATCGCTTGTGCTATGTAAACATCTCTTGCTTCAACTTTCTCCCTTAAGAGTATTCGTGTCCTTTCCATTGCCTTTTCACGAATGATTCCTGAGATCGTAATTGGAGGTTCTATCTTCATATTCTTAAGAATATAATCATCTATCAGATTTCTAAAGGGAGTTAGTTCAGCTGCTGCAGCAAATCTAGTATTATCAAAGCCTTTTTCCCTGAAATAATCTATTAATTGGGGATTGTCGGATATAATCTCTTCCTCCCTGTGATCAAACAATTCTATAAGCCTCTCCCCATCTTTTTTGATGAACTCTTCTAAATTTTGAGTTGTTATTGTGAAATTTTTATCAAACCATATAGAATCTATTATTTTAGACATGTCGTGGACTTTCTCTCCAACGAG
>JBHLPQ010000164.1:0-8474 GCA_048939265.1 Promethearchaeota archaeon
ATGAAAGACATAGAAAGCGAGTCCAACCATGGTGATTATTAAAATCACCCAACCAATCTCAAACATTAATTTTGTGAAAAATGAAAGGGGTGTTATCAAAAATCCCTGTTCATTAACTTCAGCAAGTTCAGGATACAATCCAACGTAGTGATAAAAGCTATTCCAAAAACCTATTTCCTTAAAAAATATGACGTGCGCCATGCCATGGATAACCACGAGAGTGAAAATGGCTAGTCCAGTAATTGCAAAAAAGGTGAAGCTGAAGAAATTTTTAGTATAAAGCTTCTCTCTAATATCCAAAATGTAATTTATATATTCTTTTTCTGGAATTCGATCGTAGAGCTCAAGAGAAACCACTCTTATCACCTGTGACTCAACATTTCTAATAGCAAACACTAAGTAAGTACCAACTAGCACAAATGCCAGAGTTGTAGCTAAATCTGCAAGAAAAAATTTCTCAAAATCCTCTGGGATAATAGCCTGTTTGACCAAAAGGCCTGGTAATACAATTAACAATGCCCAACCCAAAAGAATAAATGGATAGAAGGGATATTTAGAGGTCAAACCTCTTTCTTCAAAGAGGAAATATTTGTAGAGAGGTTTTATACCATCGCAATCCTGTAAAAACTCTTGAACAATCTCTTTCTTGTTCGTACGCCATATTTTCTCATGATCATTTTCATATTTTTCTCGATACTGCGTTATTTTTGATAGAAATTTATTGGCGGCTGCAATCTGTTCTTCTGAATAATCTGGCAAGAATCCACGCCTCCTTAACAAAAATTCATTCGAGATACTGGGAAATTAGTTTTAACGGAACCCTAATATTTTCATTCTCTAAATCTTTTTGAATTGCCTTAGCTTCTTTACCTTGGTTCTTTAAATCCCTAATTTTTGTCTCAATATCGACAGGTAACTCTTGTTGTCCTATGATAAGAGAATAGAACGTTGGAATATAGAAACCGACAACAGCCCAAAAAAGGGTGCTAAGTGTTTCATATTTGGTTTGATCAATGAAAATCGTTAAGCTAGCATTAATCAGCATCTCCTGAGCTAGGAGATAGATATAAATTGTTGTTATAGAAAGAGCTAACAGAGCTCTTGCTACTTTAGGTCTTATTCCAAGGGTTGTTTTCATAGTTTTATTATAATACTGGTTTTTCTTTTTTTCCGCATCACTAGCTGTCTTTCCAATGAAATATGAGCCAATTCCACCAGTTAAAATGAGAAAAATTTCAGAAGAAATAGTAATATCCCACTCAAAAATTTGAATCAGCGCAACAGCCCATAAACACAGAATTAGAACCAACCAATATAATGAAGTGCCCCAATTAATATCAGTTTTTTCGGGATTAATCCACTTTTTCGCATTATCTAACCTAATCATAATTTCCATCCTCATCAATAATCTATTCAGAAAAGAAAACATATTAAACTTGGAGATACCGTTATTTAACGGCTTCTTCAATAAATTTGAGTAACAGTATTAAATACCAGAAGAAAAAAAAAATTACAATTTACGATGGAAAATTTGCTGCCTGTTGAAAAGATAAGACGCTCTTCCATGGGATATTGTGTCACAAGAAACCATCGAAAGCATGTTGGAGTTCTAGAATCGAATTATTACTAGCTTTTAAACTGGGAGAGGATACGAGTAAGACGATCTCTTTACTCAAAGGGAGTCATAGATGATTATGTGATATTTCATTCTTATAAAATTATGTACTAACAGAAGTAAATCCTTGTCCTCTTTTGATTTCTTCCCTTTTTTCTCATATATCTACTTTGTAATGTGATTATAACTATTATGTAATCAAAAGTTGGCCAATTGTACCATTATAGGTACTGGGATTGTCCATATAGGCAATATTTATAAACTAAATTGACTAATTGGTCATTGGACAGCTTAGTCCTTAATTCCGTCACCGCTTCCCCGTATGGGTGAGAAACAACGCTTATGTTGATTCTTTCGCATCTCGGACAATCTTTCACTCAGGGGATTAAGCTGTTCCTTCGCGTCCTTTCATCTTTTGCTGATGAAAGACGATGATTGCATTTTAAGCTTGATAGGAAGAATAGAATATGACTGAAGTACATCACACATTAGATGCACGAAATTTGTCTTGTCCTATGCCTGTGTTAAAATCGAAAAAGGCATTGAAATCCTTGGAAATTAACCAAGTGTTAGAAATTTTAGCTACTGACCCTGGTAGCATGGCGGATATTCCAGCCTGGACTCGCACCACTGGTCAGGAACTTATTTCCGCAGAAGAGCGTGGACCCAAAGATTATCGTTTTCTCGTTAGAAGGCTAAATTAAAAGGTGAATGGTGAAAAATAATGACTGAATCTATCTCTCACAGTATTACTCTTCCAGTGGAAGATCGACCCAAACGTATGGCAATCATCGCCTCCAAAGGTACTCTTGATGCAGCCTATCCTCCTATGATTCTAGCATCAACAGCCGCGGCTATGGATATGGAAGTAGCAATTTTCTTCACATTTTACGGTTTTGATCTAATTCACAAGAAGCGAAGTAAAAAGTTGAAAGTTAGTCCTATTGCTAATCCTGCAGCTCCAATGCCTGTTCCAAATATCGTTGGGATGATCCCAGGTATGACTGGAATGGCTACTTGGATGATGAAACGCTGGATGAAGAATGCTAATGTAGCTAAGTTTGAAGAATTGCGCGAAGCATGTATTGAAGGTGGAGTCAAGATGATTGCTTGTCAAATGACCATGGATGTCATGGGCATCAAAGAGTCCGATATTATTGATGGTGTCGAGACTGGTGGTGCCGCAGCATTCTTAGAATTCGCCAAAGATGCTGATATCACCCTTTACATGTAATTTGATTCTCTGGGAAGGTTTGAAAAAATGGGTAAATTCATTATTGTGTGTAGTGAGGGTTCATTCGATAAGCTTCAGACCGCAGCCTTGGTTGCTTCTGGCGCGATTATGAATGATCATCGTGTTGTCATGTTTTTTATGCACGATGCTGTCTGGGCTATGCACAAAAGTAATCCTTCTATGAAATTAAAAACTAACAGTGTGTATCCTGAAGTTATAACAAAGATTGAGAAGGTTAGGGCTGAAGGGAAATATGTTCTCTGGGATTCTATTCTAGAGGATCTAAAAGATATTGGTGAATTGGAAATCATCGTTTGCGCACAAATTGCTGAGATTTTGGGTTTATCGAAAGATGATTTTCTTCCCCTTGTTGATCAGGTTGCTGGTGTGGCAACCCTTACTGAAGAAGCAGCTGATGCTGATCACGTAATTTCATTTTAAAGAGGTATTAAAAATGAGTACTGAAGCGATACAAGCAGATAGAGTCATGGATGCTCGGAACGCCTTTTGTCCCGGCCCCCTCATGGAGTTGATCAAATCTATTAAGAGAGGCGAAGTTGGGAAAGTCTATGAGGTTTGGAGTAAGGATGCAGGGTCAATAAAAGACATCCCTAAGTGGGTGGCTAAAGCATCGCATGAAATGGTAGCAATTATTGAAGAGAATGGTTACACTCGTTTTCAGGTAAGAAAGACGAGGTAATTTTCTCTAAACCTTTTTTTGGTGTTGATATTATGAGTAAAGAAAAATTAAAAGTTGTGATTTTAGGGGGCGGCACTGGTGGAGTCATTGTCGCAAATGTTCTTGGTCGGAAAACTAAAAAACAAGCTGACATTACGTTAGTTTCTAAACAAGATCATGTTTTTTATGAGGCAGATCTCCCTTTCCGCATCTTTGATAAGAGATCTTTGAAATCTATGTACAAACCAGTCCGTAAGGTTGTTAATAAAAACGTAACTGTTCTTAAAGAAGAAGTTATCGGTTTAGATGTCGATAAAAAGATCGTCTCGTTTAAGAGTGGATCTAGTATCCCTTATGATTATTTAGTTATCGCAACTGGGGCTCACTATGATTTTGATAGCGTACCTGGATTTAAAGAGGGTGCATATCATTATTACAATGAAGAAGGTATCCATAACCTTAGAGAGGCGTTGGATTCTTTCGTGGTAAATGGTAAAGGGGTAGAAGAGGAGAAGAACGTAGTTATTGGCATAGCTGATTTACCTTTTAAGTGCCCTGTTGCTCCCCTTGAGGGAACTTTTATGATGGAGCATTTCCTGAGGCGTAAAAAGCTTAGAAAAACAACCAATATCCACTATCTTTCGCCAATAGGTGGAGCTTTCTCTATTGAGAAAGCCAATGTCCATATTGAGAAAAAATTCAAGAAAAAGAACATCAATTTACACACGTTCTTTAATACTGACGCTATTCATCCTGATCGTAAGGTTGTTGAATCTCTTGAGGGTGATGAGATCGGGTATGATCTTCTCATTATGGTTCCTCCACACGATGGACAACCTTATCTGAAAGGA
This sequence comes from Promethearchaeota archaeon, assembly GCA_048939265.1. Classification (GTDB taxonomy): domain Archaea; phylum Asgardarchaeota; class Heimdallarchaeia; order Hodarchaeales; family Hodarchaeaceae; genus Hodarchaeum. Next base: position 4,380 of record JBHLPQ010000164.1, read on the forward strand.
ACTCCCATTGTTGATGAGAGTGGTTGGGTCAATGTGAACACTAAAACTCTGCAAAATGAAGACTATCCACACATTTTCGCTATTGGTGATGCTGCGAATCTTCCAGTTTCAAAGGCTGGTTCTTCTGCTCATTACCAAGCGATGGCTGTAGCTCATAATCTAAAGGACGTCCTAAAAGGGAAAATGGATATTTCAGAGGTTAAGGAGAAATATAATGGGCATGCGACATGTCTAGTGCTCACTTCTTTGACTTCCGCAATGTTCTTCGACTTTAATTATAACCGTCCCCCATTTGGGCTTGGATACATCTCTAATCGGTTATTTTATTATTTTAAGAAATACCAAAGGTTTTTGTATTTCTATGGTTTTCTCTCGGGTCGAATGTAATAAGAGTGTGTTAGATTATAAGGTTAGATTCTTAATGTTGGATGAAAAAGACAAAGCTATCATTGATTTTTTTCGGGAACATCCTCGAGAATCTTTCACTCAAGCTGCTAAAGCTCTTGGTATGGCTAAAGGGACAGTAAAGAGACGATATGATAATCTAGTAGATAACAAAATGATTTCTGAAGGCATTGGGTTAAATCTCTCTCAACTGAAGTTTAGCCATGCGTTATCATTCATTGAAATCACGGATCCAAAAACAGAGAAAGCAATCTTGGATTATTTCTACGATTGTCCTCTCGTCACAGCTATTTTTTCTCTCTCTGGATTTGAGTACAATCTTGTTGTATGTCTTGTCGCAGATAATCGAGAAAAAATTACCACCTTTATTGACACATTTCCCCTCAGTCATCTTCCGGGTGTTAAACGGCGGAATAGCTTTTTTGTCAAGGAATCAGAAGGTTTCTCAGATAAGCCATTCTGGTTTTTCTTTCCAAATGGTTCTAGTAAAAAGATATTCAAACAACATAAGTGTCAAGACAAATGTGGCACTTGTGAGGTCATTGAGCAGATTTCTAAAGAAGTAGAGAAATAGCTTATTCTAAATGAAATTATTGCATTTCTTGTTTCCAGGAATGCACTGGACATTTATCCCTATTTGCTGGTTGACATTCAACATACTTTCCTGTTTTGAAGAAATATTCTAGATGGTCAATCCATCCTCCAGTTTTTTTTGATTTTTTGACAAAATCGATAAAAAGAATCAATTTTTCAATTGTTTCTTCACTCACACTATGTTGGATTTCACTTGCTTCTTCCAGAGCTGTTTTCGCATCAATATCCAGAATCATGAGAAAATCTCTTAGTATCTGATGTTTCAAATGAATTTCCGAGGCGACCGATTCCCCTTTTTGTGTCAGTGTAACGCCAGAATACTTTTCATAGTTAATATAACCTTTTTTTTTCAATTTACGAAACATTTCTGTTACGCTTGGTGGGCGTACACCTAGAATTTCCACAATATCTTTAGCTTGGGCGAATTTTTTCCTTTGGGTGACTTGGTATATGGTTTCGAGATAATTTTCAATTCTTTCTGTAGGTGAATTATTCATTTTACTCATAAACATCTATCTCTATAATTTTTCACAGAGTAATCGAATCTTATTTTAATACTTGTTGATCTGAAATAGGAAAAGATTGCCTCTTATCAAAATAAGAGGCAGAAGGTTGTTAGAGACTGTCATAAATTAATTATATTATCGTTTTCAAATGCTAAATCGATAATCTCACCATAATCTAATAATTTCGCTTCAGGATGTATGTAATTTTTGAGTCCACGTTTTTCTACGTCAACTTTTCCAACATATACCTTTCCTTTCTTGACAAACTCTTGAATCAAGATATCAGTTTTATTTGCATTATAAACCGCATCTTGTATAAGGCACATCGTAACCTGATCAGATTCCTTATTATGTTCTAATGCGAGTTCAATTCCAGTTTTATCTCTACAGGTTAAAAAGAATAGAATTTTAGTCATGTAGTTCAACCTTACCTTAAAGGGGAATTACCGTATTAGCCCCTATGATGTTTTCGAGTACTTCTTCATGATCTTTTACGTCCACTGCTTCAATTAAGTCATCTTGTGTCAATCCACGTTCTTCTAGTGCCTTTTTATCTACCCAGATCTCCAATTCGATTTCTTTTAGAAAATCAATGTGCATCTGATAGACGTTTTTCTCTGTGTCTTTTAAAAATGTATAGACTCCATCTTTTATAGCGATAACAAGAGGATCAAAATCCTCGGTAGCTACAGCCATACGTAATCCTTCAACAGGGTACAGGGTACCATGAGGAGGCTGTCGTAAAAGAATAACAAGATTAATTTCTTCTGGCATGATGTTCACACTCTCCTAACATATAACTAAGAATTTATCTGTTTCCTTGAGGATTTTCTCCATGTCAGGAGTCCCAGCTTTTTTGATCTTTCCCTTGGCTTCCTTACATTTCATACAATTCTTTGAAGTTCCACGAACTAACAGGCACAAACTACAAAGTCTAATTAAAGCACCTTTCTCGACGATTTCCTTGAATCCTCCTTCAACGTCAAAGATTCCTTCAACTTTCTTCTGATTTTCTAAAACTGAATTTACAGCGTCCATATAACAGAAGATTTGGACTTCATGTCCTTTATCCAATGCCGCGTTTGCTAATTCAACCACAGTTTCAGGAGCCTGTGATTGATGGGGCCCAGAAAAAAAGAGCATTCCAACTTTACCCATATGCATTACCTCTTGTTTAATTAGTAAAAAGAAAAGGGGAAAAACCCCTTTAGTAACAGTTTTGTTTAATCTTCTCCTCTCATGAATAAGAGATAGGCCATGATCCATGTGCCTAAAACGATGAAGATTGAGGTCAAAATACTGCCTACAGAGAGCTGGGGAATTCCGCTAAGTAAGTTACCAATATTACAACCTGCTGCAGTGACTGCACCAACTCCCATTAAGGCGCCTCCGATAAATTGGTAAAGCAATATTTTTCCTTCTTTGGGAGCGCGGAGTTTGAATTCTCCTGCAATAATGGCGGCAATGAAAGCGCCTATGACAGCTCCAATTACTAGCCATGCTATCCAGCTTAAAGCGGCTTCTGCTGCAGCTAGATCAGCGCCTGCAACGAAGTACTTTAGAACCCCGACCCAGCCAGCTGTAATACCTAACGGATAGTTTCTACCTGCAGCCGCAGAAGATATAAAAGCGGCACATCCTATCAAAGCGATGGCAATCCCTGTTACCCACCATGCCCAACCATCTTTGAAGATTTTTTTGCCTATATCACTGAAGTCCAATTTGTTTCCAGCATTTTTCCAGGGTAAGAAATCCTTCCATATGAAATATGCTGCAATGAGCCCTGCAGCTACTATCACTATTATCCATGTTAGTAAATCTGCCATACTAGCTCCTAAGATATTACCTAAAGTCAAAGCGGAGCCATCATCAGCAGCAATTGTTGTCGCTGATCTTAATTCATCCTTTATTGGCATGAGGACACCTGATGCTGTTGTTAAAGCTCCAATAGATAATCCCAACAAAGCCATCAAAGAACCTACCATTCCTTCGCCAACACGATATGTTGTTCCCGATGCACAACCAGCTGCTAAAGCCATTCCAATACCGAATAGAAATCCTCCTAGTATATTACCAGCCCAAGCCAGGGGCTTTGGTGCTATAGTAATAATACTAAAAGCATCCATCAGATGGAATGCTACCATTTGAATCACTATTGCCAGAACTACTGCTTTTAACAAAGTGTACTGTTTTAGGAGTATTATATCTCTAAAAGCCGAGTTCATACAAAATCGTCCACGTTGTAAGACAAAACCAAAAATAATCCCAATAACTATTCCTGGAATTACTACAACTGCAAAATCTAATGCCATTGCTTTACACCTTTTTTTTATTTGACTTTCACCAGAATTACCCACTCTGAAGTCCCAGTTTTTTCAACTGAAAGAACTTCATGACCCATTGATTTCATTGTCTCTGGAACACGTTCCGCTGATAATGGGTAATCGATTATCAGTTTTAGTACCTCTCCAGACTTCATTTTTTTCACCTTTCGTTTACTTTTCACGTCTGGATAAGGACAGACTTCTCCACGGAGATCTAAAGTTTCTGTTACATCTGTCATTTTTTATCAACACTACTGAAGGTTAAT
>JBHLPQ010000322.1:0-2850 GCA_048939265.1 Promethearchaeota archaeon
CTTGAATAGTAGTATCTGAAGTGAGGAGAAAACTACGGAGTTACAAAAAGAGTTCCCGAAAGCTAAGTATGTACGTTTGGGTACCATTTTGATGGCTATTCTCGTACTTCTGCCAAATACTGGTTATACTGATCAACTAATTATTGCTGTTCATTCAATTGAACAAGTAAATGCTTCACGGAATCTCCCCTCTCACTGTCCGATCGCAGTTCAATCAGGATCGGGAAGGATCCATATTCTTTTCCTTCATGAAAATCAGATAGGAGAAACTATTTTGGTTTTCCATCATTACCACACTTTTCAACTAAAAGGAGGAGGGTGGTCTGTACCACAGAAGTTTGAGAATAGAAGTATGACTATCTATGATATAAAACCGAATATAAGTGGTTTCACAATCTATTTTAGTATCGAAGGGCGAGAATTGTACAAGAGAAGTTACGATGAAGAGGGAGAGAACTGGTTAACACCTGTTTCGCTCTTTGGAGGGAACTATATTTCTGAATATTTGGGAACCCCAGGGTATCGTTGGTGGATCAAGCAATATTGCCTCGTTGCCAATGACACTCTCATGTCACTTTGGTGTTTTGAAGATCCAACAGGGATACACAAACAGGAGAATTGTTATTTTTTAAGTCGAATCAACACAAGTGGATCAATAGTCACACACTGTCTAAACTGGACGTGCTCCCCCTATTATGGGGATTTTCATGCAGTGAGCTCACAGGGAGTCATCTTTCTCTATCGAGGTCTCCTTGCTGACAGGAGTGTCCATTATCCTAATGGTACCTGGACTGGCTGGCAGTCCTCTGGTTTTGATGAATTTCAAACTTGGTATCGTTATCCAGCAACTCATAAGTCCACAATACTTGATTACCGTTATTTTATTGGGCAAACTCGACACAGGGACATCAATCAAGGAACAACCCCATTTTGGGTGAAGGTTGATTTAACGGCTGATAATCTTACAATGGAGACGGTAGACATTCCATTAGATGAGTATGTTTGTAAAATGGATTTTGAGTCAAAATCCAGTACATCAGGGGAGCCAGTGTATATCACAGCCCTTGTCAGAAACCATACTATAGAACTGTGGAACGTAAATTTCTGGAATGGAAAATGTGATATAATTAGTTCCGTTAATTACCAAAGGAACCGCTCTCTCTGGGAAAGTGACGTTTTTAACATTGATTTACTCCACCATGGTTCACATTGGTCTGTGTTTTGGGATCAAAAGACACACACAGATCCTGGTATTAGTTCTGGTACTTGGGAAATTTTCACCATTACGTATGATGCTGTCAATAGTGAATGGACCCCCGTTACTCAAGTGACTGATACAGACACGATCTCTGATGATTATACCTGGAGTATACCAGGATTTACTTTCTCGGTAACATTTTTGGGATTAATCCTTGTAGTCAACCTTTTGTGTAGAAAGAGGAGAAGATTTTTAACCACCAGACACCCTAACATATAGATAAATTAGGAGAAGGATTAGAAATTCATATAGTACAAAGAGGAAGTAAAACAATCCTCCTTGAGGAGTTTGCAGATCGGGAGGAAAACCTTGCACTATGGAAAGCAATCCTAAGTTAACAAAAATTAACTCCAATTTGGATTCTGTTGGAGTTGCATAACCATAAAATTTGTAGATTTGATGTTCATTAAGAAGCTAATCTCCAGTTTTCATTTTTCTTGGAAAAATATGATCTGTTTCTCTGAAGAATGTTTCTAAGAAGGTACTTTCATCAATTTGATCTTCTCTTAATCCTTCAAAGATATGCAACCAATTAATATTATTTTCTTCTATTGAGTGATGTGCTAATTTTTCTAATGGTTGATGTAAAGCTCTACCTAAAGCTTTAGAAAATTTCAAATTATTAAATTTGAAGAATGATTGAAAAGTTGGAAAATCTTCTTACCAATCATCAAATTTTTCTTCATTTACTTGTACTTCTTTAGAATAAACGATAATGGATCCACTATTTTAAAGTTGATGTAATTAAAATATCTCTCACATAATATCTTCAATCTTCTCTTTAACTATCGGCTTTTTTTTACTATTGCATGTAGAAATATGCTTATAAGGAAATTTAAACCTTCTTTTCGAAGGGAACTATCATGAAATTCGACGAAATATGGGAAAGTTTGCTAAATTACTCAACAGTTCATCTAGCAACAGTAGATAATGATCAACCAAGGGTAAGACCCATGACTTTGATCATCTACGAAGAACAATTGTGGATGGTAACTCATACAGAGAAGAATAAAGTAGAAGAATTAAAAAAGAATACGAATATAGAATTCTCTTTTGTCTTTATAAAAAATAAAATCGTTGGATGTATACGAGCAACAGGTAAAGGCATTATTATTAATGATATGAGTCTTAAAAAGGAATTATCAGAGAATATTGCCTTTTTTCCAAACTATTGGAGGACTTCAGATGATCCAAATTATACTCTTATCCAGCTAAAGCTTGACCAAGTGTATTACTCTCCTCCAACTGAAGATGGTATAAAATATTTGTTTGATTTAACAAAAGGGAAAGATACATACACTGAAATCCCTCCTTATCGTTTGAGTGATGCGTGACCATTTTCGAACTTGGTGATCGACCTTTTCGATAACCATTTGTGGAGAACGATTTTCTTGTTAATTAATAATCACAAGAAACAATCGCTTATGTAAGTGTTGCTGATTCCCGAGGTTATTTCTTTGTTTTCTTCCTAATAACGAAAATAAGTATTATTACCAGGGACAAAGAGAAACTCGTTTCTTCTGCTGAGCTCTTTTTTCCAGCCACCCCAACCACTGACGGAAGAATATAGTCTTCGACAAATTCATCATAGG
>JBHLPQ010000323.1:0-2842 GCA_048939265.1 Promethearchaeota archaeon
CAAACTTTGTAACATGTGTAACAATGGGAATCTGATCAATTTCTTGACTAGCATGTTTATCTATGTGACACAGAGCTGCCCGACCCGCTAATGCAACAACAGGACTTCGGGCATAATATGCTGAAACAAGCGCAGGAAGGAGATTGGAAAAGCCTGGGCCTGCAGTAACTAAACAAACACCAGGAGTGCCCGCTGTAATAGCGTACCCTTCTGCAGCATGTCCTGCTGCCGATTCATGTCGAGTACTGATGATCTGAATGCCTTCTTCTTCAAGTGCTTTATAAATCGGATTGATTTGTCCCCCGCAAATCGAGAAAACATATTGTACCTCTTCATGGGCTAAACTTTTTGCAACCAATGATCCACCAGATAAACTATTAGACATTATAAGACACCTAAATGGTTTTTACTAGGATACACTTTGTAATTCAAGATTTTCATCTTTGGCACTAAAAGTTTTATCAAGTGATGAATACATCACATCATTCTGATTGATAATGACCAATGGTTACAACAATCGTTTAGCTCGGGTCAATTTAAGTTCAAATCAAATAACTGTTGAACCTCTTCCAAGGAATCTCATAGAAACCTTCCTTGGAGGAAAGGGATTAGGTATTTATATTCTGACACGAGAGTTAACAGCAAATATTGATCCTCTAAGTCCAGAAAATAAGTTAGTAATAGTCACAGGTCCTCTTCAAGGCTCTATCGTACCAATCTGTGGACGGTTTACATTAGTCACGAAGTCTCCCCTCACTGGTTTAATCCTAGATTCACATGCAGGTGGATCAATAGGACCAGAATTAAAATTTACTGGATATGATGCTATAATAATTGAAGGAACCGCTTTAAAACCCTGTTATGTGACAATTCTTGATGAAAATATTGAAATTCGAGACGGAGAGCATCTCAAGGGTTTATCAAGCCTAGATAAAGAGATTCAGATTAAAAAAGACTTCAATGAAGAAGCTAAAGTTATGAGTGTGGGAATTGCAGGTGAAAATTTGGTTAAATTTGCTTGTATAACTTGTGAAAGCTTCCGTAATATCGGTCGCGGAGGAGCAGGTGCAGTATTTGGTAGTAAGAATTTACTCGCAATCGCAATTAAGGGAACGAAGAGAGAAATTCCTGTTGCGGATTCCGAAACTTTGAATGAATTAGCAAGTGATCTTCGTAATAGAGCAACCAAAGGTCGTACATCAGGTCTAAGAATATATCGTATTGGAACTCCCAACTTAGTAACAGTAGCTTCAAACAGAGATCAAATTCCAGTTCGGAACTTCCAAGAAGGTACAATTGAAACTCCAGCATTACTTGAGGAGAAAGCTATTGAACAACATACAACAAAAAAGAAACCCTGTTACAAATGTGTTATTTCTTGTGCTCATATCTTTACTGATGAGTTCTCCTTTAGTAAGGAAGGACATACAATAGCAGTTCCAGAGTATGAAACATTGGGAATGATTGGTACGAATTGTGGCGCAAATTTCGAAACAGTTGTCGAGGCTAATTATTTAGCGAATATGTATTCACTTGACACAATCTCTTTAGGATCAACCATCGGATTTTTCATGGAATGTTCTGAAAAGGGAATAGTGCCTAAGAAATATAAATCTGACAAGATATCTTTTGGTGATAATGAAGGCATACTGGATTTAATACATAAAATCGCTAATAAACAAGGAGTAGGAAATGTTCTCGCAGAAGGTACAAGAAAGGCCAGTGAAATCTTCGGTCAAGAATCAGAACAATTTGCGATCCAAGTGAAGGGGTTGGAAATGGCTGCATGGGATCCACGGGGTAAATTAGCCTTAGGCTTAAGTTATGCCACCGCCGCAGTTGGAGCATCCCATCTCCGTGGATGGCCAGCTACAACAAAATTGCCTAAGGAGGAACCTGTTACTCCTGAAGTAGTTGAAACTTTAGTGAAAGAACAAGACTTGAAAATTATCAGGGATTCTTTAATTATCTGTCATTTTACTCATTCAATAATTCCTGCCATGAACTTAGATGACGGGCAAGCTCTTTATTCTGCAGCCACAGGCTCCCAAACTGATGTAAGAGAGATCGCCCAGAACATCTGGAGTCTATCACGATATTTCAACATGAGGGAGTTTGAAGAACCTGCGGGGGTTTATGATCAATTACCACATCGTTTATTACATGAACCTCTCCCCTCTGGGAGTGCTGAAGGTTCAAAAGCTTTTCAATCAGTTGATGATTTTCAGCATGGGCTGAAGCTCTTATATCAAATGAGACGATGTCAGGAAAATGGTGATCTCACAATAGAGGAGAAGCAAAGAATCGAAGAACTTCTAAAATGAACATGTTCAAGTAATGATTGAAAAAAAGTTTATGATCCAAGGTCGGATCTCCTCGATAAATTTGTCTGTTACAGGCCCCTCTTTTGCTTTAAATTCAGTACTAATTGAACATAGAAATAGCTTGATTGAATCAAATTCGATTCTATCGATAATTATAAAAGTTCCACCGATTTGACTTAATATCACTAGTTTCTCGTGTTTTTTTTCGCTTTCATAAACCTCTCTACGGATTGCTTCCATCATTTCTAAAAAATAGTTGTCCCTCTGATCTGGGGTAAGTTGATCTGTCCACTCCGCAGCGATAAAACACTTTTCAGTTAGAAGAAAACTGGCTGAAAAACCATGTGCCTCCGAATAAAATGATAGAGAATCAGAGAGGATTTCACTTAAAGGAGAGACATCTGCGAAGACTCGAGAGAACAACTTAACTAACTCTTCAACATCAAAGATACTTGTTCTTAGTGTCCTAAAACTATATTCATATTTTGCTAATATAGGATGAATTTCGCTTAGAATGA
>JBHLPQ010000324.1:0-2841 GCA_048939265.1 Promethearchaeota archaeon
GACAAAGATTACTTAGAATAGATGTTGAGTTATTAACATTAACTGGTTTAGAAAGTTGATTGAAGAATGATTGCCATATTGACATTTAAATCTTAATCCTGCCGTCTTGATATGAATATACTAGAAACATCCGGCAGATAATCAGAAGCCGAGGCTATTTTAATAGGGAGATATTATTCAGATGGTAACCTGACAGGATCCTCCCGATAAAAAATAAATTTCATAAAAACGGTTATTTTGTCGGAGTACAAAAATTCTAAGCTGTCATATCTCAAATCGTCTAGGAAAAGGATCTAATGGGTCTATAGAATGAAATCTCCTTTTCAATTAATTTATTGAATTTCAAAAAGTATAATCAATTCGAGAAAGACTTTTTGTTGGAAAGAGAGTCATATTTTTACTGAATTTCACCTCACATTCACCAGGAATTAAAAATAATAAATTTTTCATAGTTAAATCATTCATTCCAAACCAAACTTGGTTTGATAAATACCGAAAACGATATCTATTTACAGAGGACATCCTTAAACAAAGTAATCATTAAGAGCAATTAGGTATCATTAAGCTCATAGATGATCGTAATGAACGGAGAAGGTCTTTTTTTAGTTATAATAGTAATATTCATCATAATTATAGTTATAATCACCATGCGGAAAAGCTCTAAAAATTTTAATCAAAAAGCACATGAATTAGAACAACAAGGGAGATATATTGATGCTTTTGAATTTTATGCACGGCACTCATTAGAACAAGCTGCTAATATGGTTTTAAGAACTCCTGAAGCTTCACAAGTACTGGTTTTACGTCGGTTAGAAAAAAAATTTTCTCCTAAACAAATCGAAAAAGCATTCCTCCGTATTGCCCATACCAGTATAAGTAGAAATGATCTTCATACAGCAGCTACTTCCTACGTATTAGCCAAAAAACCCTTCGCAGCAGCCAAAGTCTATATCGACTCAGGAAGTGTTGAGGATATACCTGCTGCAATACAGATCATTGATAGAAATGTCTCACTTATTCATAATCGTGATCAAGCAATTCGCAATTTAGCAAGACACGCGTATAATAATCGAAAGTATCCGGAAGCAGCTGAGCTTCTACGGACAATAGGAGCTGATGAAGAAGCAAATGCAGTATTAATAGCAGCAGCTACAGAAATGAAAAAACGAGGACGAGTTGAAGAAGCGGAACATCTCTTAACTACATTACGGAATCCAGCTATTGCTATAGATCAGTATTTACTCGAGGTGAAAAAAAATCTTAAGGAAGGGAATATTGAGAAAATGAGAAGATCACTGACTACTGCCAAAGATATTGTAGAAAAACTCCCAGTAGAGGAAAAACATTCTCTTAAGGAGGATAATGACTCCCTAATAGTCAAAATGACGGAATATGATCGCATATTAAAACTTCTAGATTCAGCACGAGACATTTTACGTAAAAAAAATACAAATCAAGCAATAGCTCTTTATGACGAGCTTTTAGAAAGTCTTGGAGAAGATGCCCCAACACCAATTTTGGCAGAAGCAGCCTTAGCGAACGAGGAAACAGATCCCCAATATGCCTCGAAGCTATTTTACAGAGCAGCTCAACAAGCGCAATCTCCTCGTGCTGCAGAATCTTTCAAACTGCGGGCTAAGAAATTGGAGATTGTAACTAAAGGATATCTCCCACCTGTAGAAAAACAAGTTGTAGATTTTGACACAGAGGTTGAAGAGTTTTGTAGTGTATGTCGCATGAAAATATCTGAACCTTCAACACTCATACGCTGTCCTGATTGTGGATCACCAGCTCATTATTCGCATCTTGCAGAATGGTTGAAGATCAGAGGACATTGTCCTATCTGTAAGAAAAAAATAAAAATCCAGAGACCCAAAGGAGTCACTTTCTAGAACTATACCTTTGGATTTAAATCTAGTCATTTTTTTTAGAAGCATGGTACTTTTGGGCGTACCTTAATCGTTGAAAGGCAGAAATGTTTGAAAAGAAACCAATAATCAATACAATTAAGCCCAGAAAGCCGAAATCGAAAAACCACAATTCTCTGATACTTAGGAAATTTTCATAGAGCAGAATCTCAACCAAACATCCTATTGATAAAAGGGTTAATTTTTCCTTGCGTTCAAAAACTCCTGTTGTGGAATCCATGTTTAATCCACCACGTTTTTCTGCTGTTGATCTGATATAACTAGCTAATATCATACCTTCAAAACAGAAAAAAACCCATTCTGGATAAACATATCCACCTATCATTATTCCAAGTAAGAAGAAAAATTCCGAGACACGATCTAATGTTCGGTCGAGTAATGCTCCAAAATGTCCTGCTACTCCTTTTGCTCTTGCTAAGCTACCATCTAACATATCAAGGAGTGATGAAAAACCGAGTAGTAGCGTTCCCATAAGTAATCCTAAGCTTACCCCCATAGTAGAGCTTGAGGCATATGCTATACAACTGAGGACACTCATCCCTACGCTCATGACGGAAATCATATTGGGAGTAATCCCCGTTTTTGCAAGAAATCCACCAAATGGTGCAAAAAGAGATTCGTATCGGTTTCTCAATTTTTTGGGAGGTTTGGACTTCTCCAAATTAAGATCACATTCTGAATTTATATATTGGAAGTGATCAACGATATTTTATTCGAGGTGATAAATTTTTGTAATCAGTCTGTTGGTTACCATCGATAAACATGATGCCACATCTAATCAACATAATGCAAGATTAGATTTTATAGGATGTACTTGGATAATCCTGAAATATTTGGTACAGGTAGAAAGATTGTGGAAATTATTGAGAGATTAAGAAAAATTGTTGAAAAACACCAAAATACTGGTTCTGTA
>JBHLPQ010000325.1:0-2840 GCA_048939265.1 Promethearchaeota archaeon
CTATTATCAAATTATTACGTATTATTAGAGGAGGAAGCACGAAAAAAATATCGTGAAACGACTGGGCTCCCTTTCCTTCAACAAATGGAAATAATTGCACCAGGAAAAGACAATAAAGAAATCATTGATAAGTTTGAAAAGATGAAAATTGATCGAATTTATGAACAAAAGCTTTTCTCTAACTCAAATAAAGTACTGAAAGAATTAAAAGAGTCGAAATATTTGTTAGGAATATCAAGCGGAACAATTGAATCCACTATTGTTAATTATCTTCATAAACAAGGATTAAGTATAGTCGATGACATTCTTGGTTGGCGTCCAGGATTTGAAAAAGGTAAGGATCATTTTGACTTTATAAAATCTAAATATAAGTTATCTAGCTCAAATATTGTGTTTATAGGAGATTCCCTGAATGATGCTCTGAGAGCAAAAGCAGAGAACGTAGCATTTATTGGAAGAAAAGGAATGTTTCATGAAGAGGATTTTAAAAAGATAATTCAAGAAACACCCGTCATTTCATCTTTATTAGAAGTCAAAGAAGCCTTAAATAACTGGGAGAAACAATAGTGAATCTTAACTCAAAATATGTCACTGGTCTTGCTGTTATTGTAGTGGCTAGTATCAGTCTCTTTTCATCTTTAGGAATAATCTTTGGTTCGCTATTCCTTGATGATAACGCTTTAGCATTCCCTTATCTAATATTAGGAGTCATCACAATAGGCATCGGAGTCATGTTTCTCATCCTTCTTTTCTCTCCTGAACGGATTAAGGGATTCCAAGCTGAATATGAAGCCTCTCCTGATTTAACACAATTTAGAGTGGTCAAAACTCTCCCTAAAAGAGGATATGAACTCCCAGAAATCCCCGAAGTTGGCTATTGTAGTGCTTGTGGTAAAAAGATATTCAAACCATTTCAGTGTTCTAGATGTGGACAGATTCTTTGTGGGAAACATTATCTTCCTGGCAGCCATACATGTTTGGAGGAGACATAATTGACTAAAGAACCTGAATGGGATCAAGATTTTACTAAAAAAACCCTCCTTGATCGACTCCATTTGTCTGTTCAAGAAATATCTGAATTAGGAATGGGGTGGATTATCACTAGTTTTATCTTACTCTACCTATATGGACTGATTGAAGTTGTGCTTCAAGAAGGGAGGATTCCATCTGACTTTTTGATCTTTTTATTTATCTGGGGCATTAGTTTTTTTGCACATGAACTATCCCATAAATTTGTCGCAATTAAATATGGAGCAAGAGCACATTATAAGCTCAGTAAAGAAATGCTTATTCTTGCCTTAGTGAGTATAATTATTGGTTTTCCAATTTTAGCAACAGGTGCAGTTTTCTGGTGGGGAGAAGCTTCTACTTCTCCTGGTATTCGTGGTCGAGTGTCTGCTTCAGGTCCAATAATAAACTTCATTCTTTCAGGTATGTTTCTATTCTTGGTGGGGATCGGACTATTATTTGATATCTCCTTACTCGTGAGAATCGGGATTGTGGGCGTTTGGTTGAATGTGTTTATCGGAGTGTTTAATCTCCTCCCTATTGGGGTTCTAGATGGTGCAAAAGTACTTGCTTGGGATCCTAAAATATGGATCTCACTAATAGGAAGTCTGTTAGTAATTGGGTTTTTTGGTGAGGGTTTTATCCCTTTCCTCGGTTTCCTTTTTTAGTTTCAAATGAATCTTTATTGAAGTGGAGGGAATATATCTCCTAGACGTGTAGATAACATAAAGGTGATGACACTATTTAGATTAATGCTATTTAAGCTTGAAGGAGGATCTTGATGCTTTTCAAAGAAATTCCTTTGAAATTCTTTGAACTCTTTTTCAAATAATTCCCCAGTTTCTTTATCAAACAGAAAAATCGTGAATATATTCGAGTCTTCAACACTCGCTTTCTGAAAAGATCTTATTTGACTTTGAACTAAGTAATCGTAAACACTTTTTAGGATTCCTCGGAAAGCAACAAGGATATTTTGCATACGCAATACAGCTTTTTCTCTTTCCTTACTTGGTAATTGATCAATAGTCTTATCTGTAATAAGAGTATCTAGACTGATGACTTCTGAGTTTAAAGCCCAGTATTTAACCTGTAGGTTCCCTTTTGACTCAGTTTTCGAAACAAATACCAAATTGGCTTCTGCTAATTTCTCTAGGTTTCGAGTAATGGTTGATATATTCTTTTTCGCAATTTTTGCTAATTGTCCTGCCGTTAACTCTGAATAGAAAACTAAATACATTGAAATTTGGCTAATTGTTGGATTATCAAATAATTCAAGAATTTTTGAGGTACTTGAACTGGACATGTTATCACACCTTGGATTTTAATCCACTTTTACCAATTGCAAAAGGTATATAAATAGCTAGCGTTTGCATAGAAGCAAGCACTTGCTAGAACAAAAATATAATATACGTGTATGAAAACGGGAGAAATATGAAGATGGATAAAGTAAAGGTTGAACTAAACTCTGAAATAACTGCTAAAATTGATTATTTAGTTGAGAAGGGATTATATCCCCATCGTGTTGATTTTCTGGAGAAAGCAATAGAATCGCAACTCAATCTTCATGAAGCAACTTTTCAAGAAGTAGTCAAGCAAAAAGACTTAATTATTGGCGTAGCTCATTATTCTGCCAAAGAATTAGAAGCAATAGCTGCGAAAGGGAAAAAACTTGAGATTAGAGTCCTAGGTGGGCTTAAGTTCGCTAATGATGTCTCACCAACATTGATTGACCGTTCGATATCTAAGATAAACATTGCGGGGATTCTTAAAGCACCAACAGAAGTAAAAGCAGTACTTAATGAGAAAAGATTCACTATCTTAGGCCAAAGATA
>JBHLPQ010000165.1:0-8384 GCA_048939265.1 Promethearchaeota archaeon
ACCTGCTTTTTCTATTCCCCTTTCCTTTTTTTATAAGTATAAAATATGTATATTAGATATTAATCACTTTATGAATAAAAAGGAAATATTTTTTTGTTAGAGAAAAATAAGAATGGAACCAGTTTTTGAAGTTCTAAATTTTAATTAAATTATTAGGATTGGAATTAACATGTCACTCCGCGAATTACTCACTGATGATATAGAAGAATTTCCTGTTAGCAAAACTATCAAAGTTGTAGCTGGTAAGCGGTTAGCAAAAACCGCATCGTGGCTTAAAGCAATTGTATTAGTAGAAACTGGCGGTGGAAAACACCAAATTCGATTATATGGTTGGCAAAAAAACAAAGCAGGTGAATGGAAAGTTAGACAAAAGTTCAATATATCACAGGGGTATGCAGAAAAACTCTCACAAATCTGTCACGCCTTCAGCGAATTTAGGGAGTCTTAATGACTAAAGTAACGAATTTAATTTTAAGGTTGGAATCTATGAATGAAAGATTTATTACAGATTTTTGCTACATTTGGTTATAATGAAGAAGAAACTGAACAGAATGAGATGGTTCTCGATCTCATGGATGAAATATGTAAAAAAGAGATAGAACCACATGCCCAAGAAATGGATGAGATAAGCTGCAAGTTTGATGTAGAAACGGGGAAAATTACTTATCCAGAACAGTCATATAAAATTGTGAAAAAACTTGCAGAGAATGATTTATTGGGTTTGGCTATTCCAGAGGAGTATGAAGGCGCAGGGCTTTCTTTTACTTTAACAAACGCATGTTATGAGCGTATATCACGTGCCGATGCAGGAACTTCATTGCTGTTCGGTTTACAAAACTCATCGTACGATGTTATTGGAAAGTTTGGTACAGATGAGGCCAAAGAATATTATTTACCGAAGTTAGCGTCTGGTGAACTGATTGGTGGACTACTCTTCACAGAACCTGGTGCAGGGTCAGATTTAGGGTCATTAAAAACGAAAGTGGTAGATGAGGGTGATCATTATGTTGTCAACGGCACAAAAAACTTCATCTCAAATGCAGGGATCGCAAACACCTATCTTTTTCTTGGATCTACTTCCCCAGAAAAAGGATCCCGAGGATTGACTGCTTTTATTATCGAAACAGAAAATAATCCTGGATTTAAGATAGCACGGATAGAAGAAAAACTGGGTATACATAGTAATGCTACTGCTGAAGTCTTACTGGACGATGCTGTGATTCCCAAGAGGAATGTCTTGGGCCAAATTGACCGGGGTTTCAGTGTTGTCCTTTATGAATTATCAGCCGCAAGAATCGGAATTGGTGCTCAAGCAGTGGGTATAGCTGACGCTGCCTATAGAAAAGCAGCAACTTATGTTAAAACGAGAGTACAGTTTGGTCAACCAATCGAGAAATTCCAGGCAACCCAATGGAAGCTTGCTGACCTTTACACTAAACTTCACACAGCACGACTCGCATACCTTTCTGCAGCCCGTATGAAAGACCTAAATCAAGATTTTGCCGAGTACGCATCTATCGCGAAACTTTACGGTTCAGAAATCGCTCAAGAAGTAACAACTGAAGCAATCCAAATGCATGGCGGTTATGGGTACATTAAAGAGTATGACGTCGAACGGTACTACCGCGATGCTAGGATTACACCCATATATGAAGGTACAAATGAAGTACAGCGGATTGTAATTTCTCGTGCAGAAATGTCTAAGGATTATGCTCCAGAATAGAGATTTTCTCTATTCACTATTTTTTACTGAAGTAGGTAGGTAGAAGCTATACGTTTACAATTCGATTGAGATTTTCTTCATAAATCTGGAAGTCTGAAGCACTAAACAAAACGAAGTGGACTTCTTGAACAGAAGTTTCAGGTAATTTTTTAATTACTGTCGAAAGAGCGATCTTAGAAGCTCGTTCAATAGGAAATCTATACACACCAGTTGAAATAGACGGGAAGGAAATGGATTTGGCTTCATGTTCAGTTGCTAGAATGAGAGAATTAAGATAACATTGTTTTAAAAGACTCTCTTCATTTTGTTGTCCTCCACGCCAGATTGGTCCAGGTGTATGAATTACATATTTGGCAGCCATATTCCCCGCAGTTGTAATTCGGGCTTCTCCTGTTTTACACCCCTCAGGATATCTCTCTATACATTCCCGTAGAATATCTGAACCACCAGCTCTGTGAATAGCTCCATCAACACCTCCACCACCTCGGAGGGACTTGTTAGCTGCGTTAACAATAACATCTGTTTCTTCTTTAGTAATATCTCCTTGAACTAAACGAATTAGAGCAGATCCAATCTGTTTTTCCAACATAATCCCCTAGCAATGTAGTAGAAACTGTATTAGGTCAATCTGCTAATCTTGCTCGTCGTGATCCTTCATCAAAAGTAATTATTCCCATGTCTCGAAAATGATTGACTATTTGTTGAACCGTATAAGTTGTTATCCCAGTCATTGTTGCGAGATCGTCTACAGTAACTTGTTCTAAACTCATTAAATGGTTTAAAATTCGTCCAGACTCACTTTCATTTAGAAATGTTTTGATTGCCTTTGATGTACCTATGGATTGTTTTGTATCTTCCGCCATTGTTTGGATTTGGGTCTTTGTTCTATCAAGTTCGTAAGTCTTCATTTCATTTTCTTCTTTAAGCCGCTTAAGTGTTATTTTTAACTCGTCAGCCTCAATCTTCCTTTGCTTTAGTTCCTCGATTAATTTATTCTTTTCTTTCAATTCGGATTCAAGCTGTTCGAGTTGGGATGAGGCTTTGGCGACTTCTTCTCCCTTCTTCTGAATTTCTTCTTGGAGTGTCCCAATTCGCTGCTGAGCCAAACTCTCCTTTTCAAGAGCCAATTTTTCCTTTTCTTTTAATTGATTTACTAATTCCTCATATTTTTGGGTCAGAATTTGTTCTCTTTCAACAGCAATATTTTTACCTTGACGAAGCTCTTCTAATACAGTAACGTATTTTTCCCGGAACTCCTCTATTTGTTCATTAACGGCAAAAGACCAATTACTCGAATTTTGATCAAGATTTTCTAGCCGAGTACTAAGATCTAACATTTGGTTATTTAATTCAAGACTTAAAGTCTCTAATGAACTCCGAACCTCTTCAAGTGACGTTTTAAATTCTTTGGTAGACTGAGTTCGTATTTCTACACTCCGATTTTCCAAGGTTTGAGATAATTCGCTTTGACGAAGTGCGGATCCTTCTATTTGTTTTTCAATTGTAGCAATCCTTGACGCGAATTCTTGTGTAGCTTCATTTATTCGTGTATCAACATTGCTAAGCTTTTTATTCAAGTCTTCTTCTAATAATTCTAACTCTGAAGGTTTTTTCTTCCTAAACATCAATAACACTCCGCTTCTGGATAATATTTTTACATTTTAATCTTAATAAGAACAACAACCTATTTTGATAATATTCCTAAGCACTTATGATAAAACACTTTCTGTTTAAATTCTTTAATAGATTACTGTAAATGTGATAATGATGCCTTTAGAAGATATTATCCAACGAATTAATGAGAAATTTCATGAAAGCCATCTTCCTGCGATACAAAAATTTCTTCAGCAGCCATCAGTTTCCGCAACAGGCAAGGGTATACAGGAAACGACTGAAATTTTGATGGAGAAGATAAAGAACTTTGGTGGGGAAGATGTGCATCTGGCAAAAACAATGGGAGATGATTTCGGTCATCCACAAGTTTATGGTGAGGTGTGGTCTGATAAATCAAAGCCAACGATACTTTTCTATAGTATGTATGATGTGCAACCTGTCTATCCAGAGAAATGGATTCTGAATGACAAAAAAATCAACCCCTTTGGGGCAGAGATTCATGAATTTGAGTGGTTTCCAGGAATAAGTGGCCAAGTGCTACTGAATCGTGGTGTCACCAACCAGAAAGGTCCCACGATGGCTGCTTTCAATGTTTTTGACACATTCATTCAGGAGGAAGGTGAATTACCTGTAAATGTCATTTTTGCTATCGAGGGAGAAGAGGAATTGGGATCTCCTCATATGAGACCTTTTATTGATGAATATGCCGAGAAATTAAACCAAGCTACAGCAGTTTACTTTCCTATGTTTTTTGAAATGTACGATGGCTCCATTAAATTCTTCCTTGGCGTCAGAGGAGTGATAGAAAGCAAAATCTGGTGTAGAGGTGGAGATTGGGGCGGTCCTGTTGGACGTAATCTTCACTCTTCAAACTCTGGCTTGGTAGAGAATCCAATTTTTAAATTAATAGAAGTTCTGAATTCCTTGAAAAATGACAAGACGAACGAAATTCTTGTCCCTGGAATTATGGATGACCCCAAAATAGTCGGACCATCTGATGAGGATGAGAAAGTTATCCAAGAGCTCCTCCAGGAATTGAATTTTGATGACTTGAAGAAAAATATGAGTGTCACTCGTTTCAGAGACAACAACGGACAAGAATTGTCTGGTAGGCAAGCCATTATTGAACAATTGTATAAACCAGGATTGTCCATCAATGGGATCGAAGGAGGTTATTATGGTGAAGGGGGTATGACAATCATTCCTTCTGAAGTTCATGCCAACTTAGATATTCGTCTTCCACCCTTCCAGGAGATCGAATATGTAAAAGAGTGTTATCAAACATACATCAAGAAGCACTTTCCCATGGTTGAACTAGACCTCGGTGCAGGATATGGCCCTGCAAAGATGTCACTATCTCATCCTCTTATTCAGACTACAAAATCTATCTACGAAGATTATGGAAAAAAACCTGTTTTTTACCCACTTCTAGCAGGTTCAGCACCTTTTTCAATGTTTCAATCCATTCTTGAACTTCCATTTGTTTATGGAGGTTTAGGTCATGGAGGTAGAGCTCACTCACCCCTCGAATACGCAGTGATCAAATCAAATGACTCAAGAGTAGGAGGAATCATTGATTTTGAAAAATTCTTTGCTAAATTCTTGGTTGAAATTGCACAGAACCTTTAGAGAAATTGTACGATCATATCTTTCGTTTACGGTCAGTGGTCTTCTTATATAGCTCTGCCAACTCGTCTATATCGAATTCATCCAGCTTTTCCTTTTCTTTTTTTTCAAGGCCTATAGTTGAGCTAGATGCAGTTCTATCTAACATTTTTCTTATCTCCTCATATCGTCCACCTTTGATAAGCTCTGAACTTTCGAGTGCTTCTATCCCTTTTACAGTAATCTTATACGCTTGAGATAAATTGTCATATTCAATCTCTCCGCCATCCAACAATTTACGTAAGATCAACATTATTTTATCTCTATCATAGTCTACTTGACCTGTTTGTGTTATTATCCTAAGCTGACCAAGAATAGATAAAATTGCCTGCCCTTTTTTCTGACTATTCAGCATATCAAGAATATAAATTCGAAAGAATCTGGAAAATTGATCCTCAATGAATTGAATTCCTTCTGTTAGACATTTATTTATCCACAAAAGGACCTCCTCAAATTGCTTTGGTTTATTCGAAGTAGTTGAAAATACTTGATGTGGCCGATCAAGCCGATTAAGAATATCCAATCGTTCTATTATATGCGAAGGATGAATCCGAGTAATATCTGTTTTATTGAAAAGAATAGCAAGGGGTTTATCTAAAGAATAAGGATGATTAAGTATTATTTTGAACTCAGTTTCAACCTCATTAAAGTTTGCCTCATTACTTCCATCAATCACAAAGATAATAGCGTCGATATGTTCAATATATTGGAATACGAACCTTCTGACGTCTTTTCTCCCCCCCACTTCTATAATATTAAATTTTAAGCGATTATCAAGTGTGATATCGTAGAATTTATGAGCTGTAAAGGGTACTCCTGACATAAAGTGACCAACTTGAAAAGAACGAATAAGAGTAGATTTGCCACTGTTTTCTAAGCCATAAAGCAACACTTGAACTGACAACTTTTTTTCTCCCTGTTTTTACATATTTGAAGTTTGATTATTCAGATTTCAGCATTCATCTTATCAATGTGTATGATAAATATTATGAATAATTATGCAAAATGCTTATGAATAATTATGCAGAATTGATAATCAGAACTTAAAAACTTAAATGAGGCAAAAAAAATGAAAATTGGATTACCTTCTACTGGTAATGATCTAACTAGTCAATTTGCTAATATTTTTGGGCGTTGCTCCCATTTTATTATTGTAGAATCAGAGAACGAAGAGATTCTAGAAATATACCCCAATTCTGCACAAAGTGCACCTGGAGGCGCAGGAATCCAAGCTGCGCAATCATTAGTCAATCATCAAGTGCAAGCAGTGATAGCACCTCAAATGGGTCCAAATGCTTTTCGTGTTCTACAGAACGCTGGCATTATAATCTATTCGGGGATGATGGGAACTATAAAACAAAACATTGAGGAATTTAGCAAAGGGAATCTACAGGAGTTGGCAATGGCAGGAGGCCCAGGAATGGGACGCGGAATGGGGCGTGGAATGGGACGCGGAATGGGGCGAGGAATAGGTTCTAACCGTAGAACCTAAAACCAATGCAAGGTGAATTGAAAATGAGATTGTGCATTCCTTCAGAAACAAAAGGCGGACTTAACGATCGAGTAGGATATCATTTTGGCCGCGTATACAATTATACAATCTATGATGACGAGAAAAAAAGCGTTGAAATAATTCCAAATACTTCATCTCATATGGGAGGTGTCAAATTACCTGCTGAACTTCTCCGTGAGCATAATGTTGATATTATGATTTGTGGAGGAGTTGGTCGACGAGCTATACAATTGTTTGAACAATTTGGGATTGAAGTTTATGTTGACGCCCAAGGAACAATAAAAGACGCTATTGAACTATTTAAAAACAATAAATTGCGAATGGCTACAGACAAAGACGCCTGCCAACAACATAAATATCGTGGTGAGGGACATGGAGATCATGAACATCATCATCACTAGGAGGAAAACCGAACGATCGTTAGTGTCGCTTCTGGTAAAGGAGGGACTGGAAAAACTACCATTGCGGTGAATCTAGCTCTCTATATTGCAAAGTTTTCTAAAGTCGCTCTATTTGACCTTGATGTAGAAGAACCAAATGATAATCACTTCCTGCATGCTCCCCTAACTCACTTTCAAGATATTACTGTTCAAAGACCAGTTATTGATGAACACGCTTGTACTCACTGTGGACTTTGTGCTGATTTGTGTGAGTTTAATGCGCTTGCAGTTCTCCCAAATCAGGTAATGACATTTAAAGAATTATGCCATGGGTGTGGATTATGTTCTTTAGCATGTCCAGAAGAAGCTATTACAGAAGAGTATCATCCACTGGGAGTTATTCGAAAATCCAAGAATGAAAAAGCCAACTTAATGTTTTTTGAGGGAACCTTAAAAGTGGGGGAAGCTTTAGCAACACCAATCATTCATGAACTAAAAAAAGTCGCATTAGAATCTAAAAGTAAACATGTAATATTGGATCTGCCTCCTGGGTCAGCTTGTCCCGTCATTGAAGCCTTATCTGGAACAGATTACGCAGTTCTAGTAACAGAACCCACACCAGCTGGAGAACATGACCTTCTTATTGCAATCGATCTTGTAAAACAACTCAATATTCCCTTTGGAATTGTAAATAATCGATCTGATGTTGGTGATGACCGAATCACTCGTTTGGTCACTGAAAATGGATATAATTTGCTATTGGAAGTTCCTCACGATAAAGAAGTTATTCATTTATATTCAAATGGTCTTCCTCTTATAGGTACAACGACTAGATTTAACAATTTGTTTTCAGATTTATGGAATAAGATTCTGGAGAACAAGAAATGACAACAGACATAAAAAAACAAATCACTATTATTTCTGGAAAGGGAGGGACAGGAAAAACAACAGTTACCGCGGCTCTTGCTCAGCTTTCTTCTCCTCATTCAATTGTTGCAGATTGCGATGTAGATGCCCCTAATCTTCATTTATTATTGGATCCTGAAAATATCTCATCTGAACGATTTCTGAGTGGAAAATTAGCTGTTAAAAATCAGGATTTGTGCACAAATTGTGGTAAATGCCTCGAAGTCTGTCGCTTTGATGCTATTACGAATGAATTGGAAATTGATACGATTAGATGTGAAGGATGTGGATCCTGTGCTTGGATTTGCCCTGAAAAGGCAATCACTATGGAAATTCAACCATCAGGTACGATTTATGAGGCAAAAACCCGATTTGGATCTTTCATCCACGCTCGACTGGATATAGGAGCCGAAAATTCTGGTAAATTAGTCAGTGAAGTTATTCAAAAAAGTCACAAGAAAGCACACGAACTCAACAAGGAGCTTGTTATAGTTGACGGAAGTCCAGGTATAGCATGCCCAGTCATCGCTTCTTTGACCAATGCAAAACTTGTTCTAATAGTTGTAGAACCAACATCAACTGC
>JBHLPQ010000326.1:0-2823 GCA_048939265.1 Promethearchaeota archaeon
CTATCATTGCATATCTAAGTTGGGCGAGATTCGACGCTACTTCATCTGTTTCACTAGCATAAGCCAACATATGGACAACAGTATTCATCTGATAAGCAATCTGATTGTTCTCTTCAGAAACGTGAGAGGGAATCTCAATGTCAAATAGGTTGAGTGAGAAGTCTTTGCCTAGCTGCAAATTTTTGAGAGGAATTTCTTCGTTTCCAACGCTAGGAACCCATTTGGCAAGCCCCGCAAGTTCATTATTAAAATCAAGGATAACAATTTTTCTTTCAGGGGTTACAATTGTCTTAATAAAGTGTTGTAACGCCCCAATTAAGAGCTTCTGATCTGATCCACAATAAACTAATAAATCTGATAACTCTCCCAGACCAACGGTTCTTTGTGGATTAATAAAACTAGTTCCCAAGGGAATAGTGACAGGAGCGGTGTTGCAGGGTAATAGTGGAATCGTTCTGCTGGGGACTCGGGATAATCGTGCAATCGCTCTAAAGTAGGCATTATCATACCTCACTTTAGCTTTCCCAGCCTTAATCTGGTTCTTATGCAGAAAAACCTGGATTAGATCTTCGTTTTTGAGAAGTGTGCATTCAAATCCATTCTTGATGACACTGAGAACGTCATTTCGCGTCTTACGGAGCCGTTCCTCCATATATTTCAAAGGATCGGATGAAAGGGAATCAATGTCTTGACAGGGAGCTTTAATGACAATAAAATTCTGAGTGGTGAAAGTTTTGTGTTGTTTCTTTTTTTGTTCCTCCACTCGATTCCACCGCCAGGTTGACACCCCTTCCTGTCCCTCACAAATGCGATTTAGGAGTTGAAAATTATCTTTGACCTTAGATGTCACTCCAATAATCGAGATGAGTACTTGTTCTTTTTCTTCAGGGTTATCAGGATTTTCTCTTGTCAGATAAAGGACAGAATCCCTCATAGCCAGCTTCATTTTTCCTAAAAAGATAGAATCAGCAGTCACTTGGTTCCCCCAACTTTGGCCTTTCAACCCGTGTTCTTCAAATATTCTTTGGAGGCTAAGAGGCTGAAATTTCACTCCAGGTATATGCTTCTGTAAGGATTGCTGGAAAGTTGAGACATGCTGTTGAATTTGTCTAAGATGATCCTGCTGGCGCTGCGTGGGCATCGATTGCCACTTTTGATCCGTAGGAATGTCATAGCATCCTAAATAACACGTTCCATTCGTGGATTCTATCTTGTTCAGATTGAATTGGGTTTCAAATTCGATAAGAGGGGCATAATTCTCCATTGTCGTCGTTGATAGGAAGAATACCCCAAAGAGGGTTTGAAATTTGTACCCAAAATCAATGATTAACGTATGGGGGATCTTACTAAGATTATAAGGGTCACAATCTACATCTTGAGACGTTCCTGAGATTTTTTGGCGATCAAACAGATCGTTGATGAAAGACAGTATTAAAAAATAACTTAACACCGCCATTACAATCCATAACCAGATAAGCTCATGTATTCTATTAACAAATACAAGTATTGTAATAAAAATGAAATAGATCAAATAAATAGAGAGAGAGAAGTTATAGATTATTTCCCATACGATTAATACATACTTTCCCTTATTCATCCAACTCATCCTCTAGTTGTTGTTTAAAGAGATAAATTATGGGAACAAAGAAAAACCCAAACAAAAGTGGTAAGAGGAGCCAAGAGGGAAGATAAATTGGCGAAATATCACCCCCTCTATGGCCACTAGGGGAATTAAGCTGTTTTTCTGATGAATGGACCTTCAATACGAATGGACATGAGAGCTGATCTTGATCTCGTTGGATTTCGAGATGAATATGAATTTTTGATAGATTATTATCTAAGAGTACCTTGGTACCTGTAAAATTGCCTGTTTCAACCAGATCAGTTTTCAGTACTTCATTAGATTCAATAACTTCAAATGATACCTCAGTGATCAATGTGACCATGGCCAACAGGCGTTCAGAGGCACTAATATTAGTGAGGTAATAGGAGGTCAAGATAAAGTGAAATGTTTGAAAAGAATAAGTGAGATTCGGAAATGTGAAATAAAACACATTAGGGAAGATTAATAGGTCAGAATCAGGAAGCGTACAAACCTGACGGAGAGCTCCTTCAAAAATAGTAAATGTTGCTGAAGTATCGCTAAGTTGCAGGTAGTATTCAAGTTTAATGGAAATATTTAAGCTCAAAAGTGTGTTTATGTTATTTATTCCCTCTAACGGAACATATAACTCGGTTAGTTCCATAAAATCATAACTATAATCAATCAAATTTTCCTTCCTCTGAAACGCCTCCTGCCACGCAAATTTTCCACAACTAAGCTTAATTGTGACTTCTTTCAGCTCATCACCAGTATTTTTCACTCTGAAGCGTGCAAAGGTCATATAGTTAGGCTTAACAAGTCGAAGGAGGTGAGACTGATAATTAATCGTAATAATCTGCTGTGTAACCTCTATTTGTTGGGATATCCTTAAATTCAGGTCTATGATCTTGTAATCTTCCTCCATACCTATAGCTGAGACAATTAAGATAGGAATATTAATTATTAACAAACTGTGGATTAGGATTATCATTAAAGATAGTATAATGTGTTTTATGCGCCATATCTTCAAATTCAAGGTATCCCTCTCTCCAAAAAAATCGTTAAAGAAGTCAGAACTTCAGGATTTCGATTCAATTCGACAATTAAAATGAAAACATAGACTAGTACTACTATTTTACTTACTAGTGTGAGTCTGTGATTGACACTGTTACTATCTCTTGAAATATGGAAAAATCGTAGCCGTTTACGGGATTTAGTTATATCATTGAAGACATAGTTTT
>JBHLPQ010000327.1:0-2816 GCA_048939265.1 Promethearchaeota archaeon
AGGAGAGAACCTTATACCATCCACAAAGGCAAGAAAATCACCCTTTTCCCCGATCAGACCATCATCATATCCAACCAGTAGTTCGTCTATATACTTACCATTCAAACTTACGAGATCAAAAGCATAGAATTTCCACCACCCTTCTGGGGAGTGGTGGTGGTAGGAGGGATGGATACGCTCCCCATACTGGTCTACAATAGAAGTATCATTTCGCAAATACGATCCATCAGAAGTATGGGCATCTAAAGAGATGTGGCCAAGATCATTAGGAGAATCTTCAACCTTGAGATGAAAAGATAGAAAACGGTGAAGAGAGTCTATGGGTACATACAAATCGTATAGTTTCCAGTAACAGTGTGAGTGGGCATCTGAATTATCATAACCTTCCACTTTAAAAGATCTCAGATAACCATCAATATAAGGTGGCTCGTAATCAAGCTCCAACTTAGCAATCTCATTACTCACATAACTACAATCAACAACTTCATTTTGATGACATATCGGATCAGTGATCTCAAATCCCGTATAAGAAAAAGGCTTTAGATAAGTCGTAATTAATCCCAGGTTCATTGAGGGATCTCCCAATAAAGTGTACATCCTGTATGTATCAAAACCGTCTCCATCATATATGGTAAATACTTTAGTAGCTGCAGAAAGCTGGCCTAAATTAATTATATCCTTTTCGAAGATACTGCTAAAAATATGCTTGGTAAGTTGAAAGTTAGCCCATTCTCGAGTGGCTCCACTTCCACCTAATAGAGCAATAGCACCAGCATCCTCACAAAACAAAAGGTTCTGGCTTATGGTGCTCAAGCAATTATTTAAAGTATCTGCCAGACAGGTGTCAAATTGAGCTAAATTACAACTGGCACCAATTACAAATGGATATTTCTGGTAATTTGAAAGGTCTACATTAGCGTCAAAATCAGCGCCTGAGCCAAAACGATCCAGAAAATAAACCAGATTTGCTCTGTCTGCTCCTGTGCCCAGCGCATTTATTATCAACTGACCATTGTCCATAAATGCAACGGTAGTATCTTTCCTCTCTTGAGCAGTTGAGAAATCAGAAGCGCGTAAAACATTCTTCACAATGTAATCTGGTGTATAATCATTCATCAGCTCATCTGTTACCTCATTTACCATAGTAGGAGATGGATAATCCGGAAAAGGTCCTCTGTTAACGTCTCCGGCAAGAAACAATGTATTCCATTTCCAGCCGTCACTGGAGTTATCGTTTTCATAATAAATTAATTTGTCCACAAATGCTTGAAGTTCAGCTTCATTCGTTGCTGGTAACCTTCCGATGTGAATATCCGGCATAGGAGAGCCCCTCTTTAGAGTATCTATCTCAACATACCACTGGTCAAATGCAGTTCTATGGTCAAAACAGTCAATAGCATAATGAGTGGGGATAAAGTTTCCTTTTGAAGCATCGGCTAAACTATCCCCATTCAAAGTATCAAAAGCTGCTGATCCGACCAGAAGGACAAATTGAAGCATTGAGCTGCCTTGATAAAAAGCCTGCTGAATCAAATTCTTGATCTGAGAGTTGCTGGTCCCATCTGAGATTATCCTTTTATCAATATTAAAACCCATCCCCTGTTTGTGATTGATAAACTGCTGTAAAGCTGTTCCATCCAGAGTATCATGCACTATAATCATATACTCATAAGAGGCGTAGACAACGCCATTCAAACCTACAACCATCAAGGCAGAGACCAAAAACAGATAAAACCAGAAGATCCACTTTTTCGTATTTTTTCTCTTTTTCTTGTTATTCATCTTAACCCCTTTTCAATCGTCATTTAAGCAGTAACATCTTCTTTTTATCTATATTTTTATCGGTTTTCAAAACATAGAAATACACACCACTTGATACGCTATTTCCTTTTTCATCTGTCCCATCCCATTCGATCTGATAAAGACCTGTTGATTTTTCCTCTTGAACTAAGGTTTTTACCTTTTGACCCAGGACGTTATAAATACATAATGAAACTACTACTGGCTCTTCAGAATCTATGTCATAGTTTATAATTGTCAATGAGTTAAAAGGATTTGGATAATTCTGGTTTAAAACAAAACCAGATATGATCATTGCACTTACCATCTCAGAAAAGAATTGAGTCCTTCCATCCTTAAGGACTTTTTCTAATTTGTAAAAATACTCCACTTTTGGAACAACGTCTCGGTCAACAAAAGTATACTCAGTTATGACTTGACTATCACTGTTTACAATGTTTATCAATTCGTTATTAATCTTGATAAATCCATCATTTTTGAACTTTGATCTGTACAAATTAATTCCCACTGCTTCAGGGCAACTTCCTATACTCCACATTATCTTAATCTCTTTTTCAAGAGGTAAGGCTGTAAAGGAGTTCAAATCGGGAAGAAATGGTCCTAATGATATATTACCCCAAGAATCTGCATTACCATCCAAATCCTTGAATATGATTCCCATCCATTTTGGCTGTCCCAACTGGTCGTATTCTTTTGGGAATGCTGTGTCATCATAAGGATCAACAATTACTTTTATTACCTGTGGCAATCCAGCATCAAAATCGTCAGGTCTTGTATAAACACATGTTTGAAAAGATGTTCCACCAAAATATGTTCTTATGCCTGGTTCCACGTTTTTTTGCTTATTAAAAATCATTTCAATTACTCTATGTTCAAAATGCCCCTCTGCATATTCTTTATGAAGAAAGATTTCAATGATGTTTAAATCAAGTTCATCATGTTGGGTTTCTACTTCAACTTCCAAGCTGTCAATAAAATTGTTACCGTGATCATAGCAAGTTATAATGTTTGGCGCC